>CALUIG010000001.1 GCA_944320625.1 uncultured Alistipes sp.
GCTCAGCTCGGGCTTTGGACGATTCCCGCGAAAGCGACTTGCGGATGGTTTTGGTGGCACCTTTTGACACCAAAAGGTGCCCGCCCGGCTAAGAGCCGGGTTTTATGGGCGAAGGTGGCTGCAAAGGGTTTCCGATCCGGTTCTGCGCTCCCTCCCGCCTAAGAGTCGGTTTTTGTGGGCGAAGGAAACCCCGCAAAGGTTCGGCAGCAAATCACCGCTCCCTCCTCTTTTTAAGAAAGGGGGTTTGAGGGCGGAAGCGCCTGCGAAAGGTTTCCGATCCTAAAGACAACTCCACGAAAAAAGGAGCGGACCACACAGGCGGTCCGCTCCTTTCATTGTTTCAACCGACGCTTCAGATCAGCTTCTCCAACTGATTGACCGTCTTGGCAATTTCGGCATCCGTCGGAGTGTAGTCCTTCAAGACACCGGCCAGATACTGCTCATAGGCGAAGAGGTCGATGACACCCGTTCCCGAGAGGTTGAACAGAATGGTCTTTTCGGTTCCCTCCTCCTTGGCCTTGAGGGCCTCGCGGATCGTTGCGGCAATGGCGTGCGTCGATTCCGGTGCGGGGATGATTCCTTCGGTCTGGGCGAAGAGCACTCCGGCGGCGAGGGTCTCGACCTGCGGCACGGACTGTGCCTCGATCAGCCCGTCCTTGAGCAGCTGGCTGACGATCGACCCGGCACCGTGGTAACGGAGACCTCCGGCGTGGATGTCCGAGGGCTGGAAGTCGTGGCCGAGGGTGTACATCGGGATCAGCGGCGTGAAGCCCGCCACATCGCCGAAGTCGTACTGGAACTTTCCGCGCGTGAGTTTTGGACAGCTCGACGGCTCGACGGCCACGACACGGATCTTCTTCCCCTCGACGAAGTTCTTGCGCAGGAACGGGAAACCGATTCCGGCGAAGTTGCTGCCGCCGCCGAAGCAGCCGATGACGATGTCGGGTTCGGCATCGGCCATCTCCATCTGCGTGACGGCCTCCTGCCCGATGACGGTCTGGTGGAGCAGGACGTGGTTCAGGACGCTGCCCAGGCAGTAGCGCGTATCTTCGGGGCGACGGAGCGCCATTTCGACGGCCTCCGAGATGGCCAGTCCGAGGCTTCCCGAGCAGTGGGGATCACGTGCGAGGGCGGCGCGTCCCGATTCGGTGATTGTCGAGGGCGAGGCCACGCACTCGGCGCCCCAGGTGTTCATCATCAGCCGGCGATAGGGTTTCTGATCGTAGCTGACCTTGACCATGAAGACCTGGAGGTCGATTCCGAAGTGCTTCGAGGCGAAGGCGATCGAGGCACCCCACTGTCCGGCACCGGTTTCGGTGGTCAGGTGTTTGATTCCCTGCTTGTAGTTGTAGTAGGCCTGCGGTACGGCGGTATTGGGTTTGTGCGATCCGGCCGGGGAGACGCTTTCGTTCTTGAAGTAGATCTTCGCGGGGGTCCCGAGGGCCTTTTCGAGGCCCGTGGCACGTACCAGCGGCGTCGGACGCCAGATCTTGTAGATCTCCTGCACCTCTTCGGGGATGTCGATGAAACGCTCGGTGGACATCTCCTGGTCGATGAGTTCTTCGGCGAAGATCGCCGACATCTGCTCCTTGGTGACGGGTTGTTTGGTCGCGGGATGGAGCGGCGGAAGGGGTTTCGTGGGCATATCGGCCACGATGTTGTACCATTGCGTCGGCATCTGGTTTTCGGAGAGGCAGAATTTTTTCGTGTTCATGGTGTTTGAAAATTTGAGTTATTCGTTATTTCGAGTATTTTCTGGGGAAAGGTCTGCGGCAATTAAAAAGCCCGTTGCTTACTTTTCGTAAACAACGGGCTCCTGTGTATCTTCGGTGATTTCACCATACATGCGACGGGGCGCACTCATTGTTCACGAGCGTCGATGTGTGCCACCACCACCAAGTCTGTATGTTGAAATTGCGTATCATTCCGCTGGCTTTGTTTTCGCAAATGTAAAACATCGGAAGGAGAAATGCAAATTTTTTATGAATTATTTTCGATACCTACGTATAAAGGGGGCTTCAGAGGTGAAATCCAGGGCCCGAACCGGCATACTTTCGGGAAAAATTGTTATTTTTGCACGATAATCCGCAAAATCAAAATTCGACGATATGAATATTTCCTACAACTGGCTCAAACGCTACCTGGCGACGGACCTTTCGGCCGAACAGCTCGCCGAGGTGCTTACGGAGATCGGCCTGGAGGTCGAGGGCTTCGAGAAGATCGAGACCGTGAAGGGCGGCCTTTCGGGGGTCGTGGTCGGCGAGGTGCTGACCTGTGAGGACCACCCGGATTCGGACCACCTGCACGTCACAAAGGTCGATGTCGGCACGGGCGAACCGCTCGGCATCGTCTGCGGGGCTCCGAACTGCCGGGCCGGACTGAAGGTCCTGTGTGCCACGGTGGGCGCGGTGCTCTACCCCAACGGCGGCGATGAGGAGTTCAAGATCAAGCGCTCGAAGATCCGCGGCGTGGAGTCGCTGGGCATGCTCTGTGCCGAGGACGAGCTGGGAATCGGATCGTCGCACGCGGGAATCATGGAGCTTCCGGCGGATGCCCCTGTGGGCATGAGTGCCAAGGAGTACCTGCATATCGAGGACGACTATCTGATCGAAATCGGCCTGACACCCAACCGCGTGGATGCCGCCTCGCATATCGGTGTGGCGCGGGACCTGGCGGCATGGCTCCGGAGCCGGGGCCGGAAGGCCGAGGTACAGTGGCCGGACGTCTCGGCCTTTGCCGTGGAGAATCACGACCTGGAGGTGAAGATCCGGGTCGAGAATGCGGAGGCGTGCCCCCGCTATACGGGTGTGACGGTCAAGGGCTGCAAGATCGGTCCCTCGCCCGAATGGATGCAGAACTGCCTGCGTGCCGCGGGCATCAACCCGAAAAACAACCTGGTGGACATCACGAATTTCGTGCTGTTCGAACTGGGCCAGCCGCTGCACGCCTTCGATGCCGACAAGATCGAAGGGCACGAAGTGGTGGTCCGGACCTGCGCCGAGGGCACTCCGTTCGTAACGCTCGACGGCGTGGAGCGCAAACTGACCGAACGTGACCTGATGATCTGCTCGGCCGAACGTCCGATGTGTATTGCGGGGGTCTTCGGCGGACTGGATTCGGGCATCAGCGACACGACGACCAACGTCTTCATCGAGAGTGCCTACTTCAACCCGGTTTGGGTGCGCAAGACGGCCAAACGCTTCGGGCTGAACACCGATTCGTCGTTCCGCTTCGAACGGGGCGTGGACCCGAACCTGCAGGTCTACGCGGCGAAACGTGCCGCGCTGCTGATGAAGGAGCTGGCCGGAGGAACGATTTCGAGCGACATCACGGACATCTGCCCGCAGCCGGCGGCGGATTTCGTCTTCGATTTTTCCCTCTCGCGGGCCCGGATGCTGATCGGCAAGGAGATCCCCGAAGAGACGATCCGCACGATTCTGGCGGCATTGGAGGTGAAGGTCCTCTCGGAGCAGGGCGACGTGCTGACGGTAGCCGTACCGCCCTACCGGGTCGATGTGCAGCGTGAAGCCGACCTGGTGGAGGAGATCCTGCGCATCTACGGCTACAACAACGTGGAGATTCCCGCACGGGTACGCTCGACACTCTCCTACGCCCCGCGCCCGGACCGTTCGAAGCTGATGAACCTGGCGGCGGACTTCCTGACCGACAACGGCTTTACGGAGATCATGTCGAACTCGCTGACCAAGGCCTCTTACTACGAGGATCTGACATCCTGCCCGGCCGAGCGCTGCGTGCGAATCCTGAACCCGCTGAGCGCGGACCTGAATGTCCTGCGGCAGACCCTGCTGTTCAACATGATGGAGGCCATCTCGCTGAACATCAACCACAAGAACGGGGATCTGATGCTCTACGAATTCGGCAACTGCTACTTCTACGATGCCGCGAAGCGTACGGAGGAGAATCACCTGGCAGCCTACTCCGAGGAGTACCGGCTGGCGATGGCCGTGACGGGGACGACCGAGCCCCAGTCATGGAACACGAGACCCGAAAAGGCGTCGTTCTTTACGCTTCGGGCCATTGCGGAGAAGCTGTTGCGCCGCTTCGGACTGGACATCTACGCGCTGAAGACGGAGCCGTTGCAGAGCGACCTCTTCGGCGAGGGGCTGTTGCTGGAGTTGAACGGCAAGCCGCTGCTGCAGATCGGTACGGTATCCCCGAAGATCCGCCGCCGCACGGATGTCAAACAGGAGGTCTACTACCTGGAGATGAATTTCGAGGCGCTGGTGAAGTCGACGAAGAAACAGAAGATCGCAGCCGAAGAGCTGTCGAAATATCCGGAGGTGAAACGCGACCTGGCTCTGCTGGTGGACCGCCAGACGACCTTCGCACAGTTGCGCGAGGTGGCCTTCTCGGCCGAGCGCAAGTTGCTGAAGCGGGTTTCGCTGTTCGACGTCTACGAGGGCGACAAGCTCCCCGAGGGGAAGAAGTCCTACGCCCTGAGCTTCGTGCTGGAGGACAAGAGCCGCACGCTCGACGACAAGACCATCGAGCGGGTGATGTCGAACCTCACGCGCCAGTTCGAGCAGCGCTGCGGGGCTACGGTCCGGGCCTGATCCGATCCGAAACAGCCGACCGACGGAGAACAGCCTTGCGGGGTTGTTCTCCGTTTTTTTACGGGAAGAGGCGCGGAAGCGTTCCGGGAATGCGATTTTATGCGTAAATTTAGGCGACACAAAAACGAAAACGTATGAAGAAACGGAATTGGAGCTGGCTATGCGCCGGAATGATGCTTATGGGCGGGTGTGCTCCGCAGGGCGGAACGCAGACGTCGGAGAATGCCCCTGTGGGGGAGAATGCGGTGATCGAGACGATCCTGGCACGGCGCAGCATCCGCAAATACACGGCACAGCCCGTCGAGCGGGAGAAACTCGAACTGATCGTGAAGTGCGGGATCAATGCCCCGAGCGGTCTGAACAAACAGCCGTGGGAGGTGCGCGTCGTGGACGACGCAGCCTACATCGACGGCCTGACGGCCCTTTATGTAAAGGCCAATCCGAAGGCTGCCGAGGACCCGAATTTCAAGAACCTGTTCCGCAATGCTCCGGCGGTGATCTTCATTGCCTCGCCGTCGGACGGCAGCGGACAGCTGGACTGCGGACTGCTGGGTGAAAACATGGTGCTCGCGGCGCAGTCGCTGGGGCTGGGGAGCTGCTGCCTGGGCGGTCCGACCTACTTTATGACAAACACGGCCGAGGCGGCCCCCTACCTCGAAAAATTGGGGTTCTCCGAAGATTATACGCTGCTTTATGCCATCGGCATAGGCTATCCGGACGAGGCTCCGGAGGCCAAACCGCGTGACGAGGCGAAGGTGCGTTTCATCGAGTAATGTCCGTCCGCAGGCGACATACCCGTCCGGAGGGGGAGAATCCCCTGCCGGAGCCCGAACTCTTCCCGCCGGAAGCGACTCCGGAGCGTTCTGTCGCTCCGGAGTCTGCATCGACGGCGGAGTGTGAAACCTCCGCGTCGATGCAGCCCGGAACTCCGGTCTCCACAGCGGAAACAGCCGACGATCTGGAAGCATTGTTTGCACGGCTGGCACACTCGGAGTTCCGGAGCCGCTTCCGGCTGCGGGCGGCGGACCGGGCCTATGTGGAGGGAAAGGGGCTTGCGACGATCCGCCGCCATGCCGAGGAATTTGTACGCAAACGCCTCTCCCCGGCCTTCCCGCCCAACGACGGACGCCAGACCCCGATGCGGGGCCATCCGGTCTTTATCGCACAGCATGCCACGGCCTGCTGTTGCCGGGGTTGCCTCGGCAAGTGGCACGGTATTCCGGCGGGCCGTCCTCTGACTGCGGAGGAGGAGGCGTATGTCGTGCAGGTGGTGATGGCATGGATCGTGCGGCAGATGGAACGGGTGTGACAGCCGGGACGGGGGATTACGGAGCGAAACGAACTCTTCGGAATGGATCCGCGCAAGATCATACATATCGACATGGATGCGTTTTTCGCCGCCGTGGAGCAACGCGACAACCCGGCCCTGCGGGGACGTCCGATTGCCGTGGGGCACGACGGAGCCCGGGGTGTGGTGGCTACGGCCAGTTATGAGGCGCGCCCCTACGGTGTGCATTCGGCGCTCTCTTCGACCGTCGCCCGGCGGCTGTGCCCCGATCTGATCTTTGTTCCGGCCCGTTTCGAGGTCTACAAGGCGGTCTCGCAGCAGATCCGCGCGATTTTCCACGAATATACCGACCTGGTCGAGCCGCTGTCGCTGGACGAAGCCTTCCTGGATGTCTCGCATGTACGCTCGGCGACGCTCGTGGCGCGGGAGATCAAGTCACGAATCCTTGCCGAGACGCACCTTACGGCTTCCGCGGGCGTTTCGGTAAACAAGATGCTGGCCAAAATCGCCTCGGACTACCGCAAACCCGACGGACTGTTTACCATCGCTCCCGATGAGATCGAGGAGTTCGTGGCGGCGCTTCCCGTCGAACGCTTCTTCGGCATCGGGGCGGTGACGGCCGAACGGATGCACCGCCTGGGAATCCGTACGGGTGCGGACCTGCGGCAATGGGAGGAGTCGGCACTCGTGCACCAGTTCGGGAAGGCGGGCCACGCCTACTACGGCTATGCGCGGGGAATTGACAAGCGGGAGGTGACCCCGAACCGGGTCCGGAAGTCCCTGGGAGCCGAGACGACCTTCGCCGAGGACATCGACGACCGGGTCCGCTTGCAGCAGGAACTGGACGGGGTGCGCGAAGAGGTCTGGGCGCGGCTCCAGCGCCACGAATTCCGCGGTAAAACGGTAGTCCTGAAACTCAAATACGACAATTTCCGGCAGATTACGCGTTCGAAGACCCTGCTTTCGGCCATCGACAGCGAGGAGCAGCTGGCCCGCATCTCCGAAGAGCTGCTCGCGGGAGTGAACTTCCACGGCCGGAAGGTGCGGCTGATCGGCCTCACGGTGGGCAACACGCCCGAAGCCTGCACCGACTGCATCCAGTTGCGTTTCGACTTCTGAGAAGGGCGCCCTGCCCTTCTCCGGAATTACAGACGCGGCAGCACCTGCGGAGGCTGAATGGTGACGTAGGGTGTCCCGTTGTCGTCACAGGTCGAGACGATCCGCACGGCTTTCACGGGCCGGTCGGGACGAATCGTCGCACTCCCCTTCTCCAGTTCAACGGCCCGTTCGAAATTTACACCGTCGTAGGAGACCTCGGCATAGCCGGTCGTGATGATGGTCTTGGGCAGCTGCCGGTTCCCGGTTTGCAGGAACATCTCGCGGCAGACGACGGGTTTTTCAAAGGTATAGAGAATCCAGTCCTGCTGGCGGCAGGCACGTTTCGTACGCGACAGACCGCGATAAGTGGCGGCATTGGCATAGGGGAACTGCCGGCTCTCGCCCATCGAGGTCTCGATCGCCAGGGCCGGACGGACCGTTTTCCAGCGCGAATCGTCGGCCACATAGGGGCTCCGGGCCGTGTGATAGCGGGTGTAGAAACGATAGGCCCACGGTTTGTCGGTCCGGACCGGTCCCGTGTAGCGGTGCTCGGTGTCGGACCCGTCGACGAGGTAGCAGATTTCGGAACCCTCCTCGGACGTAACGGTGAATACCCCGCTGCCGCCCGCCGTCTTCGGGGCCGCATAGGCGACCTTCGGCGGGAAGAGCCGGAAGCGGATTCCCATGGCGGCCATCCGCGGATAGTGTTCCTCCTTCAACTCCTTGTAATAAGCGTCCCAGCCTTCGTCGTTGCCGCTCCATGCGATGCGTGAGAGGGCGCAGATGCGCGGGAAGGTCATGTAGTCGAGGTAGTCGGGTTTCTCGGGTTCGTGGGAGACGTAGGCCTCGCTCCAGAAGGCTCCGGAGAGCCCGATGACCTGCCGCTGCTGGGCCTCGGAGAATCCGGCGCGTGCGAGATCGAACCCGTAGACCTTGCGGGCATCGAAAACGGCAGCCCAGTCGTGCCCGTCCTCACGGGGGGTCTGACGCATGTCGAAATAGAAGTATTCGCCGGGCATGACGACCGTCCGATAGCCCTTTGCCGTGGCATCGAGGCACGCCTTGACGCTCTCCCAGCCATGCACACGGCTCTCCCGGGTGAATTCTCCCGTCCGCACGGCCTCGTTCCAGACGGCGGGACGCTTGCCGTGATGCGTGAGGATTGCGGCCATCCGCTCCATGAAGAGGTCTTCGAGCTGGTGGGGATCGGTCATGCCGCGCCGCCGCATCAGGGCCTGACAATCGGGGCAGCGCTTCCATTGCGACATGTCGACCTCGTCCCCGCCCACATGGATGTATTCCGACGGGAAGAGTTCGCAGATCTCGCCCAGAATATCCTCCAGCAGCCGGTAGTTCTCCTCGCGGGCCACGCACCACGCCGAACGGTAGTCGTAACCGTTGGTCGAGACCGTATCGGGCGGATAGTTGCAGCGGATTTCGGGATGGAGCGAGGCGATGTTGCGGCTGTGGCCCGGGAGATCGATCTCGGGGATGATCTCGATGTTGCGCACGGCGGCATAGCGGATCAACTCCCGCATCTGGTCCTGCGTGAAGTATCCGCCGTACTTCTCCGACCACTTGCCGTAGACGGCCCTCACGGGAGAATCACCGCCGCGGAATCCGCCTACCTCGGCCAGTTCGGGATGTGAACGGATCTCGATGCGCCACCCTTCGTCATCCGAGAGGTGAAGGTGCAACTTGTTGATATTGTGGTATGAAAGCAGATCCATATAACGCTTTACGGCATCCATGCCGATCCAGGTTCTCGCCACGTCGAGCATCATGCCGCGGTAGGCGAAACGCGGTGCATCCTCGATCTCGGCGCAGGCTACTCCGGTCCCCGGAGCTACTCCCTGGCGGGCATAGACCTCGGGTGGCAGCATCCGCAGCAGGGCCTGGACACCATTGAATACCCCACCGTAAGCATTGCCTCCGATGCGGATGTGTTCCGGGGTGATTTCCAGCCGGTAAGCCTCGGCCTGCACCGCATCGCCGGGGCGTTCCGCCGCATCGAGCGTCAGAACCACGGCGCCGTCTCCCGTCACGTCGTTGCGAACCTCGCAGCCGAGGTATTCGGCCAGGTAACGGGCCAGGGGCTGCAGGGCCCCGTCGGCGGCGATCGTCGTAGCGGGACTGAACGTGAAACGGCCCGGACGAGGGGTCCGGTGGCCGGAGGCAGGTTGTGCCGAAGCATAGAAAAAGCCGCAGAGAAGCGCGGCGCAGAGGGTCGTAAGCAGACGTTTCATGCCGGGAAGCGAATTTGTCGAAAACAAAGTTACGATTTTTTCGCCGAAAACACTACCTTTGCAGGAACAAGAAATACGATCTTTATGGAAGACAAACGTCTGAAGGCTACGGCCCGGCTGCTGGAGGTGATGAATACCCTGCGCCGCGAATGTCCGTGGGACCGCGAGCAGACCTTCGAATCGCTCCGCAGCAATACCATCGAGGAGACCTACGAACTGGCCGACGCCATCACGGATCACAATCTGGAAGGAATCAAGGAGGAGCTGGGCGACCTGCTGCTGCATGTGGTATTCTATTCGAAACTCGGCGAAGAGGAGGGTGCATTCGACTTCGGCGACGTGGCCAATGCCTTGTGTGACAAACTGATCTACCGCCATCCGCACGTCTACGGCGACATCCACGCCAATACGCCCGACGAGGTGAAGGAGAATTGGGAGGCGCTAAAACTGCGCAAGAAAAACCGCAAGAGCGGGACGCTGGGCGGCGTTCCACGGTCGCTGCCGGCCATGGTCAAGGCCTACCGCATGGGCGAGAAGGCCGCCGGAGCGGGATTCGACTGGAAACAAAAGGAGGATGTCTGGGAGAAGGTCCGCGAGGAGCTTGCCGAGGTCGAGGCCGAGATGAAATCGGGGCGCAAAGCCGATCTCGAAGGGGAGTTCGGTGACCTGTTCTTCGCGCTCATCAACGCCTGCCGGCTCTATGGTGTGGACCCTGAAGCGGCCCTGGCCCGCACGAACAACAAGTTCATGCAACGCTTCAATTACATGGAAGAACAAGTTGCAAAACAAGGACATACACTCCACGAACTTTCACTCGACGAAATGGAGGCCATCTGGCAGGAGGCCAAGAAAATAGAAAATGGAAAATGAGGGGGAAGGGTTGAGCATTGAAAGGTGAATGGGAAATTAAGGGAGAAGCATTGAAAACGGAAGCGATTCGCAGAGCGGATAGAGCTGTGTGCAACCCTTCGTCCCGATCCCGGTTTATGTTCCTTCCGAACGGGCTTCAACCACAAAACCGAACCTGAAAAATTCCAAACGGAAACTGGAAAAAATCTCGAAAAACATGGCATTGATCCGCAAAGTCCGCGGTCACGAACCCGTGATCGGCGAAAACACCTTTCTGGCCGAGACGGCCGTCATTCTGGGCGACGTGACCATCGGCCGCGACTGCTCGATCTGGTACAACGCCGTGCTGCGCGGCGACGTCAACAAAATCGTCATCGGCGACCGCACGAACATCCAGGACGGCGTCGTGCTGCACACCATCTATGACAAGGCCAAGCACCCCTCGCAGACGATCATCGGAAACGACGTCTCGGTGGGTCATAACGCCGTAATCCACGGCGCCGTGATCGAGGACAACTGTCTGATCGGCATGGGCGCCACGCTGCTCGACAACGCTCACGTCCCTTCGGGCTGCATCATCGCCGCCAACGCCCTGGTACTCTCCAACGCCCAGCTGGAGCCCAATTCGGTCTATGCCGGCGTTCCGGCCCGCAAGGTCAAGGAGATCACCCCCGAACAGCGCGACGAGATCGTCCGCCGCACGGCACACGACTACATGCTCTACGCCTCGTGGTACAAGGAGGAGTAACCGAGGCGTAACGCCCCCGTCCTCCCTTCGCCCGGGCCGAAGGGCCGGATGGCGGAGCCCGCCGCCCTTCCTGCGGCGTGCCGCGGCGAATCCCGGGGCAAGAACCGAAAAGATGCCGACCATGAAACTGCAATCGAAATATGCCGACGTGGTGCTGAACCTGCTGGTCTCCGTGGCAATCAGCCTGGTGGTGAACTTCTCCTACGTGCTGCTGATGCTCGTGGACCTGAACAGCGAAAGCTCCGCGCAACCCGCTCCGAAGCGTTCCCTGACCCGCATGGAGGAGGGACGGCTCGTCGTGCACCCCGACGGTTACGGATACATCGTCTACGCGAACGGCGACAGCGTCTACGTCCCGCCCCAGCGGATAAACCGGCTGCGGCTGGCTCCCGGAGACCGGATCGTGGCCGAATTCACCCCGCCGCGCCGCCACGGAGGACATCCCATGATCCAGAAGGTCCTGGCTCGCAACGGACACGAATTCGATTACACGCTTCTCTATAACCGACCCTCCCAGGGCTCCGAACTTCTGCTGCAGCTCATCTACTTCCTGGTCGTATCGTTCGTGATGCTCTCGATTCTCACCTCCGTGCGTCACGACTACTCGATGTCGCGTTACGTGAAGCGCTGTCTGTGGTGCTGCCTCGCGGCCGCGGGACTCTACTGCGTGGCCCCCGTCACCGAGTGGCACACGGGACGCATCCTGCCGAACTGCACGAGCGGCCGCATGTTCGACTACATGCTGCTGCTGAAGTGCTCGTTTGCCGTGGTGGTGTCGATGCTCTACGGGCGGATCTACGTCCTGCTGTCGCAGCGCCAGGCCGTCGAGGTGGAGAACGAACGGCTCAAGAACGAAAACCTCACCACCCGTTACAACATGCTCGTCGGGCAGATCAACCCCCACTTCTTCTTCAATTCGCTCAATTCGCTGGCCATGCTCGTGCGGGAGCGTCAGGACGAGAAGGCCCTTACCTACATCGACCAGCTCTCCTATACGTTCCGCTACATCATCCAGAACGGACAGTCGGCCCTGATGACCCTCGACGAGGAGTTGAAGTTCGTCGAAGCGTACAGCTATCTGTTCAAGATCCGCTATGCCGACAAGCTCTTCTTCGACATCGACATCGACCCGAAATACCTGCCGTGGCGTCTCCCGGCGCTGTCGTTGCAGCCATTGATCGGGAACGCCGTGAAGCACAACACGATCACGCGCAGCAAACCGTTCCACATCTCAATCCGTACCGACGGGGGATGGCTGGAGGTCTCGAACCCGAAAATCCCGAAACTGGAGCCCGAACCCTCGACGGGGATCGGCCTGGAGAACCTGCGCAACCGCTGGCAGCTGATCACGGGACGCCAGATCGAGATCCTCGATGACGGAGAGACCTTCCGGGTCCGGATGCCGCTTCAAAATCCCGAAACATCAAGATGAAGGCGCTGATCATCGAAGACGAAACGGCTGCAGCCCGCAACCTGGCGGCGATTCTGCGGCAGACGGCTCCGGAAATGGAGATCGTGGCGACGCTGGAGAGCGTCGGGGAGAGCATCGAATGGTTGCGGACAAATCCGCAGCCCGACCTGCTGTTCATGGACATCCACCTGGCCGACGGCGATTCGTTCCGGATTTTCGACGCCGTGGAGATCACCGCTCCGGTGATCTTCACCACGGCCTATGACCGCTATGCCCTGGAGGCCTTCCGGGTCAACAGCATCGACTACCTGCTCAAACCGCTCAATGAGGCCGATGTCGAACGGGCACTGAACAAGCTGCGGCGTCTGACCTCCGTGGAGCTCCGCAACTACGGTTCGCGGGTCCGCACGCTGGCCTCGGAACGCCGTGACCGCGAGGAGGTCTTCCTGGTGCACGTGCGCGACCGGATCATCCCGCTGCCGCGGGAGCGGATCGCCTACTGCTACACGTCGAACGAGCGCGTCACGGCCTGCGACTACGACGGTGTGACCTATCCGCTGGACCGGACGCTCGAAACGCTCCAGTCGCAACTGCCCGAAGCCGATTTCTTCCGGGCCAACCGCCAGTTTATCGTGGCACGCCGTGCCGTGAAGGAGATCGTCGTGTGGTTCGGGAGCCGGCTGTCGCTGCATCTGACGGTCGAGACGCCCGAGCGGATCATCATTTCGAAGGCCCGGGTCCCGGAATTCAAGGCGTGGCTGCGGTCGGTTCACCCCGAGGAGTAGTCGGTTGACCCGGCCGCTCGGCCGTTTCACCGGAGATACGGTTCCGAATCCGGAGGTTTGGCCCTACCTTTGCAACAGACCTCCGGAGGATGCCGGACGCTGGAGCCGGCACACAGGAAGTCCAACCGTAAAAAAAGTAAGGAGTATGAGAAAGCAGATTTTTGCGGCCGCAACGGCCCTTTGCCTGATGGCTACGACGACCCTTTTCGCTCAGGAGAGCAACCCGCAGACCAGTCCCAAGACGCCGCCTACGGCCGAACAGATGGCCCAGCGTCAGACCGAACGCATGACCCGTCAGTTGCAGCTGACCGACGCCCAGGCCAAACAGGTCTATGAGGTGAATCTGAATCAGATCAAGCAGACGCAGGCCATGCGTGCGAAGATGAACGAGGCCCGGAAGGCCGAGGCCGACAAGATGAAGTCGATCCTCTCGACCGAGCAGTTCATGCAGTGGTCGCAGATGCAGGGCCCGCGTCCGGGACAGCCGGGGAACGGTCCCCAGGCCAAGCACCGCAAGGGTATGAAACAGGGCGACTGCCCGAATGACTGCAAGGGTGACTGCCCGCGCAAGGATCGCCCGGGAAAGAAGAAATAACAACCCGTCAAGATGCGGCTTGAAGCTGCCGGAAGGGTGTCAGTCCGGTCGACTGACACCCTTTTTTTGCCGTTTCACCGGTTTTTCGAAGGAAATTTGCCATAAAAAATGTAAATTCGCGGGCCTGAAAGGCCCGAAGCGGAAGTCCCGGATATGATGCCGGAGGCTGCACCCGGAGCGGCGGACCCGAATCCCGTGCCGTCCGGAGGCGTTTTCAGACACAGTTGCCTTGCTATTTACCAAACAGAAGAGATGAAACATTTGTTATTGACTACCCTGCTGTCGCTCTTTGCCGTGGCAGCGTTCGCCCAGAAGGGCAGCGTCACGGCAACGATCGTCGATGCGGACACCGGCGACAACATCGTGGGCGCCGTGCTGACCGTCGCTCCGACCAAGACTCCGGACCAGAAACAGGGATTTGCGTCGGGCTACAAGGGCGCGGCGTCGATCACCTCGCTTGCCTACGGGGAGTATGCCCTGACGGTATCGTTCATCGGTTACAACAACCTCGACACGACCTTCCGACTCTCGACTCCGCGGCTGAACCTCGGGACGCTGAAACTCAAGCCCGGTGTTCAGATCGAAACGGTGGTCAAGGAGGTGAAGGCCATGCGTACGTCGCAGAAGGGCGATACGGTGAGCTACAACGCCGGAGCCTTCAAGGTGACCAACGACGCCGATGTCGAGGGTCTGCTGAAGAAGATGCCCGGCATCACCATCACGGACGGTGCGGTCGAGGCCCAGGGCGAGGAGATCAAGAAGGTCTTCGTTGACGGCAAGGAGTTCTTCGGCGAGGATGTCACCACGGCCATCAAGTCGCTGCCGGCCGAGGCCGTCGACCGTGTGGAGGTCTACAACAAACTCTCCGATGCGGCCGAATTCTCGGGCATGGACGACGGAGAGGGATACAAGGCACTCAACATCGTCACCAAACCCGGCATGCGTCAGGGACAGTTCGGAAAGCTCTATGCCGGATTCGGCTACGACGCTGAGACAACCACCGAAGACAAGTTCAAATATCTCGCGGGCGGTAATGCCAACATCTTCACGGGCGACAGCCGCATCTCGCTCATCGGACTGTTCAACAACGTCAACCAGCAGAACTTCTCGTTCGAGGACATCCTGGGTGTTTCGGGAGGCGGAGGAGGTCGCCGGGGCGGCGTGGGCCAGTACATGATGCGTCCGCAGAGCGGTGTGGCCTCGGTCAACGCCATCGGTGTGAACTACTCCGATTCATGGGGCAAACGCGACCAGGTGACGTTCCAGGGCAGCTACTTCTTCAACAATACCGATACGCGAAACCTCTCGACGATCGACAAATGGTACGAATCCCCGATGAAGCCCGATACGCTGATGACCCGGGGCAACTCCGATACGCGGGCCTACAACCACCGCTTCAATGCCCGCCTGGAGTGGAAGATCTCCGAGAATCAGAACCTGATGGTCCGCCCGCGGTTCAGCTACCAGTCGAACGACCCCGTGAGCACGACGCTCGGCTGGCAGTTCGGCGCTCCGGAAGCGGGCGGCAGCGGATACAGCTATACGGACAATTACAGCGATGCCCTGCGCCACGGCTATAACGTCGGGACAAGCGCCGTCTACCGGGCCAAACTGGGCAAGGCCGGACGGACGATCACCGTTGACGGATCGTTCAGCTACCAGGACAACACGAACAATTCCGATTCGTGGTCGAACGTGCAGGCCAGCTCGGACGTGCGGCCCGAAGGAAGTGACGACCCCTTCACATGGGATCCGGCCGCCTACCTCACGCGCCGCTATCTGCGCAACATGGCTCCGTCGTCGTCGTACAGCCTGCGCGGGAACTTCACCTACACCGAACCTGTGGCAAAATATACGCAGGTGAGCCTCCAGTACCGGGTCTCGTACAATTCGCAGGAGCGCGACAAGAACTCCTATGTCACCGGTCCGGACTTCTCGATCGCCGGTCTGTCCCCGGATCCGGCGCTGTCGAACTCCTACCGGAGCGGCTACCTGACGCAGAGCGTCGGCCCCGGTTTCCGTTATGCCAAGGAGCGCAGCCGTTTCGTGGCCAACGTCTATTACCAGCGTTCGACGCTCGACGGCGAGATCGTACGCAGCAATTCGGAGAAGATCTCCCACTCGTACGACAACGTGACCTACTTCATGATGGGAGAACTGAACATCAACCGCGAAAACATGCTGCGGCTCTTCGTGTCGTCCTATACGGACAGCCCTACGGTAACGGATCTTCAGAGTGTCTATGACGTGTCGGATGCCCAGAACATCACGCACGGAAATCCGACCCTGCGCCCCACCTACTCGCACCGGATGAATTTCCACTACGTGAATTCGAACGTCGAGAAGGGCCGGACCTTCATGTGGATGTTCTCGGCCAACACCACGCAGGACTATACGGCGACACATCTGGTGCAGAATCCCGGCGAACTGAACATCGAGGGTGAGACCTACACGCCGAACTACTACTCGACGACCACGAACCTCGACGGATACTGGCAGCTGCGTACACACCTCAGCTACGGTCTGCCGATCGGGTTCCTGAAGTCGAACTTCAACATCACGGCGGGTGTCACCTATACGAAGACACCGAGCATGCTGGGCGGCACGGTGGATCCGACGACGGGGCTGATCGAAGGCGGAGACCGCAACGATTCGAAGAACCTGGGATACGACTTCGGGGCGGTGCTGGGCAGCAACATCTCGGAGAACGTGGACTTCACGCTTTCGTGGAACGGAACCTACAACGAGGCGACCAACTCGCTGGGAGCATCGAATGCCAAGAACCGCTATTTCAACCACACGGCGCAGGGCAACCTGAAGCTGGTCTTCCCGCTGGGCTTTACGCTCACGGCAAGTGCGGCCTACTCGCAGTACATCGGCTTCACGAACGACTACGAAGAGGACTACCTGCTCTGCAACGCCTGGCTGGGCAAGAAGATTTTCCGCAACCAGCGGGGTGAGATCATGATCGGCGTGAACGACCTGCTGAACCAGAACAAGGCCTTTGCCCGCACGACGGGATCGGGCTGGACGCAGAATGCCACGAACAGCGTGATCGGACGCTATTACATGCTCCAGTTCACCTACAACCTGCGCCGCTTCGGCAAGAAGGGCTCGCACAACATCAAGGATTACGAGGGTATGGATCAACCCCGCCGTCGGCCCGGGCCCGGGGGACCTCCTCCGATGGGCGGACGATTCCATTAGCCGTCATGAAAAACAGCCTGGCTGAGAGCCAGGCTGTTTTTTTGTCTCCCCTCCGGAGGGGGCCGCCTCGTTTTCCGGATTATACCATCATTCGGAGTTCCGGGTCCCGTTTTTTTCCGCGTCTGTCACGGGGTTTTTCTGCGCCTGTTTCATCCGCAGTTCCCGCCGGATTACCTGATGGGTTCCGATGCAGGCCAGTCCGCCGTAGACGATCGTGAGGATGACGAGCCACTTGATCTCCCGGAACACCTCGGCCGTGGAGGCCCCCATGGTCTGAATGCGGATGAACCCGTCGACGCCGTGGCTGCTGGGCAGCAGTTGTCCGAAGTCGAAAAGCCACCCGGGAATCCCTTCACGGGGATACGACACGCCGCTGAGCATCAATACGGGAATCGAGGTCCAGAGCAGGAGCAGGAGCGAATTCTCGCGGTAGCGGAAGAGCGTCGAGACGGCGATTCCCAGGGCGATGCAGGCCGCCATGTAGGCCAACATGAAGAGTCCGACGGTCCAGGGGTCTCCGTTCATCGGGAAGTGGAACAGCCGGTAGTGGAGTCCGAGGACGTAGGCGCAGGTCACGGCGTAGATCACGGCATAGACCAGCGATCGCCCCACGACAATCGGAAGGGTCGACATGCGGCGTCGTCCCGGCGGGCAGAGTTTGTGGTAGAGTCCGAATTCGCGCCATGTCCCGCCCACCATGCCGATGCCGATGAGCATCGTCTGCTGGATAATGACCATGATAATTGCGGGCATCACGAAGGTACCGTATCCAAGGTAGGGGTTGAAGAGGTTGTGCGACTGATAGATGACGGGCTGTGTGGTAGCCTGGGCCTGGGGGATGTTGGCCCCCTTGGCGATCAGCCGCTGGAACTGGACCATGGCTCCGGTCTGTCCGATGGCCGTCACGAGCTCCTGAAAGGCCTGGCGGTACATCAGGAAGTAGCTGGCGTCGCAATAGACGGCCACGTTGGCCTGCTCGCCGCCGTAGAGGCAGCGTTCGTAATCCGCCGGGATGTAGACCACGCCGTAGATCTTCCGGGCATGAAACAGTTCCCTGGCCTCCTCCATCGAGGTGGGGGTATAGGCCGTATAGACGTTGGGCCCGGAGTTGAAGGCATCGATCAGAGCGCGGCTCGTGGGGGTGCGGCACTCGTCCACGACCCCGAGCGGGACATTGCGCAGGACCTGCGAACCGTAGGCCAGCGAGTAGACCGTGGTGTAGATCAGCAGGGCGAAGATCAGCACCAGCATGACACCCTTGTCGGTGAAGATCGTGCGGAATTCGTTGCGGATGACCGCACCGGTCTGTTGCCAGTAGGAGGCAATCTGTTTGGAAAAACGGCTCATATCACAACCTCCCCCAGAATTTTTCCTCCGTCGAGACGCGCTTCAGACGCGGCAGGCAGAGCAGTGGTAAGACAATGAACAGCGACATCCAGCAAAGGTCGGGCAGCGAGTAGACCCAGGGTGTTCCGCGCAGCATCTGGTCGACGAAGACGTCGGTATAGAACGTGAACGGGAAGATCCGGCTCACCCACTGCATCGGTTCCCACATGGCCATGATCGGGAAGGTGAGCCCCGAGAAGGTGAAGGCCAGCACGGAGTATCCGCCGCCGATCGAGAGCGAGAGCCGCAGGTTGGCCAGCAGCGAGACGATCAGCACCGAGATCGACTGGTAGCTCAGGATGAAGAGCAGCGTGGCGACGAGAATCACCGCGAGACTGCCGTTCAGGGGCGTGCCGACAACCTTGAAGTTGATGATCAGCATCACCAGCGAGACGAGGAACATCACGGCGGTGATGGGCAGGAGTTTTCCGAGCAGCGCGGCCCCAATCGAATCGCCTCCCGTCCGGAGCCATTCCCGGGCCGTTGCGAGTTTGAGTTCGGTGCCGATGGCGAAGATCGTGGTCATCACGACGAAGATCATCAGCATCATGGGCATGAAACTCGGGGCGAGGTAGTAACCGTAGTTGATGTGGGGGTTGAAGAGGACGTGCTTGTCGAAGCGCACGGGCATCAGCTGGGCCATGGCCTGCCGTTCGGTGAGTCCCTGCTTCATGAGCAGCTGGAGCTGAATACCCGCCGAGAAGGTCGTCACGGCGGTCTGGATGTCCTTCGAGAGGAGCCCGTTGACGGTGATGTTGGTTCCCGAGACGTAGTTTTCCAGGTGGGTCTGCGTATTGCTCAGGATCGACTTCTCGAAAAACGGCGGCACGAGGACGATGGCCATGATCTTCCCCTCGCGCATGAGACGTTCACCCTCGGCCATGTCCTGAATGCCGTATGCAACCAGTGCCGTGGGGGTTTCGTCGATCATCTGCACGACCTTTCTCGAGAGCGTCGTATTGTCCTGGTCGAGCACGGCGATCGGGATGTTGCGGATGGCGCCCTGCCCGAACAGCAGGGCAAAGAACGAGAACGACACCACGGGCAGGATGACCATCAGCACGAGATACATCGGCTGACGGGCGAGGCGCGCGACCTCGCGCTGCATCACGGCGCAGGTATGTTGCAGGAATCCGGGCATCGCCTACCGTTGGATTTGATCCCAGTCCACGAGAACGCTCATGCCGGGGCGCAGGTTCCCGGCCGGGGATACGGGCTTGGCCTTGACGGCAAACGTGCGGATGTCGAACCCGCCCTGGGTACGGGTCGCGGCCCAGGTGGCGAAGTCGGCCTGCGGGGAGATATAGGTCACCTCGAACTCCACGTCGGCATCGAGTGCCGGGACGTAGCCGTTCAGGTGCAACCCCCGGGTAATTCCGGGCAGCAGCGTCTCCTTGATGTTGAACGTCACCCACATGTCGCTCATGTCGAGAATCGCCACCACGGGATAGCCGCTTCCGACGAGTTCACCCTGCTCGGCGATGATCGTCGAGACCTCACCCGTGACGGGAGCATAGACCATGGCGTCGCTGATGTAGGATTCAACCTCGATGAGGGCCCCCTCGGCCTGGCGGACACGGGCCGCCGCAGCCTCCTTCTCCTCCTTGCGGGCACCGTCCGAGGCCAGGTCGTACTGGGCCTTGGCCGCCTGGGCCGTTGCCTCCATGGCCCGGTAGTTGGCCGTCGCCTCGTCGAGTTTCTGGGCCGGTACGACCCCATCGTTGTAGAGGTTCTGCACCCGTTCATAGGTCTTGCGGGCCAGTTCGAGTCCGGCCTGGGCCTTCTGCCACATGTTCAGCGCGGCCTCGATCTGCTGCACCCGGGCCCCGGCCACCGCAGCCTGGTCCATGGCCGAAGCGGCACTCTTCACGGCTTCGGCCTGGAGGAGTTTCGCATCCAGTTCGGGCGTCGAGAGCGTGTAGAGCAGCTGTCCCTTCTCGACACTTTCGCCCTCCTCGACCTTCATGTCGAGAATCCGTCCGGGAATCTTCGACGAAGCCTTGTAGGTCGTACACTCGACCGTTCCCTGGATCAGCATCGGCGTACGTTTGTTGAGATACCAGCTGACCAGTACGACCGCAAGGATGATGACTGCTGCGGCCGCCAGAATTCCGATTACGTTGTTGCGTTTCATAGCGTATGCGTTTTATTTTTTGTCGAACAGGATCTGCCGGGCATCGCTGCGGCGGGCATAGGTCGGGAACTCCTCGCTGATCCCCGCGGCTTCAAGCAGCTGGGCCAGCAGCAGGTCGTAGTTGTAGGCGGCCTGCAGGCGCTCGGTGCGCACTCCGGCCAGATTCAACTCGGCGTCGATCAGGTCCGACGACGAGCTCATGCCTTCGAGGAAGGCGGCGTTCTTCATGCGCAGATACTCCTCGGCAAAGGCCAGCGAGGCGTCGATCGAGGCCATCTGGTTGCGGTAGTTCATCATCTGGTTGTAGAGCTTCTCGACCAGGACCGCGATGTCCTGCCCGGCCTTGTTCTGCAACTCGCCCACGCGGCGCAGGGTCTGTTTGGCGGCCGAATACTTGTATTCGCGGTTCAGACCGTCGAAGAGCTTGATGTTGACTCCCACGCCCACGGCCCAGCGGGGCACGAATCCGGCCACCTGGTAGTTGTAGAACGATCCGCCACCCATGGCGACCACCTGGGGCAGGAATGCCGAACGCTGGGCCCGCATTCCCTCCTCGGCCAGCTGACGCTGGAGCGAGACTTGCGTGAGCAGCGGATTCCGGGTCCGGGCGAGATCCTGGTAATAGGCCAGCTCCTCGACCTGGGAGAGGATGAACATCGCCGTGACGGGTGTCCAGTCGTTCTCCTTGCCGAGGGTGTTCGACAGGGCGCTGGCGATGGTCTCGGCCTGCAGACGGGCGTTGGCCAGTTCGCGCTCGGCCTCGGCCATCTTGAACTCCACGTAGAGGAGTTCGCTCTGGGCGATCATTCCGTTTTTGGCCAGGGCGCGGGCATCCTCGAGATGGCGTTTCACCCCGTCGACAACCTGCTGGCGCACGGCGACGACCTGACGGGCCAGGGCCAGACCGAAATAGCGCTCGACAAGCTCCGAGATCAAGGCATTGCGGGTCCGGTTCCCCTGTTCGACGGCAGTTTTCTCGTTGATCTTCGCGGCCCGGTTCGCGGCGTTGATCTTGCCGCCCATCCAGATCGGAAGGGTCACCTCGCCGCCCACGAATCCGAGACTCTGATCCTGGATCGTCAGGAACCAGTCGGCATTCATCATCGGGTTGAGCAACCCCTGGATCCCCTGGAGGAGCGCCGGATCGGTGATGATCCCGCTTCCGAGGATCTTGCCCGTAAGCTCCTTGACGGGACCTTTCATATCGTTGAAATCGAGTCCGATGTCCTTGGCCATATAGGCGTAGGCGCCCGTGAGGTTGATCTGCGGCATGCGCAGGCCAATGGCGGCGCGGCGCTCCTGCTGAGCGGCCCGTTCCTCATAGGCGGCGGCCTTCAGAGCGGGATTTTCCGTGAGGGTGACGGCGATCGCCTCTTCGAGCGAAATCATCTGCCCGGACTGCTGCGCAAAAGCCGTTGCCGAGCCGATCATCGCCGTTGCGAGGAGGATCGAGAGTTCTTTTTTCATGGTATTCGATGCGTTTATTCTGCAAATATATACGATCTGTCGGCAAGATATGATACCTGTCAGGCACTTTAGGCCATTATTAAGCCTTAATGGACACAATTTGCATCCGTTTGCCGGTCCAGGTGTGCATTAGCCTCCTGCACACCGTGTGCCAATTCAGGATAAACCCGCACCTCGACCCCGGCTTCGCGCAACAGCCGGGCCCCCTGGCAATGGACGAAACAGGCGGGTTCATAGCCCGCGAAGACCACCCGGGCGAATCCGTGGCGCAGGATCAGCTGCGTACAGCTTTCGGGTTCGCTGCTGCGCTGCGAGCAGGGCTCCATCGAGGAGTAGATTGCGGCTCCGTGCAGGTCGGCTCCGGCCGCGAGGGCTTTGGCGATGGCCTCCTGTTCGGCGTGGTGTGTCGGGGAGGTCTCGTGGGTGTATCCGCGGAACACGCGGCCGTCGGGCAGCACGATGACGGCCCCCACGCAATAACACGATGCACAGGGCGTGGCGCGGAAACCTTCGCGGACGGCCTCCGCAAGCCAGCGGCGGTCTTCATCTGCCGTATCGGGATGCAATTCGCAGGTCAGGACCTCCATGCCTCCGAGCCGTTCTTCCGTACAGCGGGCACCGTGCGGAGGTTCGAAGCGGAACTGCGCCCCACCCTTTCCGGGTCCGAGCCGCAACTGCGGATTGACGGCCCGACGCACCGTATCGGCCAATCCGGCATCGAGGAACATCCGCAGGGTTTCGGCCCCGCCCTCGACGAGCAGATGTCGGATTCCGCGCCGTTCGAGTTCGGTGGCCACAAAGGCCGCCGTTATGGATCCATTGCTTGAAATAACTTCCGCAAGACCTTCTATTCCATTGATTTCCGTCTCAGAGAAAACATAGCGGTCGGCATCCCCTTCGGTAAAGAAGCGCCATGCGGGATCGAGATGTCCCGAACGGGTCATGGTCACCTTCGTCAGATCGGGCCGCAGGCCCGCAGCCACACGCCGCGCCCGGACTTCGGAATCACGCAGCAACAGCGCCGGATTGTCGCGCCGCAACGTCCCGGCACCGACCAGTATGGCATCGCACCCGGCCCGCAGGCGGAGCACCGCCTCCCAGTCTTCGGGTGTGGAGATCATCAGCCGCCGGTCGGAACAATCATCCAGGTATCCGTCGGCCGTGGTGGCAAAGGAGAGGGTTATTCGCATCGTTTCAAGGTAAAGAGGGTGACTTCGGGCCAGGCGCCCAGCCGTATCGGATAGGCTACATATCCCGTGCCGTCATTGATATAAAGTGTATGCCGGCCCTTGTCGTAACGGCCGCTCCACCGTTCGTAGAGCCATACGGCGGGCGACCATCCGCGGCCCCAGGGCCGGATCTTCATCTGCATCGAATGGACATGGCCCGAGAGGGTCAGGTCGCCGTAACCCAGGGCCGTGATCTGCTCCCAGAGTTGCGGGACATGGACCAGCGTGATGTTGTAGAGCGAATCGGGCACGCCGTCGTAGATTGCCGGGAGATGATCGGCCGGAAGATGGCGGTCATGACGGCGTTCCCGCAGGGCCGGATCAAACGAAATGCCCGTCAGCGCGAGGCTGTCCCCGCCGCGCCGCAGGTAAACGGTCGTATCCTCCAGGACGCACCACCCCATCGCCCGCTGCCGCTCGACAACCTTGCGAGCCTCGACGGCTGCCGGATAGCGGATCGAATCCCGGATGTAGGTTCCTACGTCGTGGTTTCCCGTCACCGACCAGACCGGGGCCGCGATCCGTTGCAGGAGTTCCAGGGTGCGGTCGTCGAGCTCCGCGGAACGGATGTTCACCAGGTCGCCCGTGAAGAAGACGGCGTCGGGCCGCAGGGCGTTGATCGTATCGGCCAGCCGGGTCAGTTCGCGCTCCGGACGGACGAGCGTTCCGACATGGGCGTCGGAGAAGTGTGCAAAGCGGAAGCCGTCGAATGCCGCGGGGATCCGGTCGGAGCGGATCTCGATCCGGTTCACATGGATGCGTGTCCGTCCGAAGGTGGTGCCCCAGAGCAGGACGAGCGTGAAGAGCGCAGCCAGCAACAGTCCCGTGCGGGGGAGTTTCAGGAAGTGGAACACATAGTAGAGCATTCGGGGAAGGACGGTCACGATCCAGCCCCAGAAGAGCCACATGTATAGGTTCATCAGCCCGGGGCCGTTGTCCCGGCTGATCCAGCCGACAATGGCCGAGATCAGCGGCAGGGCATCGGTGAACACCACCCAGACGACGAAAGTCCGAAGGGCCGGGATCCCCCGTCGGCGTTGACGGCGGAGGTGGATCGCATCGGCGGCAAAGGCAATCAGCGTAAGGGTCGAAATCAGGGTAAAAAGCATCGTGTATGTTGTATGTATTTATTATAGAGAATCGAAGTTTCCAGAGCGTTGGGAGGCTGGCAACCGCCGTTGTTCGCGGCCCGTGGTTGCGGATTCAAAATCCGGGTCCAGCTCGATTCCGGTCGGAGAGGTCTCTTTCCTGCCTCCGGGCGCTTCCGACGTCGTTTTCCGCGCCCTGTGGCCGCGGATTCAAATCGGTTCCACCCCAACCCCGCCCCAGGCAGGGGCTTTATGGGGATGGTCATCCCGACTGTGGAAAGCCAAATCCTTCGGATCGCTGTTATTCTTCAACTCTCAATTCTTTAAAAGACAAAGGTAGGAAAAATTGCGCAGACCCGAAATTTCTTTGGCATATAACTTGCGGAACGGCCCGGTGAATATCAACTCCTTGAGAACGAGAAAGAACATTAACGAAACCATTTTGTTTTACTTTGCTTATGAAAACACTTCGACTTCTTCTTGTGGCCCTGCTGTTTGCGGGCACGGCCTCGGCCCAGCACCACGGGCGTAAAGCCATGCGTGGCGACTATTCGCCCACGGTCTACCTCGTCTCACTCCACCAGACGGATACGATCTACTATTCGCCCGGTGCCGTGCAGAAGGCCGTGGCCCTGAACAACCAGGCCATGAACAACGCCATACAGGACTACCTGGAAACACACCGCAGCGGATTCCAGCAGACCGAAAAACCGCAGTTCATCTTCACGACAAAGAACAACCGCTTTTCGCTGGCCCTGGGCGGCTTCGTGCAGATGCGCGCCGGGGCTGACGTCGACGGCATCGTCGACAATCTGGACTTCGTACCCTACGACATTCCGACCGTCGCCACCTACGACACGCACAAGCAGCTGATCATGGATGCCTCGACCTCGCGTCTTTTCTTCAAGGCAATCACCAACAGCGACATGCTGGGCCGCGTAGTCGTCTACATGGATGCGGACTTCAGAGGCGGAGCCCCGGGCAGCTATACGCCGCGTCTGCGTTCGGCCTACGTCTCGATGCTGGGCTTCACGCTGGGCCGCGACGTAACGACCTTCTGCGATCTGACGGCCGCACCCACGACCATCGACTTCCAGGGTCCCAACGCCTACAACTTCAACTTCGCCACGATGATCCGTTACGAGGTATCGTTCGCCCGCGACAAGATGACCTTCGGCATCGCCGCCGAAATGCCCCAGGTCAGCGGCTCCTACAACGACTACTTCACACCGGTAAAGCAGCGGATTCCGGATTTCCCGGCCTACCTGCAGTTTGCCTGGGGCCCCAACCGCGAGAGCCACATCCGTGCTTCGGGCGTCGTGCGCAACATGTATCTGCACAACATGCGCACGGGCAGCAACACCTCGCTGCTGGGCTGGGGTGTCCAGTTCAGCGGTACGATCAAGACCTGCCGGTGGATGCAGCTCTTCATGAACGGCGTCTACGGCGAAGGCATCACGCCCTACATCCAGGATCTTACGGGATCGGGGCTCGACTTCACGCCCAATCCCGAAAATGCCGCACAGATCCAGACCATGCCGATGTGGGGATGGCAGGCCGCCGCACAGTTCAACCTCTCGCCGCGACTCTTCCTTTCGGGCGGATACTCGGTGGTCAACGTCGAGAAGAAGAACGGATTCTATGCCGACGATGAATACAAACGCGGACAATACGTCTTCGGCAACATCTTCTATGCCTTGAGCCCGCGCTGCCGCGTCGCTGCCGAGTACCTCTATGGAACACGCAAGGACATGAACAATGCCGAAGGACATGCCAACCGTGCTCAGGTGATGGTGCAGTACAATTTCTGACACCTCGTTCGAATTCTCTTGGAGACGGTCCCTGCGGGGACCGTTTTTTTTGTATCTTTGCCCCTGGCAAACATGAATTTCGGAGCGGAAAGACTGCGGCTTTCCGCCCGTGAACAACCCGACGAAACGATGGAAGAACTCAACGGCCCGATCTCCGGCTGGCTGGCCGGCATCGGATGGAGCAGCGAGCATATCGATCTGACCACGAAAATCATCCTCCTGGCGGGAATCGTCCTCGTCTCGTGGCTGGCGGCAAAACTGTTCCGGAATCTGGTCATCCCGGCCCTGCAGCGGATCAGTCAGCGCACGAAGGCCACCTGGGACGACCACCTGTTCTGCAACCGCGTGATGCGTGCCACGGCGCGGTTGATCCCGCCTCTGATCTGGTATATTCTCCTGGCAGCGGTCTTCTACGACATGCCGATACTGCTGGAGTTGCTGCGGAAGGTGTGCCTGATCTATCTGATCGTGGCGGTGCTGCTGCTGGTCAACGCCTTCCTGGATACGCTGCACGAGATCTCCACGCAGCACGAATCGCTGCGCAACCGCCCGCTCAAGGGAATCTACCAGATGATCAAACTGCTGACCTTCTGCGTGGGGGCGATTCTCATCGTGAGCATTCTGATCGGACGCGATGCCACGACGATTCTGGCCGGACTGGGGGCTTCGGCGGCCGTGGTGATGTTGATCTTCCGGGACAGCATCCTGGGACTGGTCGCCGGCGTGCAGCTCTCGGCCAACGACATGCTGCGACCCGGGGACTGGATCACCATGGAGAAGTACGGCGCCGACGGTTACGTCACGGAGGTGACGCTGACGACGGTCAAGATCCAGAATTTCGACAAGACGATCACGACGATCCCGCCCTATGCGCTGGTGAGCGATTCGTTCCAGAACTGGCGGGGCATGCAGGAGAGCGGCGGACGGCGCATCAAGCGTTCGCTGCCGATTGACGCCACGACGGTGCGGTTCTGTACGGCGGAGGAGTTGGCCGCACTCCGCCGCAAGGGGCTTGTCACCGAAGATGCAGGGGCGAATGGGCAACCGGTTGTCAACCTGCATCTTTTCCGGGATTATATCCGGAAATACCTGAAGCAAAATCCGGAGGTGCATCCCGAGATGATGCAAATGGTGCGGATGTTGCAGCCCACGCCGGAGGGGCTGCCCGTCGAGGTCTACTGCTTCTCGCGCTGCACGGAGTGGGTGGCCTACGAGGCTTTGCAGTCGGCGTTGTTCGATCACCTGCTGGCCGTGCTCCCGGAGTTCGGGCTGCGGGTTTTCCAGCGACCGTCCGGATCGGACCTTCTGCAAATGGAAAATGGGAAACGGGGTGTGAAGAATTGAAGTCGTTCCGGCGATTGCGGCCCTCCGAATCCGAAACCTTCGGAACCCTGCGATACAATTTTAAACCGATACAACCAATACCGTTTTCGAGATGGAATTTCTGGCGCAATACAACCTGACGGGGATCGTTATCGGCATCGCCACGTTTCTGATCATCGGGGTGTTTCATCCGCTGGTCATCAAGGGTGAATACTACTTCGGCGTGCGGATCTGGTGGGTGTTCCTCGGGATGGGGATTGCCGCCATTGCCGCTTCGATCCTCGTGCGGCACCTCCTGTGGTCGACGCTGCTGGCCGTGTGGGGTGCCTCGTCGCTGTGGAGCATCGGCGAGTTGTTCGAGCAGCGGAAACGGGTCGAAAAGGGCTGGTTTCCGAAGAATCCCGCCCGCAAATAACCCCCGGGATCTTTCTCCCGCGTCCCGAAGACAAGAGACCCGCAGCCATGAAGCTCCGCCGCATCCGAATCCTGATTCTCCTGCTGCTCGTCGCCACGTGCTGTACGCCCGCAGGCTCGCCGCGGCGGGCCGCTTCCGAACATCAGGAGGGATGGTCCGGCCCGGGACGCATCCCGCCGCCGCAACGGATCCGGATGTGGTTCGGGGGCGATGTCATGCAGCACCTTCCCCAGGTCGAGGCGGCCCGCCGCGGCGACGGATTCGACTATGGCCCCGTTTTTGCGGCTCTGGCTCCGCGGATGCGGGCGGCCGACCTTGCGGTCGTGAACCTCGAAACCACACTGACCCGTCGGAAACGCTATACGGGCTATCCGCTGTTCCGTTCGCCGGTAGCGCTGGCCGAAGCCCTGCGTGACGCGGGTGTCGACGTCGCGGTGATGGCCAACAACCACTGCTGCGACGGAGGTGCCGAGGGGATCCGCACGACAATCGGGGAGCTGGAGCGTTGCGGAATCCGCCACACGGGGGTCTTCACCGACAGCGCCGACTACCGCCGAAACAACCCGCTCTACCTCACCTGCCACGGCATGCGGCTGGCACTGGTCAACTACACCTACGGTACCAACGGGATGCCCGTTCCGGAGGGGATGATCGTCAACCGGATCGACACCGTACGGATGGCCGCCGACCTGGCTGCGGCGCGGCGGGCCGGGGTCGATTTCATCGTCGCCTGCCTCCACTGGGGCAACGAGTACGAGCGGCGTGCCAATGCGGTACAGCGGGCCCTGGCGGCCTTTTTGCGGCGGGAGGGGGTTGATGTGGTGGTCGGGAGCCATCCCCATGTGGTGCAGCCCTGGGAGGCCGACTCCACGCACGTGGTCCTCTACTCGCTGGGCAATCTGGTCTCGAACCAGCGCCGCCGCTACACCGACGGCGGACTGGTCGCGGAGGTCGAAGCCCTGCGTCACCCCGAGGGGCGGATGACCTATCGGTTAGAGACGACACCCGTATGGGTCGCCATGCCCCGCTACCGGATCCTGCCGCCCGAAGCCGCCGACACGATGGCCTTGCCGCCGGCCTACGGGGTATTCCGGACCGATGTCGAAGCCCTGACCGGGGCGGGGGCTTCGGGGTATAAGCAAACCGAATAGCCGCATAAAAACTACCGATCGAAATTTTTTGGCGGAATGCCGCGGAAAAGGTTATCTTTGCATACGGAAACAGGAAACACACTTTAACCAACAATACAATTATGGAAAAGAGCATCAAAGGTACGCGTACCGAACAGAATCTGTTGAAGGCATTCGCCGGTGAGAGCCAGGCCCGGAGCCGCTACGTCTTCTTCTCGAGCAAGGCCAAGAAGGAGGGTTACGAACAGATTGCAGGTGTCTTCGCCGAGACGGCCGAGCAGGAGAAGGAGCACGCCGAGCGTTTCTTCAAGTTCCTCGAAGGCGGCGAAGTGGAGATCACGGCCAGCTACCCCACCGGACCGATCGGAACGACGGCCGAGAACCTGCTGGCTGCCGCGAAGGGTGAGAACGAAGAGTGGGATGTGCTCTACCGTGAATTCGCAAAGGTCGCCGACGAGGAGGGATTCACCGAAATCGCCGCAGCCTTCCGCATGATCTCGATCGTCGAGGCCGAGCACGAGCGCCGCTATCTGAAGCTGCTGAGCCGCCTGACGGACGGAAACTTCTTCAAGCGTGACGGCAAGATCTGGTGGCAGTGCCGCAACTGCGGGTTCGTCATCGAGGCCGAGGAGGCTCCGAAACTCTGCCCGGCGTGCAAGCACCCGCAGGCCTACTTCGAGCCCAAGAAGGAGAACTATTGATCCGGCCGGAAATCGGTCGAGGATCGTTTGCCGAACCCCGCTCTTCCCTGAGGAGCGGGGTTTTTGTATGAGGAGGGAAGACACAAGGGGCGGAGGGGTGTTTTCAGACCGGGTTCAGAAGCGTTCCGGCAACTGTCTGCGCCTCGAAACGCCCCGACCGACAAATATTCAGCCCCGGGGGCGGGAAAATCCGGATTTTCTGCGTATCTTTGGCGGAAAACTGAAAAAATCTCGCTGATAAGGATATGGCAGACGAAAAAATCATCTTCTCGATGGTCGGCGTAAGCAAGACCTTCCCCAACCAGAAACGGGTGCTGAACAACATCTACCTCTCGTTCTTCTACGGGGCCAAGATCGGTATCATCGGTCTGAACGGCGCGGGAAAATCCACGCTGATGAAGATCATCGCCGGTATCGACAAGAATTTCGAGGGCGAAGTGGTCTTCTCGCCCGGATATACGGTGGGCTACCTCGAGCAGGAGCCCAAACTCGATGACTCGAAGACCGTGAAGGAGGTCGTCGAGGAGGGGTGTGCCGCAACGGTGGCCCTGCTGAAGGAGTACGAGGAGATCAACATGAAGCTGTGCGAACCGATGGACGACGACACGATGGCCAAACTGATCGAACGCCAGGGCGAACTCTACGAGCAGATCGACCATGTCAACGGCTGGGAGCTGGACAGCGTGCTGGAGCGTGCGATGGATGCCCTGCGGTGTCCCGATCCGGATCAGTCGGTGAAGGTCCTCTCGGGCGGTGAGCGGCGCCGCGTGGCGTTGTGCCGCCTGCTGCTGCAACAGCCCGACGTGCTGCTGCTCGACGAGCCCACGAACCACCTCGACGCCGAGTCGATCGACTGGCTCGAACAGCATCTCCAGCAATACAAGGGTACGGTGATCGCCGTGACACACGACCGCTACTTCCTGGACAACGTCGCCGGGTGGATCCTCGAACTGGACCGCGGTGAGGGCATTCCGTGGAAGGGCAACTACTCGGGCTGGCTCGAACAGAAGACCACGCGCATGGCCATGGAGGAGAAGCAGGAGTCGAAGCGCCGCAAGACCCTCGAACGGGAGTTGGAGTGGGTGCGCATGTCCCCCTCGGGGCGTCACGCCAAGTCGAAGGCGCGTCTGTCGGCCTACGACAAGCTGATGAACGAGGATACGAAGCAGAAGGAGGAGAAGCTCGAAATCTTCATCCCGAACGGTCCGCGTCTGGGCGACGTGGTGATCGAGGCGCACGACGTCTCGAAGGCCTTCGGCGACCGCGTGCTGTACGAGCATCTGGAGTTCTCGCTGCCGCCCGCCGGCATCGTGGGCGTGATCGGTCCGAACGGTACGGGCAAGACCACCCTCTTCCGCATGATCATGGGACTCGATCAACCCACCAGCGGCTCGTTCCGCGTGGGCCCGACCGTCAAACTGGCCTATGTCGACCAGCAGCACAAGTCGATCGACCCCGAAAAGACGGTCTTCGAGGTGATCTCGGGCGGCACGGACCTCATCACGCTGGGCAACCGGCAGGTCAATGCCCGGGCCTACGTCGCACGCTTCAACTTCTCGGGTGCCGACCAGGAGAAGAAGTGCGGCATGTTGTCGGGCGGTGAGCGCAACCGCCTCCACCTGGCCCTCGCGCTCAAGGAGGAGGGCAACGTCCTGCTGCTGGACGAGCCGACGAACGACATCGACGTCAACACGCTGCGGGCCTTGGAAGAGGGTCTCGAAAACTTCGCCGGATGTGCCGTGGTGATCTCGCACGACCGCTGGTTCCTGGACCGTATCGCCACGCATATCCTCTCGTTCGAGGGCGACTCGAAGGTGGTCTTCTACCAGGGCTCCTATTCGGAGTACGAGGCGTGGAAGAAGGCCCAGGGCGGCGACACGGAACCCCACCGCGTACGCTACAAGAAATTAATGGCTTGACGGAATGCGTATTGCAACCTTTTTCCTGCTCTTCCTGGGGCTTTTTTCATGCGGGATGCCGGCAAACCGTCCGGTCGATGTGTTCATCTGGGACCAACTCCGTGCCCACGAAGATCCGGATCATGTAGAACCGGCCGGAACGTGCGATGCCGACGAATTCCTCGCCGAGATGGAACGGTTTCCCTGGCATGAAGAGGCACGCGAGGCGGTGAAGTTCAAGAAAAACTCCCCCACACTGTCGGTGACGGATTTGCAGACGGACCGTTCGCTTTTCATTTCGGGTGCAGTCGACGACAATGACCGGTTGGGTTATTTCATCGGATATGTCTATCCCGGAGAAGAGGGAACGCGGGCACCGCGTTACGTGAGCTTATATGAGGTGGAACAGATGGAAACGATCCGCGAAATGGTTGTCCAGTTCTTTCGCCGCGACGAGGTTGCATTGAAGCGCCTGCTCAGCGAACAACCCAAATACATGGACGCCCGGGATCAAACAGGTTGGGAAAAATACCTGAAAATGAAACAAAAATTCATATAATATGGCACAGAAACCTTCGATTCCCAAGGGTACGCGCGACTTCTCCCCGATGGAGATGATGCGCCGGCAATATATCTTCGACACGGTGAAGCGGGTCTTCCGCACCTACGGCTTTGCACCGCTGGAGACCCCTGCCATGGAAAACCTCTCGACGCTGCTGGGCAAATACGGCGACGAGGGCGACAAACTCCTCTTCAAAATCCTCAATTCGGGCGACTATGCCGCGGGCCTCTCGGACGACGAGGTGCGCCAGGCCTCGAAGATCTGCGAAAAGGGACTGCGCTATGACCTGACGGTACCCTTCGCTCGCTACGTCGTACAGCACCAGGGCGAACTGACTTTCCCCTTCAAACGCTATCAGATCCAGCCCGTATGGCGGGCTGACCGGCCGCAGAAGGGGCGTTACCGCGAATTCTACCAGTGCGACGTCGACGTCATCGGCACGCGTTCGCTGCTGTGCGAGGTCGAACTGGTGGAGATCGTCGAGCGGGTCTTCCGGGAGCTGGGCATCCGTGTGGCGCTGAAGATGAACAACCGCAAGATCCTCTTCGGTATTGCCGAAGCGATCGGCCACGCCGACAAGATGATGGATATTACGGTGGCCATCGACAAGCTGGAGAAGATCGGGCTGGAGAACGTCAAGGCCGAACTGCTGGAGCGCGGTTTGTCGCAGGAGGCGGTCGACCGGCTTCAACCGATTCTTGAGTTGAGTGGCGACAACCACCAAAAGCTCAACCAACTGCGCGAAGTGCTGTCCACCTCGGAGACCGGGCTGAAGGGCATCGAGGAGATGGAGACCGTTTTCGGTTACGTCGAGCGCCTGGGTATCGACCTTCAGGTGGAACTGGACCTCTCGCTGGCCCGCGGACTGAACTACTATACCGGTGCGATCTTCGAGGTCAAGGCCCTCGACTTCGCCATCGGCTCGATCTGCGGCGGAGGACGTTACGACGACCTGACGGGCATCTTCGGCATGCCCAACCTCTCGGGCGTCGGCATCTCGTTCGGTGCCGACCGCATCTACGATGTGATGACCGGGCTGGACCTCTTCCCCGAGGAGGTCAACTGCACGACCCGCGTGTTGTTCACCAACCTCGGCGCGGCCGAAGAGGCTGCCGTCTTGCCGCTGCTGCGCCAGGTACGGACTGCGGGTATCGCCGCCGAGATCTATCCCGAAGCGGGCAAGATGAAGAAACAGATGGAGTATGCCAATCGCCGCGGGATCCCCTATGTGGTGATCGTCGGCTCGCAGGAACTGGAGGCCGGAGCCGCCACCGTCAAGGAGATGCGGACGGGCGATCAGCGGCAGGTACCCTTCGGCGAGCTATCCCGGGCCCTGGACTGACAAACCGATCCGGGGCTCCGCATGCGGGGCCCCTTTTTGTTATTGATCGACTTTTATTGATCGACGGAAACCATGCGAAAATTGCTTTTTGCCATCATGCTCCTCGGCGTATGGCCCCTGGCGGCGCAGGAGGAGCAGGAGCAGATGCTCCAGTTTCAGAAACTGGCCCGGGTCTATCGCTATCTGACCGGCCTTTACGTCGACGATGTGGAGATGAAACCCGTCGTCGAAGGGGCCATCCGGGGCATGCTCGAAGAGCTGGATCCCCATTCGGCCTATCTCGATGCCGAGGAGATGAAGGGGGTGCGGGAGAGTTTCGAAGGAGAGTTCAGCGGCATCGGCGTGGAATTCAACATCCTGAGAGATACGGTGATCGTTGTGAACACCATTGCCGGAGGTCCGGCCGAACGGGTCGGTGTGAGGGCCAACGACCGCATCGTGCGCATCGATACGCTGTCGGCCGTGGGGATGACCCGCACCGAGGTCCCCAAATACCTGCGCGGCAAAACCGGTACGAAGGTTGAAATCGATGTCGTGCGGCACGGAACCCCGGGGCTGTTGCACTTCGTGATCGTGCGCGACAAGATCCCGCTCAACACCGTGGATGCCGCCTACCGCATCGGTGACGGAATCGGCTACATCAAGGTCAACCGTTTCGGCCACACCACGATGGAGGAGTTCTCGAAGGGGTATCGGGAGTTGGGTCGCCCCGAAAAACTGATCCTCGACCTGCGTGGGAACGGCGGCGGACTGCTGGAACAGGCCATCGGAATGGCAGGCTTCTTCCTGCCGCGCGGTGCGACGATCGTCTCCACCGAAGGGCGGGCCGTACCCTCGTCATCGTTCCGCGCCCAAAGCAACGGCGAAGACCTCCGGGGTCAGCTCGTCGTTCTGATCGACGAATCGTCGGCTTCGGCCTCGGAGATCGTTGCGGGAGCCATTCAGGACTGGGACCGCGGTGTCATTGTCGGACGTCCGAGTTTCGGAAAGGGGCTTGTGCAGCGTCAGATCGGACTCCCCGACGGCTCGGCCGTACGGATTACCGTAGCCCGCTACCACACCCCGTCGGGCCGGGTCATCCAGCGCCCCTACGAAAAGGGCAAACGCCGCGAATATTACCTCGACCATCTGCGCCGCTACGATGACGCCGTACGCGACTCGCTCGACGCCGGAGCCCCGGCCTTCCGCACGCTCCGGACCGGACGTACGGTCTACGGGGGAGGCGGGATCCGTCCCGATGTCGTCATCGCTGCCGACACCACGGGATATTCCGACTACTATGCTGAACTGATCCGGCGTGGAATTGTCGCCGAATTCGTCAACGACTGGCTCGACCGGACCCGCGACTCGCTGGCGGGCTGCTACCCCGCTTTCGAGGAGTTTGACTCCGGATTCGAACCCGACCAGGCGCTGCTGTCACAACTCTCCGAACTGGCGGCAAAACGCGGTGTAGCCTTCGACGAAGCGGGATTCAACCGCTCGGAATCCCTCATGCGCACGCAGCTCAAGGCCCTGGCGGCACAACGGCTGTTCGGAACCGGGGCCTATTTCCGCGTCACGAACCCCCGGTTGAGCCCGGCCTACCGCCGTGCCGTCGAAATCCTCGAAGCGTGGGACCAACAGGGAAAACCAATTCTGGAACCGAAAAAATAATACGGGAAGTTTGGTGTTTTGTAAACTTTTCCGTATATTCGTATATACGAATCCGACAGATTGAAGAACGTCGGAGTTAACTCAAAAAAAAAGTCCCATGTTAACCCCAACCCAACCGCGACGCGAAAACGAGGATTATGGAGATCAGATCCTCTCCAAAGCCGTGAAGGCAGGCCGTCGCACCTATTTTTTCGATGTCCGGGCTACACGCGGAGACGACTGGTTCCTGACCATAACAGAAAGCCGCAAGATTACGGCTCCCGACGGTTCGTCGACTTACGACCGCCACAAAATCTTTCTCTACAAGGAGGATTTTACGAAGTTTTCAGAGGGTCTCGGAGAAGTCGTCGAGTTCATCCGTCGTAGCAAAGGGATCCCCGACCCGGAGAAATGAACTCCGTGAACCCGCGGAACAGAGGGTCGTCCGATAAGTCTGGACGCCCTCTTTTTTTATGATGCGCCGCCACCTTAGGAGACCCTCCCGACCCGCGCTCCGGAGAAGTTCCCGAATATCCGCCTCCATCAGCCCCGGCGCCCGGTCGTCCCCGATTCCGACGGCATCGAAGAGCGGATCACGGTTCGGCAGGGATCTCCTGAAAAACTTCAGGCTTTCGTTTGTCCCGGCCGCATCTTTTTCTTATCTTTGTCCCCTGCAACCCGGCCCCAGGGTGCAACAACGGACGGAACCGTCCGGATCGGACGCTCCAAAGAACGATTCCATCCCTTTCCGCCGCATGTGCCCGCGAGGCCACCAAGATGTTTCTCGCAAGGATTATGAACTTTTCCCGCTATCTCCTCCTCGCCCTGAAAGGGTGTGCCATGGGTATGGCCGACGTCGTTCCCGGCGTCTCGGGCGGTACGATCGCCTTCATCTCGGGGATCTACGAAGAACTCCTCGACTCGATCCGCAGCATCAATACCCAGGCTCTCAAACTCCTGCTCAAAGGACGTTTCGCCGAACTCTGGCGCCATATCAACGGACGTTTCCTGCTGCCCGTACTCACGGGTATCGCCATCGCCATCTTCTCGCTGGCCCGGCTGATGACCTATCTGCTCTCGAACCACCCCATCGCCATCTGGTCGTTCTTCTTCGGTCTGATCATCGCCTCGGCCCTCCTCGTCGCCCAACAGATCGGACACTGGAACTGGAAAACCCTTCTCTCGTTCGCCGTCGGAGCCGTCGCCGCCTGGTGGATCACCGTAGCCACCCCGGCCGAAACCCCCGACGACTGGTGGTTCGTCATGCTCTCGGGGGCCATCGCCATCTGCGCCATGATCCTCCCCGGCATCTCCGGAGCCTTCATCCTGCTGCTGCTCGGCAAATACCAGTACATCATGCAGGCGGTCGGCGATCTGAACATCCCGGTCATGGCGGTCTTCATCGTGGGCGCCGCGGCCGGCATCATCTCCTTCTCGCGCCTGCTTTCGTGGCTGCTCAAGAACTGGCACGACCTGACGGTCGCCGTACTCCTGGGATTCATGGTCGGATCGCTCAACAAGGTCTGGCCCTGGAAGGAGGTCGTCGAGACCTTCGTCGACAGCCACGGCAAGGTCCAGCCCCTGATCGAACGCAATGTCCTGCCCGGAACTTTCGAGGCCCTCACCGACAAACCCGCCCTGCTGGCCGAAGCCGCAATACTCTGTGTGGTGGGATTTCTGACCATTTACGGCATCGAACTCCTGGCCCGATTCATCGTCAAGAAAAAAGAAAACTGAAAAAATCATGAAACGTTTCGGACTCATCGGCCGTCCCCTGGGGCATTCGGCATCGGCGGCCTACTTCACGGAGAAGTTTTCAAAAGAGGGAATAAGCGACTGTGCGTATGCACTTTATGAGCTTCCATCGATCGATGCGCTGCCCGGGCTGCTGGAGCAACATCCGGACCTCTGCGGGCTGAACGTCACAATCCCCTACAAACGGGAGGTGATGGCCCTGCTGGATTCGATGTCGGAGGAAGCGCGTGCCATCGGAGCGGTGAACTGCATCCGCCGCACGCCCGACGGACGGCTGGAGGGCTTCAACACCGACATCATCGGGCTGCGCGAAGCGCTGAGCGAGCTGTTGGGCTTTGCCGAGCCCGAGCAGGCGCTCATCCTCGGAACGGGCGGTGCCTCACAGGCCGTACAGTATGCGCTGACCGAGCGAGGGATTCCCTTTGCACTGGTGTCGCGTGACCCGGCGAAGGGCAACTACACCTACGACAACCTCCCCTGCGAAGTGGTGGAGCAGAGCCGGCTGATCGTCAATGCCTCACCCGTGGGGACCTATCCCAACGTCACGGAGGCCCCGCGCATCCCCTACGCCTACCTCACGCCGGACCATTACCTGCTCGATCTGGTCTATAATCCGGAGGTGACGCAGTTCCTCGACTACGGACGTCAGCGTGGAGCGCACGTCTTGAACGGACGGACGATGTTCGTCGAGCAGGCCGAGGCTTCGTGGCGCATCTGGAACGGCAAAGAATTACTTTAATTCACAAATACCAATCCAATGAAAACTAAAACTTTATCCGCAATTACGCTGTTCGGTTTTTTTCTTGGGGGGGGGTATTCGCACAGCAGCCTGTAACATCTCCGCGTTTTGACGGCGCTGTCGTCAAGGTCTATATGGCCCGATTGGCTGCCATGGCCGGGGATGTGGTCGTCGAGGAGCGCATCCCGGCGGATTCGCTCTCGGCAGAGGCTGCGGTCGCCCTGCGGATCGACACCCTCGGCCGCGTCGTGGAGCTCCGTTTCCTGGACAACACCTGCGAAGGGCGCGACCGGGTGGATCTGGAACCCGTCACGCCCCGTACGCGGCAGGTGGAGGAAAAAGCCGGACCGCAGAACGGATCCGGTGCATTGTAACGCCATACGACGGCACGCAAAAAGGCTTCACCCTTTGCAGGTGAAGCCTTTTCGCATTCTCGCATCCGCTCCGTCGTTCCGACAGGTGCGTTTCCGGCAAGACCGGGCATCAACCCGACAAGCCGGTTGCAGGGTCTGTTTCCCCGTCTCGTCCGGGACATCCGCTTCTGCGTCCGTGACGCTACCCCTTCTTCGCTATCGGTTTTGCAGCAGCGTGCGGGCCTTCTCCAATTCATCCGCCCGAACAACAACCTGGGCGGGCATCGTGCCGATCGGATAGATAGTCGACATGTATTCGTTGCGGATCGTCGACCAGATCCCGGCACTGTCGAGCATCGACTTTGCGATTTCAGCTTCGGTAACGGTGTTGTACTCCGCCAATACAACCAACGAGTCGTCTTGCATAATCTTTTCGGTTTTGATTCGGTATATAAAGTTAAGCATTTTGTTGATAAAATACAAGAACACGACCGGGAAATCTCTGCAAATATCGTTATCTTTACATCGCTAAAATCTGCGGAAAATGCCCCAATTCGTACACCTTCACGTACATACGCAATACTCGATCCTCGACGGCCAGGCCAGCATCCCCAAGCTCGTCGACAAGGCCATCGCCGACGGTCAACCCGGCATCGCCGTGACCGACCACGGCAACATGTTCGGGATCAAGGAGTTTTACAACTACGTCAAGAAGATCAAGGGCAAATTCAAGGAGAAGGCCGCCGCATGCGAAGCCCGCATCACCGCCCTGCGCGACGGATCCGAGGCTGCGGAGGATCCCGAAGCGGAAATTGCCCGCTGCGAAAAGGAACTGGAGGAGCTCCACCGCAAAATGGCCTTCAAACCCATCATCGGCTGCGAAGTCTATGTGGCCCGCCGCTCGCTCCACGACAAGGAGGGGAAACCCGACCAGAGCGGATACCACCTGATCCTGCTGGCCAAAAACCTCAAGGGGTATCACAACCTGATCAAAATCGTCTCGAAAGCCTGGACCGAAGGCTTTTACATGCGTCCGCGTACGGACCGTACCGAGATCGAAAAATATCACGAAGGGCTGATCTGCTGCTCGGCCTGTCTGGCCGGGGAGGTACCCCGCGCCATCACGGCCAACGACCTCGAAAAAGCTGAAGAGGCGATCCGCTGGTACAAGGCACTCTTCGGAGAGGACTACTACCTCGAACTGCAGCTCCACAAGGCCACTGTCGAGCGGGCCAACCACGAGGCATACCCCATGCAGCTGCACGTGAACAAGCACCTCCGGGAGCTGGCTGCCAAATATGGCGTACGCCTGGTCTGCACCAACGACGTGCACTTCGTCGACGAAGACAATGCCGAGGCGCACGACCGGCTGATCTGCCTCTCGACCGGCAAGGACCTCGACGACCCGAAACGCATGCTCTATTCCAAGCAGGAGTGGATGAAGACCACCGCCGAAATGGAGTCGATCTTCGGCGAGTCGGACCCCGAGGCCATGGCCACGACGGTGGAGATCTGCAACCAGATCGAAAACTATTCGATCGACCATGCGCCGATCATGCCCAACTTCCAGATCCCGAAGGAGTTCGGGACCGAAGAGGAGTATCGGCAGCGCTTCACCGAGGAGGATCTCTTCAATGAATTCACGCGCGACGAGAACGGCCATGTCGTCATGTCCGAGGAGGAGGGGCGCAAGAAGATCAAGAAACTCGGCGGTTACGACAAGCTCTACCGCATCAAGTTCGAGGCCGACTACCTGGCCAAACTCACCATGGAGGGCGCCCACCGCCGCTACGGCGAGCACCTGACCGAGGAACAGGAGGAGCGTCTGCGTTTCGAGCTGCACATCATGAAGACGATGGGCTTCCCGGGCTACTTCCTCATCGTGCAGGACTTTATCCGCGCGGCCCGCGAGGAGCTGGATGTCTCGGTGGGACCGGGTCGTGGTTCGGCCGCCGGGTCAGCCGTGGCTTACTGTCTGGGAATCACGCAGATCGACCCCATCGCCTACGACCTGCTGTTCGAGCGTTTCCTGAATCCCGACCGTATCTCGCTCCCGGATATTGACGTCGACTTCGATGACGACGGCCGCGGCCGCGTGCTGAACTGGGTGACCCAGAAATACGGCAAGGAGAAGGTCGCCCACATCATCACCTACGGCACGATGGCCACCAAACTCTCGATCAAGGATGTGGCCCGCGTGCAGAAACTCGTCCTTTCGGAGTCGGACCGGCTCTGCAAGCTCGTCCCCGACAAGACGCCGGACGGCAAGGCCGTAAAGAGCCTCGGGCAGGCCATCGAACTGGTCCCCGAACTGAAAGCCGCCGAGCAGTCGGACAACCCCGTGCTGCGCGATACGATCCGCTATGCCAAGATGCTCGAAGGCAACGTCCGCAATACGGGCGTGCACGCCTGCGGCACGATCATCTGCCGCGACGACATCACCGACTGGGTCCCCGTCTCGACGGCCGACGACAAGGAGACCGGCGAGAAGATGCTCGTCACGCAGTACGAAGGCTCGGTGATCGAGGACACCGGGCTGATCAAGATGGACTTCCTCGGATTGAAGACCCTTTCGATCATCAAGGATGCCGTGGAGAACATCCGCCAGACCAAGGGCGTGAAGATCGACATCGACGACTTCTCGATCATCAACGACCCGGCGACCTACAAGCTCTACAGCGAAGGCCGCACCGTCGGGACGTTCCAGTTCGAGTCCGCGGGCATGCAGAAATACCTCCGGGAATTGCAGCCCTCGACCTTCGAGGACCTCATCGCCATGAACGCCCTCTATCGGCCCGGACCGATGGACTACATCCCGGACTTCATTGCCCGCAAGCACGGACGCAGCCCCATCGTCTACGACATCCCGATCATGGAGAAGTATCTCAAGGATACGTACGGCATCACGGTCTACCAGGAGCAGGTCATGCTGCTGTCGCGTCTGCTGGCCAACTTCACCCGCGGCGAGTCGGACACCCTGCGCAAGGCCATGGGCAAGAAACTCAAGGACAAACTGGACCATCTGAAACCCAAGTTCATCGAGGGCGGCAAAAAGAACGGTCACGACCCCGCAGTCCTGGAGAAGATCTGGGCCGACTGGGAGAAGTTCGCCTCCTATGCCTTCAACAAGTCGCACGCCACGTGCTATTCGTGGGTCGCTTACCAGACCGCTTATCTCAAGGCCAACTACCCCTCGGAGTACATGGCTGCGGTGCTGAGCCGAAACCTGGCGAACATCGAACAGCTGACACTCTACATGAACGAGTGCAAGCGAATGGGAATCAGCGTTCTGGGACCCGACATCAACGAATCGATGCAGACCTTCTCGGCCAATCTCGCCGGCGACGTGCGTTTCGGACTCGCCGCCGTGAAGGGGGTCGGGGCCGCCGCCGTGGAGAGCATCATCGCCGACCGCAGGGCGCACGGTCCGTTCAAGGACATCTACGACTTCGTGGAACGCGTGAACTACACGCTCGTCAACCGCAAGTGTCTCGAAAACCTCGCCTATGCCGGGGCCTTCGATTCGATCTCCGATTTCGCACGCTGCAAGTTCTTCGGAAGCGACTCCCGCGATTCGAGCGGAGTCTCCTTCCTCGAACAGCTGATGCGATACGGGCAGCGCTTCCAGGCCGAACGAAACAACGCCCAGCAGAGTCTCTTCGGCGGAGGCGGACACGTCGACATCCAGCGTCCGGTGATCCCGGCCTGTGCCGACTGGAGCCAGCTCGAAAAACTCACCAAGGAGCGTGAAATGGTCGGTCTCTATCTCTCGGCTCACCCCCTCGACGACTACAAGATCATCATCGACCACATGTGCAAGACCCAGCTCTCGGAGCTCGAAAACCTCGAACCGTTGAAAGGTCAGGAGATTGCCGTGGCCGGAATGGTCGTCGGCGTGCAGAACCTCATGACCAAGACCGGAAAGCCCTGGGGCAAGTTCAAGCTCGAAGATTACAACGGCTCGCACGAATTCGCCCTCTTTGGCAAGGATTATGAGAACTTCCGCAAGTACCTCTTCGCCGACTATTTCCTCTTCATCCGCGGAAAGGTGCAGCCCAAGCCCTACAACGACAAGGAACTCGAATTCAAGATCCTCTCGATGGTCCAGCTGCAGGAGATGCGTGACACGATGATCAAGGAGATGCACATCCTGCTGCCGATCGAGGAGGTCACCGAATCGCTGATCCGCGACCTCTCGGACCGGATCCGCAAGTCGAAGGGAAATACGCTGCTGCGGGTAAACGTCGTCGACCGCGAAGCCCAGGTCTCCCTGCGGCTCTACTCCAAGAGCCAGAAGGTCTGCCTCTCGGCCGAACTGACCGATTTCCTGGACGAAAACGAAATCCATTATTCCATTGCATAACAACAACTCAAAAAATTTCTGAAAAATGGCACTGGCAATCAACCAAGAGAATTTCGAGACGCTGATCGCAGGCGATCAGCCCGTAGTAATCGACTTCTGGGCCGAGTGGTGCGGTCCCTGTCGCATGATGTCGCCCATCGTCGACGAACTGGCCGCCGAATATGACGGAAAGGTCGTCATCGGCAAATGCGATGTCGAAGCCAACGACGACATCACGATGAAATTCGGCGTCAGGAACATCCCGACGATCATCTTCCTCAAGGGCGGACAGCTGGTCGACAAACAGGTCGGCGCCTGCTCGAAGGATGCCCTGAAGGCGAAGATCGAAAAACTCCTCTAAGAGATGCTCCGGAGCGTGGATTACCACGGCCTGCAGGCCGTGGAGTTTTCAAAGGGTGATTACACGGCGCTGCTGATTCCCGGGATGGGTGCCAACCTCATCCGCCTGGCTGATACGCGGCGCGGTGTCGAGGTGCTGCACACCCCGACAGCTGAGGAGATCGAGACCTTCCGGAAGCGTCCGCAGATCTTCGGACTGCCCATCCTCTTCCCGCCCAACCGCATTGCTGACGGCCGCTACACCTTCGAGGGACGGACTTATCAGTATCCGATCACGATCGAGAAGGAACACAACTACCACCACGGCATTCTGAAAAGCCAGCCGTTCCAGGTCTCGAAGGCCGTGGAGACGGATGACGAAGTGCTGGTCGAGTGCCGCTACTACGCCAATGCGGGCAACGACGCCATCTTCCGTGACTTCCCGCACGAATTCAAGTGCAAGATCGTCTACCGGCTGACGGCCGGCGGGCTGGAGCAGGAGGTGGTCTTCACGAATAGAAGCCGCGAGCGCATGCCGCTGGGTGTGGGATTCCATACCCCGCTGCGGATTCCCTTCGCGGGTGGTGAAGCGGCCGATTACGTGATGCGCGTGGCTGTCGGCGAGCAGGTGGAACTGAGTGATCGCAACCTGCCGACGGGCAGGAAGTTGCCGCTTACGGAGCAGTTCTCGAAACTGCGCGGTGAAGGGCTCCGCGTGACGGGATGCGAGCCGATCGAGGCGGGCTTCACCCTGCAGGAAATTGAAGTCGACGGAAAGCCCTATCGCGGGGCCGTGGTCGAGAACCTTCGCACCGGCGTGCGGGTCTTCTACGAGGTGGACGACAGGACGACCTACTGGACGATCTGGAACAACGGCGGGCAGGTACCCTACTGTTGTCCCGAACCGCAATCCTGGGTGACCAATGCTCCGAATGCCGCCGAACCCGAGGCCGCAGGTTTCCGGTCGGTGGCACCCGGCGAATCGTGGAGTGCAAAATACCGGCTGTACGTCCGATAGGTGTTTTTCGATGCAGCAACGGATGGTTTGACACGATGTTGCTGTCTGTTATCTAAAGTGAAGCGGGAGGTCCATTCGAGACCTCCCGCTTCGCTTTAGAACGACTCTTCGAAGACCGTCTCCGAGAGCGGCTTGCGGAGTGTGTCGTGCCGGTCGGGAGAGGAGGGTTCCCCGGCTCCGTACCCCACGAGCAGGATGTTCACCGGTTCGACGTTGGCCGGGAGGTGGAACTCCTCGCGCACGGCTTCCGGTTTGAACATGCAGATCCACAGCGTATCCAGGCCCAGCGAGGCTGCGCAGAGCATCATGTGGTCCGTGACGATCGAGGCGTCGATGTCCCCGATCTGCTTGCCGTCGTACTTTCGGGTCCACACTTCGTCCGTGTCGGCGCAGACGATGATCGCCAGCGGCGCCCCGAAATCCCGCGTGCAGTGCGTCAGCTTCTCAAGCCCCTCCTTCGACTGGACAACCACAAGCCGCTGCGGCTGGCGGTTCGCTCCCGTCGGGGCCACACGCCCCGCTTCGAGAATCTGTTGCAGTTTTTCCGGTTCGACCTTCCGGTCGCTGTATTGACGGCAGGCATACCGTCTCTTGGCCAATGCGAGAAAATCCATAGCGATAAAAGGTTTGGTGTCTTGATTCCGTTTCCGCGAAGATAGCGAAAATTTGCCGCCCGCACAAATCCTCCGGATCCGCCTGCGGAAGTGCCGGGCCGCTCCGGTCCGGAATCTCCCGCGTCAGAATGTGTCAGTCCCGACTGACAATCTGGCAGGAAAACCGGGATGGCACACCGTTTGTTGCTATCCGGGGCAGAAAAATCGAAAAACAAAATACAACCTGTTATGAAAAACGGAAAAATCGGTGTAACAACGGAGAACATCTTCCCCGTCATCAAGAAATTCCTCTATTCGGATCACGAAATCTTCCTCCGCGAGCTGATCTCCAACGCCGTGGATGCTACCCAGAAGCTGAAGACCCTCTCGGCCAAGGGCGAAATAAAGGGTGAACTGGGCGATCTGACGATCCATGTCGCCGTCGATCCGGCAGCCCGGACGCTGACCGTCACCGACCGCGGAATCGGCATGACCGCCGAGGAACTGGACCGCTACATCAATCAGATTGCCTTCTCGGGTGCCGAGGAGTTCATGGCCAAATACAAGGACCAGGCCATCATCGGACACTTCGGACTGGGATTCTACTCGGCCTTCATGGTCGCCGACAAGGTCGAGATCTTCACCCGTTCGTGGCAGGAGGGCGCCAAGACCGTGCACTGGAGTTGCAGCGGAACCCCCGAGTTCGAGATGGAGGAGACCGACGAGGCGCATGACCGCGGTACGACCATCGTGCTGCACCTCTCCGAAGACGCCAAGGAGTATGCCGAGGAGTCGAAGGTCTCGGAGCTCTTGAAGAAATACTGCCGCTTCCTCCCCGTGCCCATTGCCTTCGGGAAGGTCAAGGAGTGGAAGGACGGCAAGTATGTCGATACCGACAAGGACAACATCATCAACGATGTCGACCCGCTCTGGACCCGCAAACCCTCGGAGATCACCGAAGAGCAGTACAAGGAGTTCTACCGCGAGCTCTATCCGCTGAGTGACGAACCCCTCTTCTCGATTCATCTGAATATCGACTACCCGTTCCACCTGACCGGTATCCTCTACTTCCCGAAGATCCACAACAACTTCGAGATCCAGAAGAACAAGATCCAGCTCTACTGCAACCAGGTCTACGTGACGGATCAGGTCGAGGGAATCGTCCCGGAGTATCTGACGCTGCTGCACGGCGTCATCGACTCGCCCGACATCCCGCTGAACGTCTCGCGCAGCTACCTCCAGAGCGACGCCAACGTCAAGAAGATTTCGAGCTACATCACCCGCAAGGTCGCAGACCGGCTGCAGGAGCTCTTCAATACGATGCGCCCCGACTATGAGTCGAAATGGGACGATCTGAAGATCTTCATCCAGTATGGCATCCTCACCGACGAGAAGTTCGCCGAAAAGGCTTCGGACTTCATGCTCTGGAAGAACATCGAGGGCAAGTACTTCACCCCGAAGGAGTACACCGAAAAGGTCAAGGAGAACCAGACCGACAAGAACAAGACCGTGGTCTTCCTCTATGTGGACGATCCCGAGGAGAAGTACACCTCGCTCGAGGCTGCCAAGGCCAAGGGTTACGACGTGCTCGTCATGGACGGCCAGCTGGACAGCCACTATATCAACTGGTATGAGTCGAAGAACCAGGAGAGCCGTTTCGTACGCGTCGACAGCGATGTCATCGACAAGTTGATCCAGAAGGAGGACAGCATCAAGATGTCGCTCACCGAGGCCCAGCAGGAGCTGCTGACCCCGGTCTTCGAGAGCCAGATGCCCAAGGACGACAAGATTCACTACAACATCTCGTTCGAGGCCATGTCGCCCGACGAAGCCCCGGTTGTCATTACGCAGAACGAATTCATGCGCCGGATGAAGGAGATGGCCCAGATGGGAGGCGGCGGCATGAGCCAGTTCTACGGACAGATGCCCGACAACTTCACCATCGCGGTGAACGGCAACCACCCCATCGTCATCGACATTCTTGCCGATGTCGAGAAGGAATACGGTGACAAGTTGAAGACCATGACCAAGAAGATCGACGCCGCAGTAGCCGAGGAGAAGCGCTTCGAGGAGGTCACGAAAGACAAAAAGGAGGCCGACCTCACGTCCGAGGAGAAATCCATGCGCGAGGAGCTTTCGAAGAAGGTCGTCACGCTGCGCGACGAGCGCAACGAGCGGCTGCGTCAGATCGGCGGTGAGAACAAGCTGGTCAAGCAGATCATCGACCTGGCCCTCCTGACCAATGGCATGTTGAAGGGCAAGAACCTCACGGATTTCATCCAGCGGTCGATCTCGCTCATCGAGAAGTAGCCGCAAGCCGGATCCCGGATCCGGTTCGGGAATTCATGAAAAGAGACGCTCCCTCGCGGGGGCGTCTCTTCATTTGTATGGCGGGAGGCAGCTGTATGGCGGAAGGCAGCAAACCGGCCCTCCAGAGACCTTACTCCGCCGGTTCCTCCGTCCAGCGGCTGCGCAGCAGCTCCAGGAACCACTCCGGACACCGGCACGGACGCCGCGTATCGCTGTGGATGAACCCCAGTTGCGTCATGCCCGTATTGATCAGTTCGCCTTTCTCGTTGTAGATCTCGTAGAAGAAATTGATGCGTGTCGAGGGGATCTCCTTCAGGATGATCCGAACCGTCAGCAGTTCGTCGAAATAGGCCGGTTTGCGGTACTTCGACTGCACCTCAAGGATCGGCATCATGATCCCCCGCCGTTCGACCTCGGCGAACGACATGCCCAGTTCGCGCAGCAGCTCGCTCCGCGCCGCTTCGTAATAGCAGATGTAATTCGAATGGTGGCAGATCGCCATCTGGTCGGTATGCTTGTACCAGACCCGGATTTTACAGTCGTGGCTTACCATGATTCTATTTGAATGGTTTCAATTCGTTGTTCACTCCTCCCGTCCGGGGATGTTCCGGAAGCGGATGCCCCGCCAGTCGCTCGGCCCCGGCCCGATCGCCCGCATCCAACAGGCGGCGGATTGCCGTCGAACTGACCCGCACGCCGTCGACCGTACAGGCGTCCACCTTCACGACCCGCATCTTCGCCGTCAGTTCCGGAGCATCGCACGCCAGGCGGTCGTGGCCGAAACGGTGGTTGTAACCCGCTACAAGCGTCCCGGCTCCCAATCGTCCGATCAGGTAGCGTTCGACGAATTCCCGGCCCGACAAGGCACTGAACCCTTTGTCGAACGGGATCACAATCACGTGGTCGACCCCCAGTTCCGCCAGCAGGGCAATCTTCTCGTCCAGCGTCGTCAGCAGCCGAAGTCCCTCGGCCCGGCCCAGCGTGATGCGCGGGTGCGGTTCGAAGGTCAGCACGATGCTCTCGCCGCCCTGCGCCCGGGCCTCCGCCACCAGCCGTTCGATCAGCGCCCGATGGCCCCGGTGCACCCCGTCGTATGACCCGACCGTCACCGCCGGGCGGACAAAAGACGGCAGGTCCTCGAATCCGTGGAATACGTTCATGCTCCGATCGGCCTTTCCCTGTTCCGCAACCCTATGAATTGGCGTTGTTGTCGTTCTCCTTGACGAAGTAGGCCACCTTCTCCAGCAGCGTCGTGATGTCGTAGTTCTCCACGACGATCCCCTGCGGGAAGTTCAGCGGCGTGGAGGTGAAGTTCAGCACCCCCTTGATGCCCGCATTGATGATCGGAAGCACCAGCGTCGGGGCCACCTTCGTCGGCGACGAAACGATCACGATCGAGATGTCCAGGTCCTCGACCTTCTCCTCGAAGGTGTCCATGTGATAGCACGGAATGCCGTCGATGCTCCGGCCCACCTTCTCGGGATCCACGTCGAAGGCCGCCGTGATCTTCAGTTTCAACCCCTTGCCGTTGAAATACTTCGTAATGGCCTGGCCCAGGTGTCCCATACCCAGCACCGCGATATTCATCGGTGTCGTGCTGTCGAGAATGTTGCTGATGTATTCGATCAGCACCTGGACGTCGTAACCCTTCTTCGTATCGCTCGAAAAACCGATCAGCATCAGGTCGCGCCGCACCTGCACCGCCGTAATGCCGTGGATACCCGCCAGCACGTGCGAAAAAACGTGCGTGATGCCCTGACGGTGGCACGACAACAAGGTCCTGCGGTATTCGCTCAGACGCTCGATGGTCTTCTCGGGAATCGTATTCGTCAATGATGCCATGATTATTCGATCGTTATCGTAAAGTCGTTGTGGTAGTTCACCCGCGTCCAGTTGTGGTTCACGTGGTTTGCGCTCCCCGCAGGCTGGCTGAACAGATAGGTCGTCTGCAACGGCGTGAAACGCCGGTCCTCCAGGTCGTACTCGATGTCGCCGTACATCGCCGGTGCAAAGATCATCGCCGTATCGTAACCCCGGTAGGAGAACAGCGTCGGAAGCATCCCGAAGGCCCGCAGATAGCTGCTGTCGAAGGTCTTCACCACCTCCGAGTCACGCTTGGCGTGGTAGGTCGAAATGAAGACCACGCGGTCCTTGAAGAAGATCGCCCGGTCGAGGTTGTTGTAGCGGTTCCAGCGTGCGTTGCCCAGCACCGTAAAGCGCGGAGCCGTACGGCCGCGGGAGGTGATGCTCGTATCGGCAGAGGCCAGACCCGCCAGGATCCGGTCCACATCCACCTCGTTGTCCGAAAGGATCACCAGAACGTTATCCGCATCGTTCTCCAGCAGCGGAGTCAGGTCGCTCGGGCTGTTCGCTCCCCGCGACGAGGGGTGTTCATAGCGGTAGTTGTAGCGTTCATAGGGGCGTTCGCCGAGCAGATCCAGCACTTCGCGTTCGAACTCCCGGTCGATCGTCGACGTGTAGATCAGCGTCACCCGCTTGCCTTCGCCCACCAGATCCGCCACCTTCTCATACTTGCGGGCCGGATCCGGAGCCAGCTGGAACAGCACGTCGCTGTTCATCCGCTCGATGTTCGCCAGCGGCGAAACCACCGGAATGCACTTCTCTTCGGCATAACGGATCACCGGATAGAGCCCCTCCTCGTAGACCGGACCTACGACCAGATCCGCCTTGCGGAATGCATCGCTCGCTACGATCTCCCGGATCCGGGCCGTATCGCGGGCCGTGTTAAAGAGCTCCACATGCACCGAAATCCCCGATTTCTGCTTTACGCTGTCCAGGCCCAGCAGGAAACCCTGGTAGAAATCCAGGTAGTTGTCGTTCGGCTGCCCGTTGACGGCCAGCGGCAGCAGGAGCGCCACATCGAGCGGGTCGCTGCGCCGCAGGGCCCGGAATTCGACCGGTTCGACCGCAACGGATCCCCGCACCGTATCGCGCGGCGACTCCTCACCCGCCACCTCGGTCGTCGCGGAGCCGCTCCCGGGAACCACGATCATCGCCCCGGCCTTGAGATCCGAGGGTTTCAGCCCCTTGTTGAGTCGGCTCAACTCCTCCTCCGTAATCCCGAAACGGCGCGACAGCGAGTAGAAGGTCTCTCCCGGGCGGACGATGTGATACGACGTCCCGGCATCGGCCACGCTGTTCAGCGACTGCCGGTACTCCTCCCACTGACGCTGCGTTCCGGCCTCGTCCTCCGAGCCGATCTGCTTCTTCCGGATCAGAATCCGCTCCCCGAGGCGCATGTGCAGCGGATCGAGATTCGGATTGTCCTCGATCAGCGTCTTCACCGGGATCTCATACTGCCGGGAAATGGCATAAAGCGTCTCTCCCTGCGCCACGTAGTGAAAATCGAACGATTTGCGCAGCTTCCGCTCCGACCGGGTATCCGGAGCCTCGGCCACATAGGGAATTCGGATGTTCGCATCGGCCTGCAGCCCGCGCGCAATCGAGGGGTTGTTCTCCAGGATCACCCGTTCGTCCACGCCGTAGGTCTTCGACAGCCCGTAGAGCGTCTCTCCGGCCTGGACCGTATGGATGTAATACTTGGCTCCGTTGATGTAGACGATCGTCCCCGACTTCCCGCCCGCAAGGGCCGAAAGCCCCCAGGCTATCGTCAGAAGAGTGGCACAGAGTCGTTTCATCGCTGTCTATTTCTGCATTTTGTCCCGCATCCGGATCTCGGTGATCACCTTTTTCGTATAGAGCGGGAAGTCTCCGTTCATCATCCAGGCGTAGTAGCTCGGTTCCAGGCGGAAGATCTCCGCAACCGAACGCCCCTTGTACTTGCCGAAACCGAAGACCTCCTCCCCCTTCTCGTTATAGAGGATGCGTCCGGCATAGTCCGCCGTTTCGCCGCGGCTCGAAAACTCCGCCAGTTTGTCGACGTCGTTCTCCAGATCATCGTAGCGGTCCAGCTGCGCCTGCAACACCTCGTAGGTCGCCTTCGTATCGGCCGCGGCCGAATGGGCCTCGTCGAGATCCTTGTCGCAATAGAACTTGTAGGCCGCCACCAGCGTGCGCTGTTCCTTCTTGTGGAAAATGTTCTGTACGTCCACGAACTTGCGCCGCTTCAGATCCACGTCCACGCCCGCACGCAGGAACTCCTCCACCAGTACCGGAAGATCGAAGCGGTTCGAATTGAACCCCCCGAAATCGCAGCCCCGGATGAACTGTTCGAGCGACTTGGCCACCTGCGCAAAGCTCGGGCAATCCTTGACATCGTCGTCCGTAATGCCGTGTACGGCCGTCGCCTCCTCGGGAATGTGCATCCCCGGATTGAGCCGCCGCGTCTTCGTGATCTCCTCGCCGTCGGGCATCACCTTGATCATCGAAATCTCCACGATCCGGTCCCGGGCCGTATCCACTCCGGTGGTTTCGAGGTCGAAGAAGACGATCGGACGTTTGAGTTTCAGCTTCATTCCGCGACGCCTTATGCGTTGATCATCATCGGCATGAGCAGCATCAGCGTCGTGCTCGTCTGCTTGTCGTCGTAGACCGGCTTGAAGACTCCGGCACGCGTCGAGTCGCCCAGTTCGATCACCACCGTCGGGGTGTCCATGTTCGAGAGGATCTCCACCAGGAACGTCGACTTGAACCCGATCGAAATCGGCTGGCCGTCATAGCTGCACGAGATCGTCTCGTTGGCCGAAACCGAAAAGTCGATGTCCTGGGCCGTGAGGTCGATCCGGTTGTCGGCAATATCCATGCGGATGAGATTCGTCGTGGCGCTCGAGCAGACCGCCACACGCTTGATACCGTTCAGCAGCTCGATCCGGTCCACCAGCACCTTGTTGGGGTTGTTGGCCGGGATGACGGCGTTGTAGTTCGGGTAGGTGCCCTCGATCAGGCGGCAAACCAGCGTATGACTCTTGAGGCGGAAGAGGGCGTTCTTCGAATCGAAGGCCATCTCGATGCTGTCGTCCTCCTTCAACAGAACGGACTTGAGCAGGTTCGCGGGTTTCTTCGGAAGGATGAACGACGAGCAGACCTCGTTCTCGATCTCCGACTCGTATTTCACCAGTTTGTGAGCATCCGTGCCGACGAACGTCAGCGTCTCGGGGCCCAGGTTGATATAGATACCGTTCATCACGGGACGCAACTCGTCGTCGGCCGTGGCGAAGACCGTCTTGTTGATGCCGTTCACCAGCATGTCGACATCCAGCCGAAGCTCCTTGCGCTCGGCACTCAGCTGGGGGACCGCCGGATAGCTCACGGCACTGGCCCCGGGAATCGAGAGCGATCCGCTCTTCCAGTTGATACGGATCTCCCAGTTCTTGTCGTTGACGTCGATCGTCAGCGGAAGTTCGGGGAACTCCTTCAGTGAATCGAGCATCAGTTTGCTCGGGGCCGCAATCGTCCCTTCACTCTCGACGCTCTCCACCTCGATCTGTCCGACGAGCGTCGTCTCGAGGTCCGACGTGGTGACCTTCAGGGTGTTGCCGTTCAACTCCATGAGGAAGTAGTCCAGAATGGGCAGCGTGTTCTTATTGCTGATCACCTTGCCGGTCGTCGCCAGGAGCGACAGCAGGGCCGAACTTGATACGGAAAATTTCATAGTCGTTTATATCTGTTTTTAACGGTTTGCCTGTTCGATGGCTTTTCGTGTTTTTTGGGGAGGAAGCCCGCAACGTATCGGGGAGACCTCCGGGGTGCATGTCCGACGCGAAGCGGAAATGAGGTCAATCCAGTTCGGCCAGTTTGTCGAGCGCCATGCCGATCATCCGCTTCACGTGGGGCTTGTAGTCGGTGTTGGCCTCGTGGGCGATGCGCTGGGCGATGATCGTACAGATCGTTGCGGCGCGGTGCCCCATCAGGGCGGCCAGTCCGGCCAGTGCCGAACCCTCCATCTCGAAGTTGGTGATGCGGCGTCCTTCGAACTGGAACGTCTCGATCTTCTCGTTCAGATGCACGTCATGGGGCTCCAGGCGCACCCAGCGTCCCTGCGGAGCGTAGAAGCCCGGGGCCGCAATGGTTATGCCCTCGCGCGTCGTGTCGCGGAAGTGTTCGAAAAGGGTCCTGTCGGCATCCACGAAGTAGGGACGCGGCATCTTCTCATACCACCCCGTATGCTTGACGAAAGCCTCCTCCAGAGCCAGGTTGCAGACCGCATCACGGCCCTTATAGTAGCTCAGCAGGCCGTCGAAGCCGCACGACGTGCGCGAGAAAAGGAACTCCCCGACCCGGATGTCGGGCTGGATGGCCCCCGACGTACCCAGTCGCAGGAGGGTCAACTGCCGTTTTTCGGCCTTCTCCTGCCGCGTGGCGAAGTCCACGTTGGCCAGGGCATCGAGTTCCGTCACGCAGATGTCGATGTTGCCGATCCCGATGCCCGTCGAGAGTACGGTCATGCGCTTGCCGCGGTAGATGCCCGTCACGGCCCGGAATTCACGGTTCGCCGCTTCGCACTCCCTTCGATCGAAATGTTCGGCCACAAGGGCCACACGCCCGGGATCTCCGACCAGAATGACCGTGTCGGCCAACTGCTCGGGACGCAGGTGAAGATGAAAAATCGAACCGTCACTGTTGATAATCAACTCGGAAGCCGGAATCGTCCTCATAAATTCTTGCTTTTAAATTTCCATAATTGGCATAAAAGTAATATATTTACCTCGAATATCAAAACTTCGCCGCGAAATTTTCTTTATGTGAAATACCCATAAAACCTAACTAAACATGACTCTTATCAAATCCATTTCGGGCATCCGTGGCACTATCGGAGGCCCCGCGGGCGAGAACCTCACTCCGCTCGACATCGTAAAATTCACAACGGCCTATACCCGCCTGATCGCAAGCCGCAATCCGGGCAAGAAACTGACGATCGTCATCGGCCGCGACGCCCGCCTGTCGGGCGAACTGGTCATGGACCTGGTCGAGGGTACGCTGCTCGCCTGCGGTGCCGACGTCATCAACGTCGGACTCTGCACCACGCCCGGCACCGAGATGGCCGTCATCACCCGCAAGGCCGACGGCGGAATCATCCTCACCGCTTCACACAATCCCCGCCAGTGGAACGCCCTCAAACTCCTGAACAGCCACGGAGAATTCCTCTCCGATGCCGAAGGCAAGCAGGTCCTCGCCATGGCCGAGGAGGAGGCCTTCGACTACCCCTCGATCGACCAAATCGGACACGTCATCGCCCGCGAAGATTTCAACGACGAACACATCCGTCAGGTGCTGGCCCTGCCGCTCGTGGACATCGAGGCCGTGCGCAAACGCCACTTCAAGGTCGTCATCGACGCCGTGAATTCCGTCGGCGGTATCGTCATGCCGAAACTCCTGCGCGAACTGGGCTGCGAGGTCATCGAACTCAACTGCGACCCCACCGGCGAATTCGCCCATAACCCCGAACCGCTGCCGCAGCACCTCACCGAAATTTCGGAGGTGATCGTCCGTGAGAAGGCCGATCTGGGTGTCGTGGTCGATCCCGATGTCGACCGTCTGGCCTTCGTTTCGGAGGACGGCTCGATGTTCGTCGAGGAGTACACGCTCGTGGCCGTGGCCGACTACATCCTTTCGCAGCAGCCCGGCGGCGTGACCGTCTCGAACCTCTCCTCGTCCCGCGCCCTGCGCGACGTCACGGAGCGCCACGGAGGCAAATACTACGCTTCGGCCGTGGGTGAGGTCAACGTCACCACCAAGATGAAGGAGGTCGGGGCCGTGATCGGCGGCGAAGGAAACGGCGGAGTCATCTATCCCGAACTCCACTACGGCCGCGACGCGCTGGTCGGCACGGCACTCTTCCTGACATGGCTCGCCAAGAAGGGCATGACCATGACCCAGCTGCGTGCGACCTACCCCGCCTACTATGCCTCGAAGAACAAGATCGAGCTCACGCCCGCCATCGACGTGGATAAAGTGCTGCGTGAGGTGAAGGCCCGTTATGCCAATGAGCAGGTGAACGATATAGACGGCGTGAAGATCGACTTCCCGGAGAACTGGGTACACCTCCGCAAGTCGAATACCGAACCCATCATCCGCGTCTATACCGAGGCCAAGTCGATGGACGAGGCCGATGCCCTGGCCCAGCGCTTCATCTCCGAGATCAAGGGGATCTGCGGCCTCTGAGGAAGATGAAAAAATACCTGTTGATCCTTTCCGTCGCGGGAGCACTGGTCTCCTGCGGCGGAAATCTTCGCAAGACGGCCACGACAGGCTCGGCGGCGTGCGAAACGGTGACGGCAACGACCGGGACGACTTCCGACGGACACACCGCCGAGACATCGCTCGACTGGCCGGGAACCTACGAAGGTACACTGCCTGCGGCCGACTGTCCGGGCATCGAGACGACCCTCGTGCTCGCGGCCGACGGAGGCTATACCCTGCGGATGGAGTACCTGGAACGCAACACGGCCTTCGATGAAAAGGGAACCTTCCGGGTCGAAGGCAACCTGTTGACGCTGGTACCATCCGACGGCGGGCAGCCCGGATATTACCGGGTCGAGGAGAACCGGTTGCGTCACCTCGATGCCGACCGGCAGCCGATCACAGGCGAGTTGGCCGATCATTATGTTTTGCAGAAAAAAAAGTGAGATATGGATAAAGTGAAGGATTATATAAGCGCCAATAAGGAGCGCTTTGTCAATGAGTTGTTCGATCTGCTGCGCATCCCGTCGATCAGCGCACAGTCCGAGCACAGGCCCGACATGCAGCGCTGTGCGGAGTTCCTGGCCGCAGCGCTGGTCAAGGCCGGAGCCGACCGGGCCGAAGTGATGCCCACGGCCGGGAATCCGGTGGTCTATGCCGAAAAGATCGTCAGCAAGAAGGCCAAAACCGTACTGGTTTACGGCCACTACGATGTCATGCCGGTCGATCCCCGCGGAGAGTGGCGTACCGATCCCTTCGAACCCGTCATCCGCGACGGCCGCATCTGGTGTCGCGGCGCCGACGACGACAAGGGCCAACTGTGGATGCATGCCAAGGCCTTCGAGGCGATGTGCGCCACCGACTCGCTGCCCTGCAACGTGAAATTCATGCTCGAAGGCGAAGAGGAGATCGGTTCGGCCAGTCTCTATGACTTCTGCCGCGAGCACAAGAAACTCCTCAAGGCCGACATCATCCTCGTCTCGGACACCTCGATGCTCTCGATGCAGACCCCGTCGATCACCTGCGGGCTGCGCGGCCTGGCCTACATGGAGGTCGAGGTCACGGGGCCCGACAAGGATCTCCATTCGGGGCTGTTCGGCGGTGCCGTGGCCAATCCGGCCAATGTCCTGGCACGGCTCGTCGCCAGTCTGATCGACGGAAACGGCCGTGTGACGATCCCCGGATTCTACGACGACGTGCGCGAACTGACGCCCGCCGAGCGCAAGGCCTTCAACAAGGCTCCGTTCAGCCTCGCGGCCTACAAGAAATCGCTCGAAATCGGAGATGTCGAGGGCGAGGCCGGCTACACGACGCTCGAACGGACGGGCGTGCGTCCGTCGCTCGACGTAAACGGGATCTGGGGCGGATACACCGGTGAGGGAACCAAGACCGTCATCCCGTCGAAGGCTTCGGCCAAGATCTCCATGCGGCTCGTCCCGAATCAGGACTACCGCAAGATCTCGAAGCTCTTCGAACGCCACTTCCGGAAGATCGCGCCCAAGAGCGTGAAGGTTGTCGTGAAGTCGCTGCACGGAGGAATGCCCTACGTCGCACCGACCGACATGCCCGCCTACAAGGCCGCCGAGAAGGCCATCGTGGAGACATTCGGCAAAAAACCGCTGCCCTTCTATTCCGGAGGGTCGATTCCGATCATCAGCGGGTTCGAGTCGATTCTGGGCATCAAGTCCCTGTTGATCGGATTCGGGCTCGCCGAGGATGCCATCCACTCCCCGAACGAGAGCTTCGGACTCGAACAGTTCGAACGCGGCGTGGAGACCATTCCGCTCTTCTACAAGTATTTCGCCGAAAGCCGCTAAATCCCATGTACGAAGAGTTTCTCGATTTTGCCGTCGACGTGGCCCGCGAGGCCGGGGCTATCCAACTTGCCGCGTTCCGAAGCGGCGACCTCGGCGTCGAGACCAAATCCAACCTCTACGACGTGGTGACGCGCATCGATAAGGAGTGCGAAGCGCTGATCGGTCGCCGCATCGCGGAGCGATGGCCCTCTCACGCCCTGTTGGGCGAAGAGGGCGGGGAACGCGGCAATGCCGGCAGCGAATACCGCTGGGTGGTCGACCCGCTGGACGGAACGACCAACTACAGCCAGGGATTGCCCGTCTTCGCCGTCTCGATCGCCTTGCAGCAGCACGGGGAGACCGTCGTCGGAGTGGTTTACGCCCCCTGTCTGGACGAGTTGTACACGGCCGTGAAGGGCGGTGGGGCCTGGCTCTCGTATCGCGGGCTGAAGCCCCGGCGGATCCGGGTCACACGGAAAGAGAACCTCGGGGCCGCGGTCCTTGCCACGGGATTCCCCTACGACAAGGATGTAAACCCGGACAACAACTGCGACAACGTCGCACGCTTGCTGCCCCGCATCCGGGGATTGCGGCGCATGGGTTCGGCAGCCTACGACCTCTGTGCCGTGGCGGCCGGGTGGATCGACGGTTTCTGGGAACTGGCCCTGCACGAGTGGGATATTTGTGCCGGAGAGCGCATCGTCGTGGAAGCCGGGGGCATCGTCGAACGGCTGAGGCCCGACCGCGGCGTCTCGATCCTCGCCGGAGCTCCGGAACTGGTCGCCGAAATGCGGCGTTTCGTCCGGTGACGAATGCGATAAGGGCCGCAGAAGCCTCTTGTCGGACGGATTTCAGGGGCGGGAATGATTTCCCGCCCTCTTTGTGTCCGGTTATTAAAAAATTTTCTTATCTTGCCGTCCGATTAATTCTCGAATGATACATGTGCGGAATCGTCGGTTATGTCGGATGGCGCGAGGCGTCGCCGATTCTGATCAAAGGGTTGCACCGCCTCGAATACCGGGGTTATGACAGCGCCGGAGTGGCGCTGATCAACGAAAAAGGGGAACTCAACGTCTTCAAATGCAAGGGCAAAGTCTCCGATCTGGAGCATTTCATTCAGGGAAAGGAGCTCGCGGGTTCCATCGGAATCGCCCATACACGCTGGGCAACACACGGCGAACCGAATGACGCAAACGCCCATCCCCACTGCTCCGAATCCGGAGAAATCGCCCTGATTCACAACGGGATCATCGAAAACTACCGCGTCCTGAAGGAGGCTCTCATCGAAAACGGATACACGTTCCGCAGCAACACCGATTCCGAAGTCCTGGTCAACCTGATCGAGTACATCCGTACGACGAACCGCTGTCCGCTGCTCGAAGCCGTGCGCCAGGCACTCCGCCAGGTGGTCGGGGCCTATGCCATCGCCGTGATCGAACGGGGAAATCCCAACCGGATCATCGCAGCCCGGCAGAGCAGTCCGATGGTCGTGGGAATCGGCGACGGGGAGTATTTCCTCTCGTCGGACGCCGCCTCGATCATCGAATACACCCGGGATTTCGTCTATGTGAACGATGCGGAGATCGCCGTCATCGACCGCAACGCCCCGCTCAAGGTCCTCACGCTCGACAACCACGACGCCCGGATCGACATCCGGAAACTCGAACTCTCGATCTCCCAGCTCGAAAAGGGTGGATACCCCCATTTCATGCTCAAGGAGATCTATGAACAGCCCCGGACGCTGGTCGACTGCATCCGCGGAAGGATCAACCCCGAGACCTGCGAGGTGAAACTATCCGGCGTGATCGACCACCGCGACCGTTTTCTCCAGGCCCGGAGGATCATCTTCGTGGCTTGCGGAACCTCGTGGCACGCCTCGCTCATCGGTGAGCATCTCATCGAGTCAATCTGCCGCATTCCGGTCGAGGTGGAGTATGCCTCGGAATTCCGCTACCGCAACCCCATTCTCCGCGAGGATGACATCGTCATCGCCGTGTCGCAGTCGGGCGAAACCGCCGACACCCTGGCGGCCGTCGAACTGGCCCGCAAGGCCGGGACCTTCGTCTTCGGGATCTGCAACGCCGTCGGCTCCTCCATCGCCCGGGCCACCGACTCCGGAGCCTACATCCACGTCGGGCCCGAGATCGGAGTCGCCTCCACGAAGGCCTTCACCGGGCAGGTGACCGTCATGGCGATGCTCGCCCTGGCCATCGGGCACGAAAAGGGTACGGTATCCGAAGCCTACTATCACGAAGTGGCCGCGGCGCTGCTCCGCCTGCCCGAGACCCTCGAAGAGGTGCTGAAGGTCGCCCCGCAGATCGCCGACCTCTCGAAGATCTTCACCTATGCCCGCAACTTCATCTACCTCGGACGCGGCTACAACTACCCCACGGCCCTCGAAGGTGCCCTGAAACTCAAGGAGATCTCCTACATCCATGCCGAAGGCTACCCCGCCGCCGAGATGAAGCACGGTCCCATTGCCCTGATCGATGCCGAAATGCCCACCGTGGCCATCGCAACCCCCGACCATACCTATGAGAAAACCGCCTCGAACATCGAGGAGATCAAGGCCCGCGGAGGCCGGATCATCGCCGTCTGTGCCCGCGACGACGAACAGGTGCGACGCTCGGCCGACTACGTGATCGAGGTCCCGGTCATTACCGAATGCCTCATGCCGATCGTCGTGTCGGTGCCCCTGCAGCTGCTGGCCTACTACATCGCCGTCTACAAGGGCCGCAACGTCGACCAGCCCCGCAACCTGGCCAAGTCGGTGACGGTCGAATAGGTCGGCCGCGGCCGAGGGGCGGGATGATCGCAGGCGGAAGGCGTGCAGCGGAAGGGCTCGCTTTCCGCAGCCGGCCGCAGCAAAAAGCAAAAGAGAAGAGGTCGGTCCCATTGCGGGATCGACCTCTCTCTTTATGCAACCGGAGAATTACATCTCCTCGTAGGCGTACTGGATCGCCCGGTTCAGCTGATCGATAAAGGGTTTCGTAAGGCGGAACTCCTCCACGAGACGTTCCGGAAGGTCGGCACTCAGCACGAACGCCTCCGAAACCGGTTTCTCCAGGCAGTAATCCTTCTGTTTGAGCAGATCGGCGAATTCACTCTCCGCCGGGAAACCCGTCGGGACCCGTTTCAGGCGGTTCGTCGTGTCGAGGCCAAAGCCTTGGGCCCGGCGGATCGACTCCATCATCTCGGCCCCGTGGTCCAGCACCTCCTCGCGGATCGAACGCAGGACCTGGGGTTCGATGCAGACCGCCCCGGCAGCCAGCAGGTGATTGCCCAGAAGGCCGTCGCCAGCCGGTTCGACGTGGAAGTAGTAGCCCGCATAGCCCGACTTCTTGCCCCGCGGTGCCACGAACGTCCCGAGCCAGCTCTTGTAGGGACGTTTGTCCGTCGAAAAGCGCGTGTCCCGGGCGATGCGGTAGGTACAGTCCTGCGGCCGCAGTCCTCGCACCGAGGGTTCGAACGTCGCAATTCCCTCGATCAGCCGCGTCGTGAAGGCCGCCCACACGCCCTTGACGTGCGTCCACTCCGTCCGGTGGGCGTCGAACCAATCCCGGTCGTTGTTCTCGGACAACCGACGCAGAAAATCCAGGACCTCTTCCATCGCGTTCCTACCAGGCAAAGAGCGGATAGTTTGCCATCAGCGCATTCACGTCCTTGCGCACGGCGGCGATGTTCTCCTCGTTCTCCGGATCATTCAGAACCCGGTCGATCAGTCCGACGATATAGACCATCTGCTCCTCCTTCAGTCCGCGCGTCGTGATGGCCGGCGTTCCGAAGCGCAGGCCCGAGGTCTGGAACGGCGAGCGCGTGTCGAACGGCACCATGTTCTTGTTCGTCGTGATGTCGGCCGCCACAAGGCACTTCTCGGCCAGTTTGCCCGTCAGTTCGGGGAACTTCGTCCGGAGGTCAACCAGCATCAGGTGGTTGTCCGTACCCCCCGAAACGATCTTGTAGCCCCGCTTCGTGAAGGCTGCGGCCATCGCTGCGGCGTTCTTCTGCACCTGGCGCTGGTACTCCTTGTATTCGGGCTGCAGCGCCTCGCCGAAGGCTACGGCCTTCGCGGCGATCACGTGCTCCAGCGGACCACCCTGGATGCCCGGGAAGACCGCCGAATTGAGGATCTGAGACATCATCTTCACGGCACCCTTCGGCGTCGTCAGACCCCACGGGTTCTCGAAGTCCTTACCCATGAGGATGATGCCGCCGCGCGGCCCGCGCAGCGTCTTGTGCGTCGTCGAGGTCACGATATGGGCGTATTTTACCGGATTTTCCAGCAGACCCGCTGCGATCAGTCCCGCCGTATGGGCCATGTCCACCATCAGCAGCGCGCCTACCTTGTCGGCAATCTCGCGCATGCGCTTGTAGTCCCACTCGCGCGAATAGGCCGAAGCCCCTCCGACGATCAGTTTCGGGCGGCACTCCAGCGCCTTGCGCTCCATCGCGTCGTAGTCGATCATTCCGGTCGCCTCGTCCAACTGGTAGCCAACGGCCTTGAAATACTTGCCCGACATGTTCACCGGCGAACCGTGCGAAAGGTGTCCGCCGTGTGCGAGGTCCAGCCCCATGAAGGTATCGCCCGGCTGCAGGCATGCGAAAAAGACCGCCATGTTGGCCTGGGCTCCCGAGTGCGGCTGCACGTTCGCCCACTCCGCTCCGTAGAGTTCACAGATGCGCTCGATGGCCAGGCGCTCCACCTGGTCCACCACCTCGCAACCACCGTAATAACGCGCTGCCGGGTAACCTTCGGCATATTTGTTCGTGAGCACAGAGCCCATCGCCTCCATTACCTCTTCGCTGACGAAGTTCTCCGAGGCGATCAGCTCGATGCCGTGCATCTGACGGCGGCGCTCCTCGCCAATCAATTCGAAAATCCGGGAATCTCTTTTCATGTTTTGCTTTTGGGTTATGAAATCCTTAATAACGGTCGGTAAAGATAAGCAAATTTGCCGAATTTCGTTCAGCAGGCGGGCGTTGTAAGATATTTTTCCTATCTTTGTGCCGGAAAATTGGCTTATAATACCTTAAAAATAGTCAGATTATGAAACTGCTCGAAGGAAAAGTGGCCGTTGTGACCGGCGCCGCACGCGGTATCGGAAAGGCCATCGCTCTGAAATTCGCATCGGAAGGTGCCGACGTCGCATTCACCGACCTGGTGATCGACGAAAACGGAAAGGCTACCGAGGCCGAAATCGCCGCACTCGGCGTCAAGGCCAAAGGCTACGCTTCGAACGCCGCAAACTTCGAAGAGACCCATCAGGTCATCGACCAGATCATGAAGGATTTCGGGCGCATCGACATCCTCGTCAACAACGCCGGGATCACCAAGGACGGACTGATGATGCGCATGTCCGAGGCTCAGTGGGACGCCGTGCTCACCGTAAACCTCAAGTCGGCATTCAACTTCATCCACGCCGTCACGCCGATCATGGCCCGTCAGAAGGGCGGTTCGATCATCAACATGTCGTCGGTAGTCGGGGTCAGCGGTAATGCCGGACAGTGCAACTATTCGGCTTCCAAGGCCGGGATGATCGGTCTGGCCAAGTCCATCGCCAAGGAGATGGGACCCCGCGGAATCCGCGCCAACTGCATCGCCCCGGGATTCATCATCACCGACATGACCGACAAACTCCCCGATTCGGTCAAGGAGGAGTGGTACAAGCAGATCCCCCTGCGGCGCGGCGGTACGCCCGAGGATGTGGCAAAGGTCGCCCTGTTCCTCGCATCGGATCTCTCGTCGTATGTCAGCGGCCAGGTGATCCACTGCTGCGGCGCCATGAACTGCTAAAAAGCGGCGATGACTCCGGGAATCTCCCGGATGCAAACCAAAGGAGTGTCTCCCCGTACGGCGGGAGGCGCTCCTTTTCATTCCGCGGAGGGGGGGGGCGTTGAAACGCCCCATTGCCACCGCTGACCGGTAAACTTGGACCGGTGCGGTTCGGACCGGTCAAGATGAAAACTTCCTTTTCGTTTGTTTCTGCGCGCTCCTTTTTATATATTTGCTCCGTATGAAACGATTCGTGACCCTTCTGGCCGCCACGGCCCTGATTTCCGGATTCGCATCCGCCCAGGAAGCAACCCTCCCCACGCCCGATGCCAAAGCCATCGGCATGGGCGGCGTGATGATGACCACCCTGTCAAGTTCGCACGCCATCTACAACAACGCCGCGATCGCCCTGTTCTCGATGACCCCCTCGCAGGTCTCATCCTCCTATTACGGGCAGGGATCGTTCGATTACTACGCCGTCTCGGGCAGCTGCCGGATCGGACATGCCAATCTCGTCCAGGCCGGATGGCGGCAGTATCTGCGTGAACGCGGAAACAACGACATGGCTGTCGACATGGGCTATTCACGCCGCATCAATGAACGTTGGGCCATCGGTGTCGTGGCCCGCTACCTCCACCTGCGGCGTCCCGACGTCTCGGCAGACGCCCTGGCCGCAGACCTGAGCGTCGCCTACCAGCTGCCCCTCGAAAACATCGGAAGTTACTCCTCCCTGCGTGCCGGAGCCAAACTCGCAAACCTCGGGTCCTACCTCAATCGGACCGACTACATCCTCCCGATGGACCTCACGGCCGGAGTCGCTCTCGATACGTTCCTTACCGATGCCCACGAAATCACCGTCGGGACCGACCTCGGATACTACTTCTATCCAAAAGGGGTGCGCGGATTCCAACTCTCCCTCGGCATGGAATACAACCTCATGCAACTCGTGCAGTTCCGGGCCGGATACCACTACGGCGAACAGCGATACTATTATCCGAGCTACTGGTCAATCGGAACCGGAGTACGCATCCTGCATCTGCGGCTCGACTTCGCCTACCTCTTCGCCGGGAAGGAGACCCTGCTGCACAACACCTACAGTCTGAGTTTCGGGTTCGACTTCTAAGTCGCAACACAAAAAAACGGGCGTCGGATTCTCTCCGGCGCCCGTCGTCTTTCTGAACGGGAAGGTCAAATCCCTTTTTCCGTCTGCAGGTCGGCCAGAAGCCCCTCGCAGGCATCCTCCAACAGATTCAACACCAGTTCGAACCCCTCATGCCCTTCGTAGTAGGGATCGGGGACATACGACCAGTCGGGATGGTGGCGGCAGAAGTCCGTCATGCGGTAGATCCGCTGTGCCGCGGCACGCGACGGCGCCAGGCGGTGCAGCGTCTCGTAGTTCATGTCGTCCATGGCGACAATCCGGTCGAAACGTTCGAAATCCTCCTCCCGGACCTGACGCGCCCGGTGGGTCAGAACATATCCGCGCCGCGCCGCAGCCTGACGCATCCGGGGATCGGGCAGATCTCCCCGATGACCGCCGTAGGTTCCCGCAGAATCCACCTCGATGCTCTCCGAAAGACCCGCACGTCCGATCCGGTCGCGCAGAATCCCTTCGGCAGCCGGAGAACGGCAGATGTTGCCCAGACAAACAAAAAGAATGCGTGTTTTCATGGGCACAAAAATAATCCCCGGCAACGAATGAACCAACAATTTCAACCGAAAATTCGCCTCCCGGGCCCGAAATCTCCGGGACCCTCTCGGCCGTGCGGGATGAGACGGAGCCCCGGACTGCGGACGCACCGAATTCCCCAAGCAGCGGATTCGTCCTCCCGGACTCTCCGGAGAGGAGATCCGGAACATCCCGGACGCAAACCCCGCCGGAAAGGGAACAGAAGGCTCCTTTCCGGAAAAAATGACCCGCCAAAGCCCCGTTTTCGGGGAAATTCCGGCTCATTCGACTGAAAAAAATGACGTTTGGAACAACAATAGAAGCGCCCGACATCCCAATGTTCGAAGAATTTATCGTAACTTTGCCCCCGATTTGCTTTCCATGGAAACCGAAAAACAGAGAACGAACGTATGAAGATGAAATTTTGGGCAATATTGGCAGCCGGTGCGCTGACCCTATCCACGGCCTCCGCTCAGGAACTTCCCCGCAAGGTGCAGAATGTCAAACTGCTCGATCTGGACGGAAATCCGGCCTCCCTGCCCCATTTCGGAGAAAAGAACCTCATGATATTCTACGTCGACCCCGACCGCCACAAACAGAACGAAGAGTTCACCTTCGAACTCGAAGAGAACCACCGCGCGCAGGGCGACAACATCTACGGATTCGGCGTCATGAACCTCAAGGATGCTCCCATGATCCCCAACGGAATGGCCCGGAGCATGGCTAAAAAACGAACCGCAAAGAACGGTGCCACCGTCCTTGCCGACCAGGAACGGACCCTGAGCTCGGCCTGGGGACTCGGCGACTGCAACAACCAGTTCGTACTGATGATCGTATCCAAGGAGGGCGAACTGGTATTCCTCCGCAAGGGAATCCTCTCCGAAGCCGACAAAAAAGCGTTCTACGACACCATCGAGAAGTACCGATAGCGAATGCTGCGCCGATCCGCCTTGCCGGCTCTCCTGATCGTTTTCGCGGGAGCCTTCAACTCCGGATTTGCCCAGGAATCCGGAATCCGTGTCTCGGACGGAGACACGATCCGTTATACCTATACCCCGCTGCCGCAGGATGCTCCCCGGAAAAAAAACTTCCTGCGCCGAATCGTCGACTACTTCGGTGAATCGACCACGGACCGCACCTTCGAAAAGAAAATAGACTTCACCTTCGCCGGAGGCCCCAGCTACTCGAAGACCACAAGCTTCGGAATCGGACTCCTCGCAGCCGGACTCTACCGACTCGACCGGACCGACTCAATCACTTCGCCATCCGATGTCTCACTCTATGCCAGTGTCTACATCTCGGGGGTCTATGCCGTCGGAATCTCCGGAAACAACATCTTTGCGAAGAACAAACAGCGGGTCAGCTACTCCGCGGATTTCACCTCCGCACCCCGGGACTTCTGGGGAATCGGATACGACGCCGGACTCCATAACCCGAAGAGTACCTACTCCGAAAAAAGAATTCAGATCGAAGGCCGCTACCTGCGTGAAATACTCCCCCATACCTACATCGGAGGAGTGGTCGGATTCGACTATACGCGGGGAATCAAATTCTCCCGGCCCGAGTACCTCGCTGGAGAGAATACCCAGTACACCGCCACCGGAATCGGGGCCATCGCCGAATACGACAGCCGCGATTTCATTCCAAACCCCTTCCGGGGCGTCTACGTGAGCCTCCAGGAGACCTGCTACCCGAAAGGACTCGGAAACTGCGGAATGACGCTCTGGAGAACAACCGTCACCGCCGATGCCTACCAACGCGTCTGGAAGGATGCCATCCTCGCCGCGGATCTCTACGGTGAATTCAATTCCGACGGAACACCCTGGCCCCTGCTCGCAAGACTCGGAGACAACCAAAGAATGCGCGGGTACTACCTCGGACGCTTCACCGACAACAACATGATCACCTTCCAGATCGAACTCCGACAGCGGATCTGGAGACGAATCGGCGGGGTCATCTGGGGCGGTGCCGGAAACGTATTCCCCTCGCTGCACGACTTCGACTGGGGTAAAACGCTCCCCAACTACGGCCTCGGTCTCCGCTGGGAATTCAAGAAAAGAGTCAATGTCCGCCTCGACTACGGATTCGGAAAGGAGACCAACAGTTTCCTGCTGAGTATCAACGAGGCCTTTTAAGTTAAGAAGATTCGCTTATGGCTGTGGAGAAGATACGGAATGATAAACACCGCAAGGTCAAGACCCGCGGACGTTTCACCACGCTGCTGAATGTCTATTTCTTCGTCGCGCTGATCATCCCCAACTGTGTCCTGGCCAACACGGAGCCCTACTCCGTCTGGACCATCGAGTCGCTGATCCTCCTCCCGCTGGGATTCTACATGATGTGGAGCGTCGCACTCAGACGATCCGGCGTGATGATCTGGTTAGCCTTCCCCTTCATCTTCTTCTGCGCCTTCCAGATCGTCCTGCTGTACCTGTTCGGGAATTCGATCATCGCAACCGACATGTTCACCAACCTCCTCACGACAAACCCCGGAGAGGCCGGAGAACTGTTGGGAAACATCTATCCGGCCGTCGTGCTCGTCTGCGTGCTCTATCTGCCCCTGCTCTGGCTCGCGGCACGCGAAATCGCACACAAACGCTACATCACACGCACGTCCCGACTGAATATCGGACTCACCGGAGCCGCCGTTTTCGCCCTGGGACTCCTCACGCTCTGGCCCGCCTACCGCGTCAGCGAGGAGAAGCACGTCCTTCGGGACGAGATCTTCCCGATCAACGTCCTCTACAACCTCGGACTCAGCGGGTCCGAGTTCCGCAAGTCGTACAACTTCGACAAGACCTCCGAAGGCTTCTCCTTCGAGGCCCTGCGCACGGCGGAACTCCCCGAACGCGAAATCTACGTCTATGTCATCGGAGAGGCCGCCCGTGCGATGAACTGGCAGCTGTACGGATATGAACGGGAGACGAATCCCCGACTGGCGGAGCGGAACGATGTCGTGGTGTTCCGGAACGTGCTCACGCAGAGCAACACCACGCACAAGAGCGTACCGCTGATCCTCTCGTCGGTCGCCACCGATGAACACGAGGAGCTCTATCGCCGCAAGGGGCTGCCCGCCCTGTTCAACGAGGCCGGATTCGACACCTGGTTCATCTCCAACCAGTCGCCGCAGGGGGCCATGATCGACAACCTGGCACGCGATGCCAACCACCTGATCTATATCCGCTCCCCGCGGCAGGACATGCAGCTGCTGGACGAAATGAAGAAGATCCTCGACCGGACCGATCAACGCAAGATTCTATTCATCCTCCACTGCTACGGTTCGCACTTCAGCTACCACCAGCGCTATCCCCGCGAATTCGCACGCTTCCAGCCCGACGATGACGTGGCGATCGCCCCCCAGCACCGGCAGATCCTGGTGAATGCCTTCGACAACTCGATCCTCTATACGGATCACTTCCTGGCCGAAACGATCGAATTCCTGGAGACTCTCGAGGATACCGCCTCGGCCCTGCTCTATTGTGCGGACCACGGCGAAGACCTGATCGACGACCGGCGCGAACGCTTCCTCCACGCCTCACCCACCACGACGGCCTATCAGCTCCATGTAGCGTCACTGGCCTGGTTCTCGCCGGATTACCGGCGGGCCTTCCCCGGGAAGGTCGCGGCAGCCGAAGCCAATGAAACGGCGCCGGCTACGACCCATGCCCTCTTTCACACGATGGCGGACATGGCTTCGATCCGCGGTCGCCATCTCTCGACGAAGGTCTCGCTCGTCAGCCCCGATTTCGACCGGACGGCGCCCCGGTTCTATCTGAACGACCACAACGAAGCCGTACCCTTTGCAAAAACGGGACTCAAACCCGAAGATTTCGAGGTTTTCAGCCGGTACGGGATCGAACCCTGACTCCGGCGTCCGACCGTCACGGAAGGCGTGATAAGAGAAGGGCCGCACCCGTTAGGTGCGGCCCTTCTCGTTTCGGCAGAGTCCGAATTATTTCGAAGCCTCGACGGAAACCTTGCGGAATTCCTTCATCAGTTTCGAAAGCTCCAGTGCGGATTTGCGTGCACGGGTGCCGGCAGCCTTGTTGTTCTTCTCTACCTGAGCAGCCGCATTGGCAGCAAATACCTCGAACTCGGCATTGATTTTTTCTACTAACTCTTTCATGGTTTTAGCGTTTTTAATGTTTTGGAGTTTTTGGGGTTGTAATCATCGCAAAGATATAAAAATATTCTAAACAACATCTTTCGAAGCTCGAAAATCACGAATTTTCCCGAAAAAATGATGCTTTGAGGACCCTCCAAGTCCCGTTTCGGGCCGCTTGTGACCCGGAAGATGCCCCGTATCGGGACTTTTTACGGGTCCCGAGCGGCCGCAGCACGCAACCTCACCGCATACGGAAACGCCACGCTCCCGACAAAGGACCTCCCGGAAAATCAATGCAACAAATGCGCCCTACTCACAAATTGGGATTGTCTATGTCCGAAGAATGTCGTATTTTTGAGCGCCAAACCGATACCAGAAACATGCGTCTATCCTTCCTCAAAAGCGGTGAGTCCGCCACGATCGTCAAGGTCATGGGACACGGCGGATTCCGACGCCGCATCATGGAGATGGGCTTCGTTCGCGGACAGCGCGTCGAAGTGATCCTGAACGCCCCGCTCAAGGACCCGATCGAATACCGGATCATGGGATACGAAATCTCGCTGCGCCGCAGCGAGGCCGACATGGTCGAGGTGCTCTCCGATGCCGAAGCCGACGAATACCTCGCACGCCGGGCCGAACGGATCCGCCGGGCCGCCGATACCGCAAAGGGTTCCGCCGGAGATGCCCCCCTCGCCGATCCCGCAGAGATCCCGGCCGAGGAGGACGACGGCTGCGACTCGATCGAAAAGGTCCTCTCGCAGCAGAGCCGCACCATTGCCGTGGCCCTGGTCGGAAATCCCAACAGCGGTAAGACCTCCCTTTTCAACGCCATATCGGGCGGACACGAACACGTGGGAAACTACAGCGGCGTGACCGTAGGTGCCAAAAGCGGATCCTGCCTCTACCGCGGCTACCGCTTCGAAATCACCGACCTGCCCGGAACATACGCCCTGTCGGCCTATACGCCCGAAGAGCGTTACGTGCGGAAGCACCTCGCCACGAAAACCCCCGACGTGGTCATCAACTCGGTCGTCGCCTCGAACATCGAGCGGAACCTCTATCTCACCACCGAACTCATCGACATCAATCCCCGGATGGTCGTGGCGCTGAACATGTTCGACGAGCTCCAGGCCAGCGGCGCCCGGCTCGACTACGACAGTCTGGGCCGCATGATGGGTGTGCCGATGGTTCCGGTCGAGGCCCGCAACAACAAGGGTATCAACGAACTGCTCGATACGGTGATCGATGTGTACGAAAACCGCGACGAGCGCGTCCGCCACATCCATATCCACATGGGGCCGGTCATCGACGAGAGCCTGCGCAAACTCAACGGTGACATGAGCCTCCACCGCGACGAACTGCCCAAGGCTTTCCCGCCCCGATATTGGGCCATGAAGATGCTCGAACGCGACGCCCAGGCCGAAGAGGCCCTGCAGGGCTGTGAACGCTATCCCGTCTGGGCCGAGATCCGCGACCGCGAGGCCAAGCGCATCGCCGACGCCCTGGGCGAGGATGTCGAAACGGCATTCGCCAACCAGAAATACGGATTCATCCAGGGCGCCCTGAAGGAGACCTTCACCCCCGGCAAGAACGAAGAGGTCTCGGCTACGGCCCTGATCGACACCTTCGTCACCCACAAACTCTGGGGGTTCCCGATCTTCTTCGCCCTGATGGGACTGATGTTCTGGTGCACGTTCACGCTCGGCGCATACCCCCAGGAGTGGATCGACGCCCTGGTCGGATGGATCGGTGCGGGGGTCGATACGCTGATGCCCTCCGGAGCGTTGCGGGACCTGCTCGTCGACGGAATCATCGGCGGCGTCGGATCGGTCATCGTCTTCCTCCCGAACATCATGATCCTCTACCTCTTCATCGCCTTCATGGAGGATTCCGGATACCTCGCACGCGCCGCATTCATCATGGACCGCGTCATGCACCGCATCGGCGTGCACGGAAAGTCGTTCATCCCGCTGATCATGGGGTTCGGGTGCAACGTCCCCGCCATCATGGCCTGCCGAACCATCGAGAGCCGCAGCAGCCGGCTGATCACCATCCTCATCACGCCGTTCATGTCGTGCAGCGCCCGGATTCCCATCTACATCCTGCTCACGGCCACCTTCTTCCCGGCGAATGCCGGGAGCGTCATGCTCGGACTCTACCTGCTGGGAGTCCTGCTGGCCGTCGTCACCGCACGCCTCATGCGAAGATTCCTCTTCCCCGTGGACGAGACCCCCTTCGTCATGGAACTCCCGCCCTATCGCCTCCCGACCTGGAAAACCACCCTCTCGCACATGTGGGACAAGTGTGCACAGTATCTCAAGAAGATGGGCGGCATGATCCTCATCGCATCGGTCATCGTCTGGGCCCTGAGCTACTACCCCCGCACCGATGAACACGCCGGAAGCGAGGCCCACTACGAGAATTCCTACCTCGGACGCATCGGAAAAGGGTGCGAACCGGTGTTCGCTCCGCTCGGATTCAACTGGAAGGCCAGTGTGGCGCTGTTGTCGGGACTCCCCGCCAAGGAGATTGTCGTCTCGACGCTCGGCGTGCTCTACGCCGAGGGCGGCCTCGCACAGCCTTCGGACGCTGAAAACGGGGCTGTCGAAGCGGCAGATGCGACCGGGATACGGCCGGAAGCCGGGGCGCTGACGCCCGAAACCATCGGAGTCATCGGCGGTGCGGACGCCCCGACCTCGATGGTGGTGGCGGATGCGGCGGGAGCACAGGAGCCGGAGCTCTCGGATGAGCAGGAGATCGAATCCCTCTCGCAGCGCCTGCTGGCCAGCGGAGACTTCTCGAAGGCCGCGGCCCTGGCATTCCTGGTCTTCATCCTGCTATACGTCCCCTGCATCGCCACGGTCGTGGCGATCGGCACCGAAGCCGGGTGGAAATGGGCCGTAGCGTCGATCCTCTACAACACGGCCGTCGCCTGGGTCATCGCCTGGATCGTCTATCACGTAGCCCGTATCTTCTGATCGATGGACTGGCAGGAGTGGGTGGCCGGAGGAATCGTCCTCCTTGCCGTGGCGGTGGCCGTCGGATGGTTCTGGAGGCTGCTCTGCGGGCGCCGCAGGGGTGGTTGCGCCTCGTGCAGCTCGACGCAGTGCCCGCTGAAAGGACGGAAATGAAAATAAATTTGCGATTCCTTCCCGCTTGCCTTATATTTGCCGCCCGAAAACGGCGGATCCCCGGAAGCCGGCTCCCCCTGCGAGTCGGCTTCGGCGTGGAAAAACCGTACGAACGAATCTGCTCGATCCTATGACCGGACTCTTCTTTATCCTGCTTTTCTGGCTCGTGGGAAATGCCCTGAGCCTGCTCACCGGAGGCTATGTCTCCGGGAACATCATCGGCATGATCCTCCTCTTCGCATCCCTCTGCCTGCACTGGGTCAAGGCCGAAACCGTACGCCCCGCCGCCAAGTTCCTGCTCGGCGCCATGGCCCTCTTCTTCGTACCCTACGGCGTCGGGCTCATGGACTCCTACCGCGTCATCCTCGAAAACCTCTGGGCCATCCTCGTCTCCGGAATCGTCTCCACGATCCTCGTGCTGCTCGTCGCCGGAAAGACCTTTCAGAGTCTGAACCGAAGGGCCCGCCTCCGTCATATCAAACACCTCCGCCACGATGCTTGACCACACGTTTCTCTCGTCAGACCTCTTTCTGCTGACGCTCACCGTCGGCCTCTACTGCCTCGGCGGGCTCATCTATCGCCGCACGCACCTGCCCCTGCTCCACCCCGTGCTGCTGACCTTTGTCTCGGTGATCGTCTTCCTCCAGTGTACGGGTATCGACTACCCCCGCTACCAGCAGGCCACCGGAGCGCTCAATTTCGCCCTCGGCATGTCGGTCGTCGCTCTCGGCTATCTTCTCTACGAACAGGTCGAACGCCTGCGCGGCAGTCTGCTGCCCGTCGGGGTAGCCACCCTCGCCGGGTGTGTCGTCGGCGTGCTCAGCGTCGTCTACATCGCCATGGCATTCGGCGCCGAACGCCAGATCCTGAACTCCATCGCCCCGAAATCCGTCACCGTTCCGATTGCCGTGTCGGTCGCCGGACCGCTGGGCGGGAATGTCTCCGTCACCTCCGTGGTGGTCTTCTGCGTCGGGATCTTCGGAAGCATCTTCGGGGAGTGGATTCTCCGCAAGTGCGGTGTCCGTGACCCCGAAGCCCGCGGATTTGCACTCGGGGCCGCAGCTCACGGAATCGGAACCGCCCGCGCCATCGAAATCGGCGCCGTCGAGGGTGCCTTGAGCGGTCTGGCCATGGCGCTGATGGGTCTGGCTACTGCCCTGCTGATGCCCCTCATGGAGCGCTATCTGTACTGATTTGTTCATGCCGGAAAAAATCGGACCGAAAAGTTTCTAAAATTTCTGCAAAAACACTACTTTTGCGGAAATCCTCGTAAACTCTTCGGGCTGAAACTATGGACTGGTTGTATTCCCTCTTCTTCGGAAACAGCATCGCGCATGCCGTGCTGACCTTCGCGCTGGTCATCACCCTCGGCATCCTCCTCGGAAAGATCAAGATCAAGGGCGTCTCGCTCGGAATCACCTGGATCCTCTTCGTCGGAATCATCGCCAGCCACTTCGGAATGACCGTCGACAACGAGGTCCGCCACTTCGTCCAGGAGTTCGGACTCATCCTCTTCGTCTTCTCGATCGGTCTGCAGGTCGGACCCGGATTCTTCGCCGCATTCAAACACGGAGGCGTGACGCTCGTCAGTTGCGCCACGGCCATCGTCCTGCTCGGCGTCCTCACCGCCTACATCATCCACCTCGCAACCGGAACCCCCATTCCCACCATGGTCGGAATCCTCTCCGGAGCCGTCACCAATACCCCCGGACTCGGCGCCGCACAGCAGGCCTATGCCGACGCCTCGGGAATCAATGACCCGACCGTCGCCCTCGGTTATGCCGTGGCATACCCCCTGGGCGTCGTCGGAATCATCCTCTCGATGATCTTCATCCGCTACGCCCTGCGCGTCGACTTCAAAAAGGAGGACGAAGGTCTGGCCGAACTCGCCAACGAACACAAACTCGCAGAAAAGGTCTCCGTGGAGTTCACAAACCGCATCATCGACGGCCGCAGTGTCGAATACGTCCGCGACCTGGTAAACCGGCAGTTCGTCATCTCCCGCGTGATGCACCCCGACGGCAGCATCACGATGGCCGATGCCGACACGCCGATCCATCTCGGAGACCGTCTCTGGGTGATCTGCCAGGCCGAGGATGTCGAGGCCGTCGTGGCCTTCCTCGGAAACCGCGTCGAGCTCACCGACGAGGACTGGGGAAACAATACCCCCAATGCCGAACTCATCTCCCGCCGGATCCTGATCACCAAATCCTCGATCAACGGCAAGAAGTTCTCCGACCTCCGCCTGCGCACCAAGTACGGCATCACGATCACCCGCGTGAACCGTGCAGGTATGGATCTGATCCCCTATCAGGGACTCGAACTCCAGGTCGGAGACCGCGTGATGGTCGTCGGACCCGCCGAAGGCGTGGCCAAGGTCGCCGACGTCCTCGGAAACTCCCTCAAGAAACTCGACCACCCGAATCTGATCACCATCTTCGTCGGAATCGCACTCGGAGTGCTCCTCGGATCGATCCCCCTGCTGAATGTCCCCCAGCCCGTCAAACTCGGACTGGCCGGCGGCCCGCTGATCGTCGCCATCCTCATCGGGCGTTTCGGAACCCACTTCCACCTGGTCACCTACACCACGGCCAGCGCCAACCTCATGCTGCGGGAGGTCGGGATCGCCCTGTTCCTCGCCGCGGTCGGAATCGGAGCCGGGGACGGATTCGCCGAGGCCGTCGTCAACGGCGGATACCGCTGGATCGGATACGGATTCATCATCACCGTCGTCCCGATCCTCATCGTCGCCCTCATCGCCCGCCTCTGGCTCAAGATGAACTACTACACCCTGATCGGTCTGATCGCCGGATCCACGACCGATCCCCCCGCCCTCGCCTATGCCAACGCCCTGGCCGGAAACGACATGCCCGCGGTAGGATATTCGACCGTCTACCCCATGGTCATGTTCCTCAGGGTCCTCACCGCCCAGATATTTATTCTGTTTGCGTTATAACAAAAAAGCGGCCCGGGCCGCTTTTTTTATTCCTATAATTTTTTAATATCATCCGAATTCCCTATCTTTGCCAAAAGTACATAATCCCCAAAACTATCACAATATGGCAAAAGCAGTCAACATTGCCCGTTCGCACAGGCTGGACGGGATCGGAGAGTACTATTTTTCGCGCCGTCTGCGTGAAATCGCCGAGATCGAGGCGGCAACCGGTCGCCAGATCGTAAAACTTGCCATGGGAAGCCCCGACCTTCCGCCCCACCAGTCCGTCATCGACCGCCTGGCCAAAGAGGCGCAAAGACCCGATGTACACAAGTACATGTCCTATCAGGGCGAACCCATCCTCCGCAAAGCATTTGCCGACTGGTATAAGAAATGGTATCACGTCGACCTCGACTTCAAGTCCGAGGTATATCCCCTGATCGGTTCCAAGGAGGGTATCATGCACATCTGCATGACGTTCCTCAATCCCGGAGACAAGGTCCTCGTCCCCAACCCCGGGTATCCGACCTATTCGGCCGGCGTGAAACTCGCCGGGGGTGTCATGGTCCCCTATGCGCTCAACAAGCAGACCAACTTCTACCCCGATTTCGAGGCTATCGAAAAGGCCGGACTCGACGGCGTGAAGATGATGCTCGTCAACTACCCCAACATGCCCACCGGGCAGGTCGGTTCGATGGAGCTCTTCGAGAAGATCATCGATTTCGGGGCCAAGCACAACATCCTCATCGTGCATGACAACCCCTACAGCTTCATCCGCAACTCGGCAGGGCCCCTGTCGATCATGGCGGTCGAGGGCGCCAAGGAGGTCGCATTGGAACTCAACTCCCTCTCCAAGGGGCACTCGATGGCCGGATGGCGCGTCGGCGTGCTCGTCGGAAAGGCCGAGTGGCTCAAAGACGTCATGACCTTCCGCAGCAACATGGACTCCGGAATGTTCTACCCCATTCAGGCCGCTTCGGAGACCGCACTCTCGCTCGGTGAGGAGTGGTACAAGGAGCTCAACGAGATCTACTACGGACGTGAACGCCAGGCCTACGAACTGCTCAATGCCCTGGGCTGCCACTACCGCGAGCATCAGGCCGGGCTCTTCGTCTGGGCTGAACTCCCCGAGGATTACGAGGGCGACAGCTTCTCGTTCTCGGACGAGGTGATGGAGAAGACCGACGTCTTCCTGACCCCGGGTGCCATCTTCGGTTCGGAGGGCAAGCGGTACATCCGCATCACGCTCTGCTGCCCCGAGGAGCTGCTCAAGAAGGCAACCGACAAGATCAAGGCCGCATTCGGGAAATAATCCCAACGGTCTGCATTCGTTACAAAGCCGCCACTCCCGAGCAAGGAGTGGCGGCTTTGCTTGACTCCTCGCCCTTTTGCTTCCGCTCAGACCGAAGAAAAAGGGGCTAATCTATGGATTTTTCAAAGTTTTTACCTACTTTTGTCCATATATTAACCTTTCAACCCCCCATAGTCTATGAAGAGACCATAAAGAATCCGTAATTGAGATTTTCGTGCCATAATGGCACACGACATATAAAAAGCGTTATTTTTATTCCGGTCGCTTAAACTTCCACTTTACAAGACCCCTAGGAATAAAGTTTGACGCTCACGTGTTTTCACGTGGGCTTTATTCTGTTATTGGGGGTACGGGTTGTGGAAGACCTTAGCGACCAAAACAAAAATATTGTCCCACGTTTTTTATGTGTCTTCCGCACCCATAGAGTTTACGCCAGGGACAGGCACATTTTATTGACTAACATGAACTTGAAACATCTCATCTCAACAATCGCCATTCTTTCAGCCGCTTTGACACTCTCCTCTTGCGGCGCTTCGAAAAAAACGCTCAAACGAAGCAATCAGGCGCTGATGCAGGCCATGCAGGCTGCGGCATTGAGAGAAGCGGCGGAAGCCGCAAAACTCTATTCCGATACGTCGATCCCGAAAGGTGAAGCGAGGAAACATGTCAGCAGGGATACTCCAGGGCAAACTGCTCTCGAAAAAACAATCATCCGTTGGGCGATCGATTCCGATCCGCAGGGCGCTCGGGTGTTTTATCGTGTGCTTTCAAGTATCCCGGCTGTCGTAAAGAATACCAATGAAACCTATCTGATGACGACGCCTTATGAAGAGACCCGATCGTTTAATATCCTGGGCTTAACCTACGAAAATTCTCGCGATGTGCAAATTGAAATCAAGGTCGTGAAGTCCGGATATGAGCCTCAGGTCAAGCGGTTTAACGTTCGTCAGGCTTTGGATCAGCAGGAGATCAGCAGTTTCTTTATGCTGGTCCCCAAAGAAGAATAGGTATCTGAAATACCAATATATGAAGCAGGCCCTTGACATTTTGTGTCAAGGGCCTGCCGTTGATATCGAGATCTTACTCCCGGACGATGCGGATCGTGAGGATCCGGTCCCCGCGGCGGATGTCGTCGATCACGTCCAGCCCCTCGATGACCTGTCCGAA
>CALUIG010000002.1 GCA_944320625.1 uncultured Alistipes sp.
CAGTACAAGCGCCTGCGCGACGAGTTCACCGGAACGCTCACCGGCAAGGGCCGCGACTGGGGCGGCAGCCCGCTGCGTCCCGAAGCAACGGGATACGGAACGTGCTACTTCGCCCAGGAGATGCTCGCCACGCGCGGCGATTCGTTCCAGGGCAAGACCGTCTGCATCTCCGGATCGGGCAACGTGGCCCAGTATGCCTGCATGAAGGCCACCGAACTCGGAGCCAAGGTCGTCACGCTCTCCGACTCGTCGGGATACATCCACGATCCCGAAGGCATCAGCCCCGAAAAGTTGGAATACGTCATGGAACTCAAGAACATCTTCCGCGGACGTATCAAGGAGTATGCCGAGCACTATCCGTCGGCCACCTACTATCCGGGCGAACGGCCCTGGAGCGTGAAGTGCGACATCGCCATGCCGTGCGCCACGCAGAACGAGCTGAACGGTGACGAGGCCCAGATGCTCGTGGACAACGGCTGCATCTGCGTGGCCGAAGGCGCCAACATGCCCTCGACGCCCGAAGCCATCAAGATCTTCCAGCAGCACAAACTCCTCTACGCGCCGGGCAAGGCCGCCAATGCCGGCGGTGTGGCCACCTCGGGACTGGAGATGACCCAGAACTCGATGCGTATCACCTGGAGCCCCGAAGAGGTGGATGCCAAGCTGAAGTCGATCATGAAGAACATCCACTCGGTTTGCGTCCAGTACGGTACGGAGCCCGACGGATACATCAACTACGTGGTAGGAGCCAACATCGGCGGTTTCATGAAGGTCGCCAATGCCATGCTCGCCCAGGGTTGCGTCTAACGGAAAAGACCCGGAGCAAGGGTCTGACCCGATACGGAAAAACCGGTTCTCTGATGCAGAGAACCGGTTTTTTCACATTCCAAGCAGACAAGCGGCCAAGAGCGGCGCCGCTCCGTCACAGGAAAAGTACGGCAAGCAGTGCCACACAGAACCCCCCGAAGAATCCGGCCGCCACCTGCCAGGGGTTGTGGCATCCCAGATAGAGCCTTGCCGAAGCGAGCGCCCCGGCCCCGAGGATCGCCACACCCAACGGGAGCAGCATATTCCCCACCCCGACGATGTTCATCACCACGAGCAAGGCCACAATGGCCCCCATCCCGGTCAGGTGGAGGCTGATCTTCCAACGAAGCGACACCACAAGGCACATTGCCTCGCAACAGGCCGCCGCGAGCATGAACTTGCGCAGAAAGATGGCCGAGGGGATCTTCGCAAAGGTAATGGCGCAGAGCACGTAGCAGATCGTCCCGACCAGCAGGGGCAACAGGCGTTCACGCCGGTTGTCAACCCGGAAGTCGGAGATGCGGCCCAGCGAGCGCAAGACTCCAAGCACCAGAAAGGGGATGATAATCGCGTAGAGCGCCACAACCCACAGCAAATAGAACTTCACACCGGCCGAATAATGAGCGAAAGCGGTCATCGTGAGCAGCACCGCCATCAGATAGACCGGCAGCAGAAACGGGTGCAGGGCCCAGGAGAGGATATTGGCAATTTTGCGGTAATTCATCGTTTCGGACGTTAATCGGAGGGCGGGCGTCAGGCACGGCAAGGTTCAGATCTGCTTGCGCAGCCGGGCCACGGGGATTCCGAGCATTTCACGATATTTGGCCACCGTACGCCGGGCGATGCGGTAGCCCTTCGAATTGAGGATGTCCATCAGCGTTTCATCGGTCAACGGGCGGCGCTTGTCCTCCTCGTCGATGCACTGACGGAGGATATTCTTGATTTCATAGCTCGAAACCTCCTCGCCCGAATCGGTTTGCATGGCCTCCGAGAAGAGCGATTTGAGCAGAATGATTCCGAACTGCGTCTGGACGTACTTGCTGTTGACCACGCGGGAGATCGTCGAGACGTCGAGCCCCGTGCGGTCGGCAATGTCCTTGAGGATCATCGGACGGAGTTTCGAGCGGTCGCCGTCCCTGAAATACTCCTGCTGGTAGTCCAGGATGGCCTGCATCGTACGCATCAGCGTATCGTGACGCTGCTTGATGGCCGAAATGAACCACTTTGCGGAGTCGATCTTGCTCTTCACGAACTGGAGGGCTTCCCGGTCCCGCTCCTTGACCTTCCCGTCGGCTCCCACCATGTCCCGGAGCATCTCCACATAGCGCCGGTTGACCCGTACCTCGGGGACATTGCCGGAGTTCATCGAGAGATTGAAACGCCCGTCCTGGCAATCGAGGATGAAATCCGGGATGATGTAGGGTGTGGTATCGGTCCCGCCCTCGGCATAGAGGTTGCCGGGTTTGGGCGAGAGGCGTCGGATCTCGGCGATCGCCTCACGGAAATCCTCCTCCGAAACCTGCAACCGGGCCATCAGTTTTTCGTAGTGTTTCTTGACGAATTCGTCGAAATAGTTCGTGAGGATCCGCCGGGCCAGACGTCGTGACCGCGTATTGACGGGCATCTGGGACATCTGCAACAAGAGGCATTCACGCAGGTCCCGGGCTCCGATTCCGGCGGGCTCCAGTTCGTGAATGATACCCAGGATCCGTTCCAGCTCCTCGGCCGAGGTCTCGATTCCGACCGTGAAGGCGATGTCGTCGGCCACGGACTCCAGGTCACGACGCAGGTAACCGTCCTCGTCGATGCTGCCGATGAGATAGACGGCCAGGCGCATGTCCCGCTCCGAGAGATTGCGGTAGCCCAACTGCTCCACCAGGTACTCCTGCAACGAACGTCCCTCGGTCAGGTAGACCGGACGCTGCTTGTCATCCTTCGAGAAGTTGTTGATGTGGCTCTTGTACGAGGGGGTATCGTCCTCACGCAGATATTCGTCCACGGAGATCTCCTGGGGCTGCTGCTCCTCATCCTCGGAGGAGCGTTCCTCTTCCTCCAGGACGATGTTGTCTTCGATCTCCTGCTTGATGCGCTGCTCGAGCTGTACGGTGGGCAACTCCAGCAGCTTGATCATCTGGATCTGTTGCGGAGAGAGCTTCTGCTGAAGCGAGAGTACCTGTTTCTGATTGATTGCCATATTGAATCCAAATTAAGAATCAAATTCTCATTTGGCTCCTTCATTTTCGGGTTCGGGTCACACTCTTCATCTCACATGCGGGCCACGCAAGGCCCTGCGGCACCCGCGGTGCACGCAACCTTCCGTCACAACCGGGATCGGCATCCCGAAAGCCCTGCGGACGGAAAGTCGGTTTCTCCACACTTCCCATCCACGGACGACAGTCGTTTCAGCGATCAGAAATCGGCGTGCAGCGGCGTACGCGGGAAGGGCTGCACGTCACGGATATTGGTCAGACCGGTGACGAACAACAGCAGGCGGTCGAATCCCAGACCGAATCCCGAGTGGGGTGCGGAACCCCAGCGGCGCGTATCGAGGTACCACCACAGTTCGCGTTCGTTCATGCCGAGCTCCTTGACGCGGCGGCTCAGCTTTTCGTAATCGGCCTCGCGTTCCGAGCCGCCGATGATCTCGCCGATGCCCGGGAAGAGCACATCCATGGCACGCACGGTCTTTCCGTCGTCGTTCTGCTTCATGTAGAAGGCCTTGATGTCCTTCGGGTAGTTGATCAGGATCACCGGACGCTTGAAGTGCTCCTCCACAAGATAGCGTTCGTGCTCCGACTGCAGGTCGCAACCCCAGTCGCACGGGAATTCGAACTTGCGGCCCGAGGCCTTGAGGATCTCGATGCCTTCGGTATAGTCGAGGCGCTTGAATTCGTTGTGCAGCACGAAGTTGAGGCGTTCGAGCAGGCCCTTGTCCCACATCTTGTTCATGAACTCCAGATCCTCCTTGCTGTGGTCCAGCGCATACTGGATAAGGTACTTCAGGAAGTCCTCGGCCAGTTCCATGTTGTCCTCCAGGTCATAGAAGGCGGCCTCGGGTTCGATCATCCAGAACTCCGAGGCATGGCGCGGAGTATTCGAATTCTCGGCGCGGAACGTCGGGCCGAAGGTATAGATGCGGCCCAGCGAAAGGGCACCCAGTTCACCTTCGAGCTGTCCCGAGACGGTCAGGTTGCACGACTTGCCGAAGAAGTCCTGCGTATAGTCGACCTTTCCCTCCTCGTTGCGCGGCGGGTTGTTCAGATCCAGGGTCGTGACCTGGAACATCGCGCCGGCGCCTTCGCAGTCCGAAGCCGTGATGATCGGCGTATGGAAATAGTAGAATCCGTGGTTGTTGAAATACTCGTGGATGGCATAGGCCATGGCGTGACGGATGCGCAGCACGGCACCGAACGTATTGGTCCGGGGACGGAGGTAGGCGATGTCACGCAGGAACTCCAGCGAATGCCCCTTCTTCTGGAGCGGGTAGGTCTCGGGGTCGGCCGTGCCATAGATCTCGATCCGCTCGGCCTGGACCTCGACGCCCTGTCCGGCTCCCGGCGAAGCGACCAAGCGGCCGTCAACCCGGATGCAGGCCCCCGTGGTAATGGGTTTGAGCTGTTCTTCCGGGATCTTGGCCAGATCGACCACCACCTGTATGTTGTTCACGCACGACCCGTCGTTCAGGGCGATAAACGCCACGTTTTTGTTTCCGCGCTTGGTGCGCACCCAGCCTTTGACAACCAGGTCGGTATCCACGACTCCCGATTTCAGGATTTCTGCGATTCTCTGCGTTTTCATAAGGATATTCAGTTCACACATTTTTCCGAATTGACAAAGTTAGCCATAATTTGCGATTTGACAAAAAAAAAGTACCTTTGTCCGAGTCATACAACCCAGCACACGATGAAACGAACGATATGGACGGCTGCGCTGACAGCCTGCATACTGACGTCCGCGGCCCAAATCCAGGGACTGGAGGAGTCCACGCCCGTACCGCTGGCCGAAGGCGGCCGCATCTACCGCACCGAAGTGGTTCCCTACGACGCCCGCCACGACGCCGATGCCCGCAACCGGGAGGCCGGCGGTTACTGGATGTCCTTCCGGCCGGAATTGATCGTCGAATCCGCCGGCGAGATCTCGGCATTCTACGGCGCCAAGGTCGAGATTCCCTTCGCCTGGACCGACGGACGGGTCTTCCTGCACCTCGAAAATCCGGGAGCGGGCTATTCGCTCTGGCTCAACGACCAACCCGTCGCGGAGGTGAACGACCCGCTGACCCCGGCGGAATTCGACCTCACGCCCTACGTCCGCCAGGGACTCAACAATTTCCGGGTGCTGATGCACGCCCGCCGCATGTCGATCGACGGTCCGAACCCCGAGCGTCCGATCTTCGAAAACAGCTACCTCTACTATCAGAACCGGCGTTCGATCGCCGATTTCGAAATTGCCCTCGTGCCCGACTCGCTGGACCGTGACTTCGGCATGCTCGACCTGAAGATCGTCGCCTGCAACGCCTACAACTACGACGAAGCCGTCACCGTGGGCTACGACATCTACTCACCGCAGGGCAAACTGCTCGAATTCAACATGACGGAGATCACCATCCCGGGCCGTTCGACCGATACGGTGCGCTTCAGCCCGTTCATCTACCACACCTACGAGAACAAATGGGAGTCCGGGAGCAAGAATCCGCCGCTCTACCGCGTCATGCTCTTCACGCGCCGCAACGGTGTCTACAAGGAGTACATGCCGCTGAAGATCGGATTCGGAAAGACGGAGCTCGTCGACGGACGCCTCATGCGCCTGGGCAAGGAACTGCAGCTCGTCAAGGCGGAATACGATGCCGCCGCAGACCGCAAAACCACCCTCTCGGAGCTCAAGGCCCTGAAGGCCAAGGGCAAGAATACGATTTGCCCGAGTCATCCGCAGCCGGTTTGGTTCTACGAGTTGTGCGACGAACTGGGTCTCTACGTCATCGACCGGGCGTCCATCTCGGCCCCGGAACGGCGCGACGACCGCCGTGTGGGCGGCACGCCCTCGAATGACCCGGCCCTGGTCGACGAATACCTCGAACGGGTGAAGGCGATGTACTACCGTTCGCGGAACTTCACCTGCGTGGTGGCCTACGAACTGGGCTCGCCTTCGGGCAACGGATACAACATGTATAAGGCCTACCAGTGGCTCAAATCGGTGGAGAAATCGCGCCCGGTGATCTACGCCGATGCCGCCGGAGAGTGGAACAGCGATCTCTGAGGACCGGGACCCCGGGAAAGAGACGGAGCACACAGACAAAACGGGTGGCATGAACATCGAACTGATCGTCATCGGCAAGACCGATTCACAGGAGATCGCCGCACTGGTCGAGCTCTATGCCCGACGGGTGAACCGCTACTGCCGCTTCTCGGTGACGACCCTGCCCGACGTCCGCAACACGAAGAACCTGAGCATCAGGCAGCAGTGCACGGCCGAGGGCGAAGCGATCCTACGCCAGCTTGCCGAAGGCGACTACGTAACCCTGCTCGACGAGCGGGGCACGGAATACCGCTCGGTAGAATTCGCCGAGTGGTTGCAGAAACGGATGAACAGCGGCGTAAAACGGCTCGTCCTGGTAATCGGCGGTCCCTACGGATTTTCCGAAGAGGTCTATGCCCGGGCCGACGCCAGATTGTCGCTCTCGCGCATGACCTTCTCGCATCAGATCGTACGGGCAATCTTCGCCGAACAGATCTACCGCGCCTTCACCATTCTGAACAACGAACCCTACCACCACGAATGATGCGCCATTCGGAATAAAAGCATATCTTTGCAGGCGAAACAAACCAAACACCGCCCGGATATGATGCCCATCCGCCCGATTCTCCTGTTGTTGCCGCTGCTGGCGGGCCTTGCAGGCCCTGTGCGGGGCGTTGCCGCCGGGGATCCGGAACCGGACCGGGCCGACACGACGATCACGGTCGACCGCGTGCAGGTGACGGCCATCAAGCAGGGTCCGGTCCTGCGGTCGACGGCCGTGGCGTCGACGATCCTCGGCAGCCGGGCCGTGGCACGCGGCGGCATCTCCGCCCTGAAGGAGATCTCGACGGCAGTTCCCAACTTCCACGCCCCGGACTACGGTTCACGCATGACCTCGTCGATCTATGTACGGGGACTCGGCGCACGCATCGACCAGCCGGTCATCGGACTGAACGTCGACAACGTGCCGCTGCTGAACAAGAACGCATTCGACACCGAACTGGCCGACATCGAGCGTATCGAGGTGCTGCGGGGCCCGCAGTCGACCCTCTACGGCCGCAATACGATGGGCGGAGTGGTCAATGTCTACACCCTTTCGCCGCTTGCCTATGAAGGGGTGCGCGCACTGGCCGAATACGGCAGCGGCAACACCCTGCGCCTGCGGGCTTCGACCTACTACCGTCCGCTGCCCGACGTAGGGTTCTCCGTGACGGGCTTCTACACCCGTTCGGACGGTTTCTTCGAGAACGAATACACGCACAAAACCTGCGACCGGGAGTGGCAGGCCGGAGGCCGCTGGAAGGTCCAGTGGGACAACCGGCGGGGGCTGCGCCTCGACAACACGCTCTCCCTCTCGCGGCTCGAACAGGGCGGCTACCCCTATGCCTACGCCGGCGAGGCGATCATCGAGGAGGGCAAGACGATCCTCCGCCCCGGGCAGATTGCCTACAACGATCCCTGCAGCTATCTCCGCACGTCGGTCAGCGACGGACTCACCGTGCGTTACGACGCCGCACGGTACAGTGTTTCGTCGATCACCAGCTACCAGTACATCGACGATGCGATGACCCTCGACCAGGACTTCACGCCGCTCCCCTACTTCACATTGCGGCAGGCTGTCCGCGAACACGCCCTGACCGAGGATCTGGTCTTCCGTTCGCGGGGTACGGAGCGCTACGAATGGCTTTTCGGAGCCTTCGTCTTCTACCGCCACCAGCGGATGAATGCCCCGGTAACCTTCAAGCGCACGGGCATCGAGCGGCTGATCCTGGACAACGCCAACCGGATGCCCGACCTGCTCCGCTACGCCATCGACGCCGACGAACTGCTGCTTTCGTCGGAATTCCGACTGCCGGCATGGGGTGCGGCACTCTACCACGAGTCGCGGCTCCGACTGGGGCGATGGCTTCTGACCGCGGGTCTGCGGGCCGATTTCGAACGCACACGGCTCCGCTACCGCAGCCGTACCGATCTGGACTATACGCTCAGTGTCAACGGCAGCGAGCCGACCCCCCAACACCTTTCGATCGACGACTCGGGGCGGTTGGCTCACTCCTATCCGGAACTGCTTCCGAGACTCTCGGCGATGTACGCCTTCGATCCGACGCGCAATCTCTACGTCTCGGTCTCGCGGGGCTATAAGGCCGGAGGATTCAATACGCAGATGTTCTCGGACATTCTCCAGGAGAAGATGCAGGCGCTGATGATCTCGGGGATCGTCCGCGAAGACCCCGACCGGATGTCCTACCGTCCGGAATACAGTTGGAACTTCGAATTCGGAGGGCACTTCTCGTGTCTGGAGGGGGCCATCCGGGGCGATTTTGCCCTGTTCTGGATCGAGGTCCGCGACCAGCAGCTGACCGTTTTTCCCGAGGGGCAGACCACCGGCCGCATGATGGCCAACGCAGGACGCACACGCAGCCGCGGTGCCGAACTCTCGTTGCAGGTCTCGCCCTGGCGCGATCTCGACCTCAACCTCAACTACGGCTACACCGATGCCCGGTTCGTGCGTTACCGCAGCGGGCTGGACGACTACGCCGGGAAACGCGTACCCTACGCTCCGGAGCACACCTTCTCGGCCACGGCAACATGGAGCCGCCCGACGGGTATCGACTGGCTGGGCGACGTGGTGGTGCAGGCCGGGGTGCAGGGCCTGGGGACGATCGCATGGAACGAGGAGAACTCCCTCACGGAGCCCTTCTACGCCCTCGCGAATGCCTCGGTACGGCTGGAACACCGCCGCTGGTCGCTCGGCATTTGGGGCCGCAACCTCACGGACACAAACTACAACGTATTCTATTTCAAGTCGATCGGGAACGAGTTCGTCCAGCGCGGACGGCCCCGGACCTTCGGCATCACCTTAACCCTAAACATCGATTGAACATGTTGAAAAAACTGCTGATGATGAGCGTGGCGGTCCTTGCACTGGCCGCCTGTAACGACGAAGCCGACGACGGCATCCAGTATGCGTCGAGCAACCCCGAGATCGTCGACGGCGTCTACTCGGGCCAGACCATGCACTTCTACGGAACGGCCACGGTGACCAACACGAAGGACAACTCGACCTACTCCGATCCGGAGGCGTGGTTCGAAATCCACGGGGACAAGGGGCTGGTCATCTACATGCACCAGACGCGTTTCGCCGCCCAGATGCCCGCCCTGGAGATGCGCATCTACCGCATCCCATATACGCCGGGCGAGGGGGCTTCGCTCTCCTTCTCGGCCGAGAGCAGCGTTCCGCAGGTCCAGCTTCCGAATGCGCAGGGCGGCGGATACAGCTATCAGGACATGCCTTCGTACACGCTGACCGATGTCGAGGGGTCGATCGACAACACCGACTGCCGCGTGGCCTTCACCTGCGACGTTCCGCGCCTGGGAACCTATCGCATGGTGTACGAAGGACGGCTGCTGGTAAAAAAATAGCCCGAGAATGCCGACTTCCGCCCGCGAAGTGTTAACTTTGCAACCGAAACCCTAAACAAGTTAACGTATGAAACCCGAATACAAACCCTTCGTGGACGAACTGATCGAACTCTGCATCAAGGAGGACATCGGCGACGGCGACCACACGTCGCTCTGCTGCATTCCCGCGGACGAACACGGCCGCATGCGCCTGCTGTGCAAGCAGGAGGGTGTGATCGCCGGGATCGAAATCGCACAGCTGGTTCTGCACCGGCTGGATCCCGAGATGAAATTCGAGCAGGTGCTCCAGGACGGCGACCGCGTAAAGCCCGGCGACGTGGCCTTCTACGTCTCGGGACGCCTGCGCTCGCTGCTGCAGGCCGAACGCATCCTGCTCAACATCATGCAGCGCATGAGCGGCGTGGCCACGCAGACTGCAGTCTACGTCAGGCAGCTCGAAGGACTCCACACCAAGGTCCTCGACACGCGCAAGACCACGCCCGGCATGCGCGTACTGGACAAGATGGCCGTAAAACTCGGCGGCGGAGAGAATCACCGCATGGGCCTCTTCGACATGATCCTCCTGAAAGACAACCACATCGACTTCGCCGGAGGTATCCGCCAGGCCATTACCGGCGCCCGCGAATACCTGAAGGCCAAGGGCAAGGATATTCCGATCGAGTGTGAGGTGCGCACGCTGGAGGACATCGACGAGGTATTCGCAGCGGGGGGTGTCGACCGCATCATGTTCGACAACTTCACGCCCGAAATGACACGCCTCGCCGTGGAGAAGGTCGCCGGACGCTGCGAAACCGAGTCCAGCGGCGGCATCACGCTCGAAACGCTGCGTGAATATGCCGCCTGCGGCGTGGACTTCATCTCCGTCGGGGCGCTGACCCACCAGATCCGCTCACTCGACATGTCGCTCAAGGCCTGCGAATAAGAGCGGGGCGTCACCGTCAGCGACCGAACGAGAGAAAACAGCATTCGGCACCCAACGGGAATCACAATGGAACGAACGATCCGGAATCAAAGTCTGCCGAGCCGCCTGCTCCGCACCCCGCTGGGGATGCTGGTGTGGCGGCTCGTTCTGCTCTATGCGGTGCTGATGCTCTGCCGTGTGGCGTTCTACCTCTACAACGCCACACAGTTGGGAGTGCTCTCCGCCGGTGAAATCGCCCCGCTCCTGACCGGGGCTCTGAAGTTCGACACCGCCTCGGTGGTCTACGCCGACGGGCTGTTCATCCTGCTGTCACTGCTTCCGTTCCACGTGCGCGAACGCCGCTGGTACCGGGGCGTGCTCTACGGCTACTACGTAGCGGTCAACTCCCTGCTGGTCGTGGCCACCAACCTCGCCGATACGGTCTATTTCCGCTACACCCAGAAACGATTCACGGCCGACGAAATCTTCTTCGCCGACAACGACAACTCGTTGCAGCTCGTCGGGAAATTCATGGCCGAAAACTGGTATCTTGTCGTGCTGTGGGCTCTCCTCACGGCCCTGCTGGCCTGGGGCTACCGCCGCAAGGTGCACGAAGAGAGCCTGCTGCGCGGAGGTTGGCCCTACTACGTCGGCGGGACGCTGATTCTGGCCCTCGCCGCGGGGCTGAGCATCGCCGGAATGCGGGGCGGCATGACGCGCATGACGCGTCCGATCACCCTCTCGAACGCCACGCTCTACACCCCGGACAGCGGCAAGGCCAACCTCATTCTGAGCAATCCCTTCTGCATTCTCCGCACGGCAGGAAGTTCCGGGAGTGTAAAGTTCCGGCAATACTACTCCGAAGAGGAGCTTCCGCAGCTCTTCACCCCCGTCCACCAACCGGCAGACAGCACCGCGCTGAATCTCGGAAACCGCAACATCGTGCTCTTCATTCTGGAGAGCATGTCGGCCGAACACTCCGCACACCTCTGCCCGGAGCTCTATGCCGACCTCCCGCAGAAGGGCTTCACGCCATTCCTCGATTCGCTGATGCGCGAGGGGCTCACCTTCCGCCGGATGTACGCCAACGGCACACGCTCGATCCAGGCCATGCCTTCCGTCCTGGGAAGCATTCCGTCGTTCCGAACCCCCTTCGTGCTGATGCCGCAGTCGCTCGGCGAAAGCCGGCAACTCCCGGCCCTGCTCACCGACCGGGGCTACACGACAGCCTTTTTCTGCGGTTCGGAGCACGGTTCGATGGGCTTCGGAGCCTACGCCCGTTCGGCGGGCGTCGAGCGGCTCGTGAGCCGTGAGGATTATGAGGCACGCCACGGCACCGGGGATTTCGACGGTTACTGGGGCATCTGGGACGAACCCTTCCTGCAATTCATGGGTGAGGAACTCACGGCCATGCCCGAGCCCTTCTTCGCCACGCTCTTCACCCTCTCGTCGCACCATCCCTTCGTCGTACCCGAACGGTACGCCGCAACGCTCCCCAAGGGCTACACCAAGATCCATCAGGGCGTAGCCTACGACGATCAGGCTTTCCGCCGCTTTTTCGAACGCTTCGCCGGAGAGGAGTGGTTCCAACGGACGATCTTCGTCTTCGTGGCCGACCACGTCTCGTCGGAGAAGTTTGCCGAGGCGACCCGCACCTATCCGGGGAACATGCACATCCTCGGCTTCATGTATACGCCCGACGGGGCCCTGCGGGGCGAGGTGACGGAGATCACACAGCAGCTCGACCTGATGCCGACGCTGCTGGGACTCACGGGTAACCGCGAGCCCTACTTCGCCTTCGGCCGCGACGTACTGAACGAACCCCTCCGTCCCAGTTGGTCCGTGAGCTACGACGGACAGTTCCGCGCCCTGACCGACGACGGCACGCTCACGCTCGACGATGCGGGAGCGACGGTCGGACCCACCCCGGCAACCCCGGCGGCCGACAGCCTCGACCGGAGTTTCCGGGCCCTCGTCCAGCAATACTACGGGCGCATTGCGCAAAAGAATTACACGGTTCATGATTGAGTTTCACCCCGTCCGTCTCGAAGACCGCAGCGTCATCGAGCGCTACACGATGTCCTCGGGCATCTGCAACTGCGACCTGGCCTTCGCCAACATGTACTGCTGGCAGGCCGTCTATCACAGTGCGTGGGCCGAGGTCGGCGGGTTCCTGGTGATCCGTTTCCAGATCGACGGCGGAGAGCGCATCGGCTACATGCAGCCGGTCGGTGAGGGAGACTTCGGGCCGATCATCCCGCAGTTGCGCGAGGATGCACACGCCCACGGGCAACGGCTCCGCATCATCGGATTGACGGACGAGGGACGCGACATGATCCGGCGGATGCACCCCGGGGAGTTCGCCTTCGAGTCGGACCGGGCCCTGGAGGATTACCTCTACCACGCCGATGACCTGCGCACCCTGCCGGGGCGCCGCTACCAGCCCAAGCGCAACCACATCAACCGCTTCACGGCCGAATACCCCGACTACCGCTACGAGGAGCTGACTCCGGAGCGGTTCCAGGAGTGCATGGCCCTGGAGCGCGAATGGCGAAAGGTCCACGAGGGGCACACTTCGGAGTTGTGCGCCGAACAACGGGCCATGCAGCGGGCCTTCGAGCACTTCGAGGAACTGGGGCTTATGGGCGGCTGCATCTACGTGGGTGACCGACTGGTGGCCTTCACCTACGGCTCGGCGGTCAACGACCACACGTTCGACACCCACGTCGAGAAGGCCGATACGGAGTACGACGGGGCCTTCACGATCATCAACAAGCGCTTTGCCGAACACCTTCCCGCACACTTCACGCTCATCAACCGCGAGGAGGACCTCGGGATCGAAGGGCTCCGGCGGGCCAAACTCTCCTACCACCCCGCCTTCCTCCAGCACAAGTTTACGGCCATCCGGCTGCACCCCGACGAACTCGCCTGCAAACAGCTCTGGCAGGAGGCCTTCGGCGACGACGAGGCGTTCATCGACTCGTTCCTGATCCGCTACTACTCGCGGCGGCGGGCACTGACCGTCGAGGAGGAGGGCCGGACCGTGGCGATGCTCCACCTTTTGCCGTTCGAGACCGAACTGGGCCGTACGACCTACATCTACGGCGTTGCCACGGCCGAATCGGCCCGCCGCCGCGGCCTGGCCTCGCAACTCCTGCGACAGGCCCTGACGCTGATCGACGAACGCGGCGACGATGCGGCCTTCTTGATTCCGACACCGGGTGAAACCTGGCTTCGGGAGTTCTACGGCGGGTTCGGATTCGGGGACGATCTTCCCACGACCTTCGTCTCCCCGGACGGGTTCGACTTCGGGACGGGCGATGCGTCCACCGACCGGGCGATGGTCTGGCGACGCGACACCTCCACCCCACTGCCCGAGACGCTGACGGCCACCCTCCGCCGATAGCATCCGAAAAGGGTGCACACGGCGACCCGGTTTCCCGCTCCCGACACGGCGGCAGCCTCCTTCCGCCGGAAAACAGCCTCACCTCCTCACATGAAAAGGCCCGGAACCGACGTTCCGGGCCTTTTCATCAGGATAGCCGCCGCCCCTCATCAGGCCGACCACATCCATTTTACTTGCGGCTTTTCAAAAAGCACTCGATCGTATTCTCCATCAGGCAGCAGATCGTCATCGGACCGACACCGCCCGGCACCGGCGTGATGACCGAGGCCTTGGGCTCGATGGCCGCAAAATCAACGTCACCGCACAGTTTGCCCGTCTCCGGGTCGCGGTTCACACCCACGTCGATCACCACGGCACCCTCGGAGACCATATCGGCCGTCACGAATTTCGGGCGTCCGATGGCCACGACCAGAATCTCCGCGCCACGGGTCACCTCCGCCAAGTTGCGCGTACGGCTGTGGGCCATCGTCACCGTGGCATTCGCATCCAGCAGCAGCTTCGAGACCGGAAGTCCCACGATATTGCTGCGTCCGATCACCACGGCACGTTTCCCGGCGATCTCCACCCCGGCGGCCGTCAGCATCTTGAGGATCCCCTTCGGCGTGCAGGGCAGCGTGCAGGGCTGTTTCTGCCACAAAGCCGCCACATTCAGCGGATGGAATCCATCCACATCCTTCGCCTTGTCGATCGCCTCGATCACCTTGCTCTCGTCGATGTGCTTCGGCAGAGGCAGCTGCACCAGAATCCCGTCCACCTCCGGATCGGCATTCAGTTCGGCGATCAGTCCCAGCAACTCCTCCTCCGAGATCGACTCCGGACGGCGGATCGTCGTATTGCGGATTCCGACCTCGGCCGAGGCCTTCGCCTTGCCCGTCACATAACTCACACTGGCCGGGTTCTCACCCACGAGGATCACGACCAGATGGGGCACACGCCCGTACTTCGCAGGAAAGCCCTTCACCTGCTCCGCCATTTCGGCCTTCAACCGGGCCGACAATTCCTTTCCGCTGATTATCATTCTCCTATTCGTTATTTATCAAAAGCCCAATGTCCAATGTCCGTACGGTGGAAGAGGTTGTCGCAACCGATGCGCTCCACATCGCGCAACGCCGCAGCACGCGCCTCGGCCAGATCACGACCCCGCCCCACGACGAACAGCACACGGCCTCCGGCCGTCAGAATACGGTCGCCGTCGGCCTTTGTACCCATGTGGTAGACCGTTCCCGCGACGTTTTCGAGTCCTGTGATCTCGTGCCCCTTTTCGTAGCTGCCCGGGTATCCCTTCGATGCCAGGACGATGCCCAGAGCGGCAAAATCGTGCCACTCCAACCGCGTGTCACGTCCCTCGGCCACGGCGCAGAAAATATCGACGATGTCACTCTTCAACCGCGGCAGTACCACCTCCGTCTCGGGATCGCCGAAGCGGGCGTTGAACTCGATGACCTTGATACCCTGCGCCGTCTTCATCAGACCGCCGTACAGCACCCCTTCGAAGGGGCACCCTTCGGCAACCATCGCGTCGGCCACCGGCTGCAGGATGTGTTCCAAGGCGTAGCGCTCATCCTCGGCCGTAATGAACGGCAGCGGGGAGTAGGCCCCCATGCCACCCGTATTGGGACCCTTGTCGCCATCGTAGGCACGCTTGTGGTCCTGGGCCAGTACCATCGGCCAGACACGGTGCCCCGAGACGAAGCACATGAACGAGAACTCCGGGCCTTCGAGGTAATCCTCGACGACGACCTTGCCTTCTCCGAACTTGTCGTCGAGCAGCATGTCCTTCAGGGCCGCATCGGCCTCCTCCATCGTCTGAGCGATCACCACGCCCTTCCCGGCCGCCAGTCCATCGTACTTCAGCACCGCCGGGAAAGGACGCCCGGCCACGTAGTCCCGGGCCGCGGCATACTCCGTGAAGGCGCGGAATCCGGCCGTCGGAATGCCGTATCGGGCCATCAGCTCCTTGGCGAACTCCTTCGACGACTCGATGCGTGCCGCCGCCTTCGTGGGGCCGAAAATCCGCAGTCCCGCGGCCTTGAAACAATCGGCCACGCCGGCCGCGAGGGCCACTTCGGGCCCCACGACCGTCAGACTGATGCCCTGCTCTGCGGCAAAATCGCGCAGGCGCTCCACCTCGGTCTCCCGGATGGGCACACACTCGGCCTGTCGCGCGATTCCCGCATTGCCGGGGGCACAGTAAATCTTCTCCACCTGCGGCGAACGCGCAAGTGCATCGACAATGGCGTGTTCGCGGCCTCCGCCGCCGATTACAAGCACTTTCATAGCCATTCGCGTTTTCGTGGATCAGTGTTTGAAATGGCGCTCGCCGGTGAAACACATGGCAATGCCCTTCTCGTCGGCCTTACGGATCGAATCCTCGTCACGCACCGAACCGCCCGGCTGCACGATGGCCGTCACACCGTACTCGGCAGCCAGCGCCACACAGTCGTCGAAGGGGAAGAAACCGTCCGAAGCCAGGACGATACCCTCCGTCACACCGGCAGCCCGGGCCTGATTCAGGGCCAGTTCGGCCGAACCGATGCGGTTCATCTGCCCGGCGCCGACTCCTAACGTGCGACCGTCCTTCACGGCCACGATGGCATTCGACTTCACGTGCTTGACGATTCTCCAGCCGAAGTTCAGGTCGTCCATCTGCTCCGCAGCGGGCTGCGCCTTCGTAACGCACATTTCGGGCGTCACCTCTTTCGTCGCCACGTCGAGGTCCTGCACCAGCAGACCGCCGTTGACGCTCACATACTGTTTCGGATCCACGGAGCCCTTCGTCATGTCGACCTCCAGCAACCGCAGATTCTTCTTCGTGCAAAGCACCTCCAGAGCCCCTTCGTCGAACTTCGGGGCCATGATGATCTCCAGGAAGATGGGCTTCATCAACTCGGCCGCCTCACGCGTCACGGTGCAGTTCGTGGCGACAATCCCGCCGAAGATCGAGACCTTGTCAGCCTCGTAGGCCTTGGTCCACGCCTCGACGACATCCTTGCCCTCGGCCGCCCCGCAGGGATTCATGTGCTTCAGTCCGACGCAGAACGGACGGTCGAACTCCCGCACGATGCACAATGCGGCATTGGCATCCTGGATGTTGTTGTACGAGAGTTCCTTGCCGTTCAACTGGCGGGCGAAGGCCAGCGAATAGGGCACCTTGTGCTCCTCGCGGTAGAACTTCGCCGACTGGTGCGGGTTCTCGCCGTAGCGCAGCGGCTGCACGAGGTCGAACTCCAGGAAGAGTTTCTCGTTCAGGCCGGCCTGGGCACGCATGTAGGTGGCGATCATCGCGTCGTACTCTGCCGTATGGGTATAGGCCTTGGCCGAGAGTTTCAACCGCGTCGTCTTTTCCGTATTGCCGCCCTTGCCGATCTCGTCGAGGATCTGCGCATAGTCCGCCGGGTCGCATACCACCGTTACGTCGGCCCAGTTCTTCGCCGCCGAACGCAGCATCGAGGGGCCGCCGATGTCGATATTCTCGATGGCATCCTCCATCTTCACGTCGGGTTTCGCAATCGTCTGACGGAACGGATAGAGGTTCACGCACACCAGGTCGATGAACTCGATACCGTTCTCCTTGAGCGCCTTCAGATGCTCGGGATCGTCACGGCGTGCCAGCAGTCCGCCGTGGACCTTCGGGTGAAGGGTCTTGACCCGCCCGTCGCAGATCTCCGGAAAGCCCGTCACGTCGCTGATGTTCAACACCTCGACGCCGCTTTCACGCAGCAGTTTCATCGTGCCGCCCGTGGCGATCACCTCCCAACCGAGAGCCCGGAGCCCCTTGGCGAACTCCACGACACCCGTCTTGTCACTTACGCTGATCAATGCTCGCATATTCGTCTCTTCTTTATTTTGTTTGTTTTTCGTTCAACAATTTTCCGATCGTCTCGACATAAAGCGGGTACTCCACCGCATGAATCATCGGTTCCAGCTCCGCGATGTCGTGTCCCTCGTAAGGGAATGCCCGCTGGGCAATGATCCGCCCGCCGTCGAGTTCGGCATCGACGTAATGGATCGTCACACCGAAGACCTTCACACCATACTCCAGGGCCTGTTCGATGGCATGCGCCCCGCGGAAGGCCGGCAGCAGCGACGGGTGGATGTTGATGATCCGCCCCGCATAGGCCGCAAGCAGTTCCTCGCCGATGATCCGCATGTAGCCGGCCAGACAGACCAGTTCGACCCCGGCGGCACCCAGCCGTGCGATGATCTCGCGTTCGTAGTCGGCCTTCGAGGCGTACTCCTTCGGTGCGAAGGCGAAAGTCTCGACCCCATGCCGGGCCGCACGTTCGATCACCCGGGCCCCGGGCCTGTCGCAGACCATCAACACAACCTCCGCGGGCAGATCGCCCCGCTCGCAGGCCGTCACGATGGCCTCGAAATTCGTGCCGCTGCCGCTGGCAAAGACTGCAAGGCGGTGCATGGCCCTATCGGATAACGACACTCCCGGTGTCCGTGACACGTCCGATGACCGAAGCCCGTTCGCCCTGGGCCGTCAGGATCTCGATGGCCTTCGGAGCCTCCGCGGCGTCCAGCGCGATGACCATGCCGATTCCCATGTTGAAGATGTTGAACATCTCGCGGTGCGCCACCTTGCCGTACTTCTCCAGGAAACGGAACACCGGCAGGATCTCCCACGAGCCCTCCTCGATCTCCAGCCCCTGCCCTTCATGCAGGATGCGCGGGATATTCTCGTCAAAACCGCCGCCCGTGATGTGGCTGATGCCGTGGACGTCGCACTGCCGAATCACCTCGAGGACCTGCTTCACGTAGATCTTCGTCGGCGTGAGCAGCACCTCACCCAGCAATTTGTTCGACAGTTCGGGATAGCTGCGGTGCAGATCGAAACAGTTGTCCGCAAGGATCTTGCGTACCAGGCTGAAGCCGTTCGAGTGGACGCCGCTCGACGCGATGCCCACCAGTACGTCACCCGTACGGACCTTCGAGCCGTCGATCAGCTTCGACTTCTCGACCACACCGACCGTGAATCCGGCAATGTCATACTCCCCGTCGGCATACATGCCCGGCATCTCGGCCGTCTCGCCGCCCACCAGGGCGCAGCCTGCCTGCCGGCACCCCTCGGCGACACCTGCCACGATGGCCTCGATCTTCTGGGGTTCGTTGTGCCCCACGGCCACGTAGTCCAGGAACAGCAGCGGTTCGGCACCTTGGGCCAGGACATCGTTCACGCACATCGCCACGGCATCGATACCGATCGTGTCATGCTTGTCCATCTGGAAGGCCAGCTTGAGCTTCGTGCCCACGCCGTCCGTGCCGCTCACCAGCACCGGCTCCCGGACCTTCAGCGCCGCGAGGTCGAACATCCCGCCGAAAGCGCCGATATTGCCCATCACGCCCGTGCGGGCCGTCGAAGCCACGTGTTTCTTGATGCGTCGCACCACTTCGTAACCGGCTTCGAGGTTCACACCGGCCTTTTCATAACTTTGAGCCATAACTATTCAGGGTTTTTAAGATTCCTAACACTATTTGTTGTCCTTGTTGGCCTCCTCCATCGACTGATACAGCGCCGTGGGATACGAACCCGTGAAGCAGGCCATGCACAACTCGCAGCGGTTGCCGGCCTTCAGCAGCGATTCCGCGGAGAGGAAGGCCAGCGAATCGGCTCCGATCTCCTGACGGACCCCCTCCACGTTCTTGCGCGCCGAGATCAGTTCGTCATAGGTCGACGTGTCGACACCGTAGAAGCAGGGTCCGATCATCGGAGGGCTGGCAATGCGCACGTGCACTTCGGTGGCTCCGGCCTCCTTGAGCATCGTAACGATGCGCCGCGAGGTCGTGCCCCGCACGATCGAGTCGTCGACCAACACCACGCGCTTGCCCCGCACGATCGAACGCACGGCCGAAAGTTTCATCCGCACGCCCTTTTCACGCAACTCCTGCGTCGGCTGGATGAAGGTCCGCCCGATGTACTTGTTCTTGATCAGACCCATCTCATAGGGCAGGCCGCTCTCTTCGGCATAACCCATCGCGGCACTGAGGCTCGAATCCGGGACGCCGACCACGATGTCGGCCTCGGCCGGAGACTCCTGACACAACAGACGTCCCGACTCCTTGCGGTAGGCGTGGACGTTGCACCCCTCGATGTCGCTGTCCGGACGCGCAAAGTAGATGTACTCCATCGAACACATCTCGTGACGCTTGTACATCGAGTAGTCGCGGCTGCGGAGACCCTGGTGATCGATGGTGACGATCTCGCCCGGCTCGACGTCGCGCACGAACTCCGCACCCAGCACGTCGAAGGCGCACGTCTCGCTCGAAACGACCCAACCCTCGCCCAAACGACCGATCGACAGCGGACGCAGGCCATACTTGTCACGGCAGGCGTAGATCCGGTTGGCCGTCATGATCAGGAAGGCAAAAGCGCCCTCCAGCATGTTCAGCGCATCGATGATCGAGAAGATGCGCGGCCGGTCATGGAACCGGGACTCCTTCTTGATCAGATGGGCCAGGATCTCGCTGTCGGAGGTCGACTGGAAGAGACTGCCCCGGTTTTCGAGATACTCGCGCAGCAACGCCGAATTGACGATATTGCCGTTGTGGGCCATGGCGAAATCGCCCGTGTTGTGGCGGAACAGGAACGGCTGGATATTCTCCACACCGCCTCCCCCGGCCGTCGTATAACGTACGTGGCCTATGGCCATCGAACCCTTCAACGTGGCGAGTTTCCCCTCGTCGAAGACCTCGGTCACCAGACCGCCGCCCTTGATACGGCGGAACGTACCCTTTTCATCCACCGAGACAATCCCGGCACCCTCCTGCCCGCGGTGTTGCAGCGCATGGAGACCGTAATAGGTGAGCGAAGCGGCATCCGGCACCCCGTAGATGCCGAAAACCCCGCACTCCTCATGCAACTCGCGGTCGCGGATCACTTCTTCCATCATGTTATTCGGTAATTTTTCTCAAACGCTCCAGAATCTCCTCGTAAGCCTCGCGCACCCGGCCCAGGTCACGGCGGAAACGGTCCTTGTCGAGCCGCTCACCCGTGGTCATGTCCCACAGACGGCACGTGTCGGGCGACACCTCGTCGGCCAGCACGATCTCACCCTCCGGCGTCCGGCCGAACTCGATCTTGAAGTCCACCAGCGTGATGTTCATCCGCGCGAACAGCGACTTGAGGATCTCGTTGATCCGCGTGGTCATGGCATAGATCCGGTCCAACTCCCCGTAGGTCACGAGCCCCAGCGCTACGGCATGGTGGTCGTTGATGAGCGGATCGCCCAGTTCATCCCGCTTGTAGCAGATGTCGATGATCGTGTTCGAGGGCTGCGTACCCTCCTCGATGCCCAGGCGCTGAGCCATCGAACCCGCAACGATGTTGCGGACGATGACCTCCAGCGGAATGATCGTCACCCGGCGGCATACCTGGTCGCGGTCATTGATCGTATCGATGTAGTGGGTCTTCACCCCGGCCTTCTCCAACTCCCGGAAGAGGATCGTCGAGATGGCATTGTTCACCACCCCCTTGTTTTCGATCGTGGCCTTCTTGATGTTGTTGAACGCCGTGGCCGTATCCTTGTAGTGGATGATGATCTTCTCGGGATCATCCGTCCGGAAAACCTGCTTCGCCTTACCCTCGTAGAGCATTTCGAGCTGTTTCATCTCTATTTTTCGCGTTTGAATGATTCGGTTGTTCTATTTTTTCCGGAAATAGGCGACGGCATTCTCGAAGAGCGGCTGCCGCCTGTTGCCTGCAATGTTCTTGAATAGGTTCTCCTCCCAGCGCTCCGTGTGGCCCATCTTGCCGAGGATCTGACCGTTTTTCGAAACGATACCCTCGATGGCATAGGACGAACCGTTGGGGTTGAACGGTGCTTCGGCCGTGGGCCGGCCCTCGGCGTCGGCGTACTGGAAGGCCACCTGTCCCGCCTCGAACAGTTCGCGGGCCAGCTTTTCGCTCACCACGAACTTGCCTTCGCCGTGGCTGACGGCGATCGAGTGCAGGTCGCCGACATGGAACGACGACAACCACGGCGAGTTGGTCGAAGCCACGCGGGTCGTAACGATCTGCGAGATGTGGCGGTTGATGTCGTTGCGGAACAGCGTCGGGGACTCCTTCGTGACCATCCCCAGGCGTCCGTAGGGCAGCAGTCCCGACTTGACCAGCGCCTGAAAACCGTTGCAGATACCCAGGATCAGCCCCCCGCGGTCCAGCAGGGCGTGGATCTCCGCCATAATATCCTTGTTATTCAAGACATTGACAATGAATTTGGCACTTCCGTCGGGTTCGTCGCCCGAGGAGAAGCCGCCGCTCAGCACGAAGATATGGGCCCGGCGGATGTGCTCCTTCATCTCGGCGATCGAACGCAGGATGTCGTCGCCCGCGATGTTGCACAGCACGCTCATCTCCACTTCGGCTCCGGCCCGGCGGAACGCCTTGGCCGTGTCGTAGTCGCAGTTCGTGCCGGGGAAGACCGGAATGTAGACCAGCGGGTGTTCGACCGCCTCGCCCGGATAGGTGAAGTGCTTTTCGGCTGGCTGCGAAGTCATTACCTCAGCCGAGTTCAAGCCCTTGTCCGGATAGACGGCCGCAAAGCGCTCGGTATTGGCCCGGTACAATTCGTCGAGCGGCATCCGCACACCGCCGACCGTCACCGATTCGTCGGCTACCGTGAAGCCCACAAGTTCCGCATCCGGATACTCCAGCGTCCCTTCGCACTCCACGAGGATCGAACCGTAGGCATAGTCGTAGAGTTTCGACTCCTCCATCGTGACCTCCACGCCGATACCGTTTCCGAAGGCCATCTTCGCCACGCCTTCGGCCACGCCGCCGAAGCCCACGGACCACGCTGCGAGAATCTTCCCTTCGGCAATCCGGTCGCTCACGAACGTGAAGTTCCGCTTCAACTGCGCCGTATCGGGCATCCAGTTCTCACGCGGCGTGTGGCGCACGAGGTACAACCGGTGTCCGGCCCCCTTCAGGTCGGTCGAGATCACCCGCCGCGCATCGACCGTCGTAATGCCGAAGGCCATCAGCATCAGCGGCACGTTGATATGCTGGAACGTCCCCGACATCGAGTCCTTGCCGCCAATCGACGGAAGGCCCAGTTCGACCTGCATCTTCAAGGCTCCCAGTAGCGCACCCAGCGGTTTGCCCCACGATTCGGCATCCTTGGTCATGCGTTCGAAATACTCCTGGTAGGAGTAGCGCATCCGGTCGTAGCGCGCACCCGCAGCCACGACCTTCGCCGCAGCCTCCACCACGGCATAGGCCGCCCCGTGGTAGGGGCTCCACGATGCCACATAGGGGTTGTAGCCGAAGGCCATCACACTGGCCGTATCGGTATAGCCGTCCGTCGGGAGCTTCTGCACCGAAACCTGCGTCTCGCTGCGCTGCGTACGTCCGCCGAAGGGCATCAGCACCGTCGAGCGGCCGATCGTCGAGTCGAACATCTCGATCAGCCCCCGCTGCGAGACGACATTATTGTCCTTTAGGTTGTTGGCAAAGCGTTCCACCGTCGTGGCGCCCTCGATCGTCCGTGCGAAGGGGTTGCGATTCTCCACTTCGCCGATCTTTGCCTCGGCGTAGTGCTTCGCACCCGCGCTGTCGATGAATTCGCGGCTCAGATCCACGACCTTCCGGGCACCGTTGAACATCCGCATCCGCCCCGTGTCCGTCACGTCGGCCACGTGCACCGCCTCGATGTTCTCCTCGCGGCAGTAACCCATGAACTCCTCCATGTCCTTCGCCTCCACAACCACCGACATGCGCTCCTGCGACTCGCTGATGGCCAGTTCCGTGGAGTTCAGACCGCTGTATTTCGTCTTCACCCGGTCGAGGTAGATGTCCAGGCCGTCGGCCAGCTCGCCGATCGCCACGCTGACACCGCCCGCACCGAAGTCGTTCGATTTCTTGATCAACCGGGTCACCTCCGGACGCCGGAACAGCCGTTCCAGTTTCCGCTCCTCGGGAGCGTTTCCCTTCTGCACCTCGCTGCCGCACGTCTCCAGCGACTTGGCGTCGTGCTCCTTCGACGAACCCGTCGCTCCGCCGATGCCGTCACGACCCGTCCGGCCGCCGAACATGATAATCCGGTCTCCCGGAGCCGGGCGCTCGCGCCGCACGTTCTCCGCCTTCACGGCTCCGACGACGGCGCCCACCTCCAGACGCTTGGCCACATAGTCCTCGTGGTAGATTTCACGCACGTGCGTCGTAGCCAGGCCGATCTGGTTGCCGTAGCTCGAATAGCCCGCGGCGGCCTTCTTCGAGATGACGCTCTGCGGGAGTTTCCCGGCGAGGGTCTCCGAAACCGGCAGGTAGATGTTCCCGGCCCCTGTCACACGCATCGCCTGATAGACGTAACTGCGGCCCGACAGCGGGTCGCGGATCGCGCCGCCCAGGCAGGTCGAGGCCCCGCCGAAGGGTTCGATCTCCGTCGGATGGTTGTGCGTCTCGTTCTTGAACTGCAGGAGCCACGTCTCCGGCTTCCCGTCGACGTCGACCTCCACGTAGATCGAGCAGGCGTTGTTCTCCTCCGAGACCTCCAGGTCGTCCAACAACCCCTTCTGTTTCAGGTAGCGCGCCCCGATCGTCGCCATGTCCATCAGGCAGATGCTCTTGTGCTCGCGGCCCAGTTCGCGGCGGATCCGCAGGTAGAGCGCCAGCGAATCCTCGATCTCGCTCTTCACGAACGACTCCTCGACGGTGATGCCTTCGAGTTCGGTCGTGAAGGTCGTATGGCGGCAGTGGTCGCTCCAGTAGGTATCCAGGATGCGCAACTCCGTCTCGTAGGGATCGCGCCCCTCGGCCCGGAAGTATTTCACCACCTCATAGAGGTCGTCGGCATTCATCGCCAGGCCCATCCGCTTACAGTAAGGCTCCAGCTCGTCATCCGTCATCTCCCGAAAACCCTCCAGCACCTGAACGGGCTTTACCTCGGCCTGCTCCATGTCCGTCAGCACCGAGAGATCCTTTTCGCGCGACTCCACGGCATTGATATAGTAGTGGCGGATCCGGGCCAGCTCCTCCTCGGTCACGCTGTCATCAAAGAGCAGCAACTTCGCCGAGCGGATGTTCACCTGCGCCTCGGGGTCAATCAGCCGCACGCAGTCCACCGCCGAAGCGGCCCGCTGGTCGAACTGTCCGGGCAGGCACTCCACGGCGATATACTTGCGGCCCGCCAAGTCGCACGTGTCGCTCACCTCATCGGTCACCACCTCGCCGAAGACCGTGTAACGGCTCTTCTCCAGCAACTCCGCCGTAAAGCCGAACAGGTCATAGACGTTCAGCAGGCGCAATTCGCGCAGCGAGAGGTTCAGGTTCGTGTTCAGTTCGCGCCGAAGGCTCTCCGCCTCCACCCGGAAGCGCGGCAGTTTCTCGACGAAAATACGATAGTCGGTCGTGTTCATTTATTGTTTTTGTTTGCTTTTGCTCTGTTCTTATTTCACGAAACGGTCGGACCACTCCCGCTCGTACGCCCCGCCCGTCATGCCGACGAAGGTGATGTGTCCCATCTTGCGTTTCGGGCGGCTTTCGCTCTTGCCGTAGATGTGGACGTAGGTGTTCGGATGCTCCTCCCGCGCCACGGCCCGGGCCGCTTCGAGGTCCTGCCCGAGGATGTTCTTCATCACCGTCGGAGCCACCAGCCGCGGCTCCTGCAACGGCTCGCCGATCAAATAGCGCACCAGTTCGCGGAACTGGTTGGTCGTACACCCCTCGATCGTATAGTGCCCCGAGTTGTGGGGGCGCGGCGCCATCTCGTTGAAGTAGATCTCTCCGCCCCGGATGAAGTACTCGATGGCCAGGATCCCTTCGTAGCCGCACTCGCGCATGAAGCCTTCGCTCTGTGCCTTCATCCGGTCGAGCACCTCCTGCGAGGCCGCCGCCGGAACGATCGAGAGGTCCAGAATGCCGTCGCGGTGGATATTCCGCCCCACGGGGAAGCTCACGACCCGTTCCCGGTCGGCCACCATCACGATACTGGCCTCCGAGTCGAACGGAATGAACTCCTCCAGGATGCAGGGAACCGTCAGCAGCGGCAGTGCCCGTTCGATGTCGGCTTCGCTCTTCAGCACCAGCTGCCCGTGTCCGTCGTAGCCCAGCGTACGGGTCTTCAGCACCGCCGGAAGCCCCAGCTCGCGCACCGCGGCCCGCAGCGACGCTTCATCGTCCACGGCCGCAAAACCCGGAGTTTGCAGCCCGTGGTCGCGGGCATTCGACTTCTCGCGCAGGCGGTCCTGCGAATCGTAGAGCGGTTTATACCCCTGCGGGATGTTGTATTTTTCGCACAGCGGGATCAGGATCTCGCCCGGAACATTCTCGAATTCGTAGGTCACCACGTCGCACATGCCGCACAGCCGTTCGAGCGCCGCGGCATCGTCGTAAGCCGCCACGATATGATCGTCGCAGACCCGGAAGGCCGGAGCATCCGGCGCCGGATCGAGTGCCACGGCCCGCACGCCCAGGCCATGCGCCTGTTCGGCGATCATCAGCCCCAGCTGTCCCCCTCCGATAATTCCGATCGTCTTCATTTTTCCCGGATTTTCCATATGGTTCATCTCCTCACGAGCCTTGTGTTCCTCCATTCCGGCTCCCGGACTCCTTATTCCGGCTCCCGGACTCCTTATTTCAATTCGGCTTTCAGGACGTCGGCAGTCTGCTTGGCGCGGAAGGCGTCGAGTTTCGCGGCCAGTGCCTCGTCCTGCAACGCCAGGATCGACACGGCGATCAGCGCGGCATTCTTGGCTCCGTTGATTGCGGTCGTGGCCACGGGAACACCCGCCGGCATCTGCACGATCGAAAGCAGCGAGTCCAGGCCGTTCAGGGCCCGCGACTTCACCGGAACGCCCACGACCGGCAGCGTCGTCATCGAAGCCACCATACCCGGAAGGTGGGCTGCACCGCCCGCGCCGGCAATGATTACGCCGATCCCGCGCTGTTTCGCGGTCTTGGCATATTCGCACAGCAGGTCCGGCGTACGGTGGGCGCTGACCACCCGTTTTTCAAACTCCACGCCGAACGATTCGAGCATCGTCACCGCGTCGGACATCACTTCGTAGTCGCTCACCGAGCCCATAATCACGCCTACTTTCATAGCCATATCGCATTTACTGGTTTGTTCAGAATCCAAAAAAACAGACCGCCACGACATCGCATGTCATGGCGGTCCGGTATCTATCCGAGAAGTCCGCAAGCCGACTGTCGTCGCACCAAGGAGCCGGTGCCACGCATCGACTGATACGCCGAAGAATAGAAGGCAGCGGCCTGGACCTGTTGCTGCTTCCGCTCGCGCCGGTCGATCGTGCAGAGTGAGTTCATCGGGATAACCTAACTGTTAAAACATCGTTACAAAAGTAGCGCTTTTCGCCCTACTTTCAAAATTCCGGGACAGATTATATCGACATTTTATCGACAATCGCCCCGGAACACACGAAACACCCCGGAAACCGCAATGGCCCCGGGGTGAAATCCTTCTCTTCGGGACGGGCATCCGTCTCCCCTCCCGTCCATCGCCGCTATCGAGCCTTCGCCTCGCAGTAGGCACAGCGGCACGTCCCGTCGGGCATCCGGCGGAACAACCGGTCCACATCCTCCGTCGCCGAAATGCAGCGACGATTCGGACACTCCATCTCGTTGACGATATACTCCTCGCCGAAAACCGGCGTATGGGCAAACGGACGGTTTTCGTCAGCCCACCGCAGCAGCGTCAGAATCAAAGCCATACGCACGAACTTGCCGTTCTCCACCTGCCGGAAGTAGGCCGCACGAGGATCGTTGTCCACCGCCCGCGTGATCTCGTTCACCCGCGGCAGCGGATGCAGGATCGTCATGTCCGCCTTCGCCGTACGCAGCTTCTCGGGATTCAGCACGAAACTGTTCTTCACCCGGTCGAACTCCTCCTCATCCAGGAAGCGCTCCTTCTGCACGCGCGTCATGTAGAGGATGTCCAGTTCGGGCATCACCTCCTCCATCGTGCGCACCTCCCGGAACGAAAGTTTCGAATTGGCCTGCATCTCCTGCAGCATGTAGTCCGGCAGACGCAGCTCCTCGGGCGAAATCAGAATCACCTCGATCCCCTCGTAGCGCGACAACGCCTTGATGAGCGAGTGCACCGTGCGGCCGAACTTCAAATCCCCGCAGAAACCGATCGTCATGTGGTCGAAACGCCCCTTCTCGCGCTTGATCGTCAAAAGGTCGGTCAGCGTCTGCGTCGGGTGCGAGTGGCTGCCGTCCCCAGCGTTGATCACCGGAACCCCGGCGTACTGCGACGCCACGAGCGGAGCTCCCTCCTTGAAGTGGCGCATGGCGATGATGTCCGCAAAACAGCGGATCACCCGAACCGTGTCGGCCACCGTCTCGCCCTTCGACACCGACGACGAATTGGCGTCCGAAAAGCCGATCACCTGCCCACCCAGTTCGAGCATCGCCGACGTGAAGCTCAACCGCGTGCGCGTCGACGGCTCGTAGAAAAGCGTCGCCAGCTTCTTGCCCTTGCACGCCTCGCTGTACTTGGCCCGGTTGGCAATGATGTCTTCGGCCAGGGCCACGATCTGCTCGGTCTCCTGTACCGTCAGATCCGTCGGGTCTATCAGATGTCGCATCGTATCCTCCTTTTTTATCTTTTTTAACGGTTCATCCACGATTCGTCCGACGGATTGTCGCGGAACTTCAGCAGACGCTCCTTGTCCTCGGGCTTGATATACCCCTCCTCGGCCGCAACCTCCACCAGCGCGTCGAGATTCGAAAGGCTGTAGTTCACGACGTTCGCCTCGCGCAGCCGGTCCAGGCCCTTCTTCATCCCGTAGGTGAAGATCGAAGCCACACCCAGCACCTCGGCGCCCGCCTCCCGCAGGGCGTTCACCACCTCGATGCACGACCCCGCCGTCGAGATCAGGTCCTCGATCACCACGACCTTCTGCCCCTTCTCCAGGCGGCCTTCGATCTGGTTGCCGCGTCCGTGGTCCTTCGAGCCCGAACGCACGTAACCCATCGGCAGGTTGAGGATCGTCGCCGTGATCGCCGCATGGGCAATTCCGGCCGTCGAGGTGCCCATCAGCACCTCCGCTTCGGGGTATTTCGTGCGGACGATCTCCGCCAGTCCCGCTTCGACATGTCCCCGGACCTCCGGCGCCGTCAGCGTCAGCCGGTTGTCGCAATAGATCGGGCTCTTGATGCCGCTGGCCCACGTAAACGGCTGCTCCGGGCGCAGGAACACTGCGCCGATCGACAGCAAATCCTTGGCAATAGCTTTTTCCATGTTTTTCGTATGTTGCTTTTTCTGATTCCGGTTCATTCGGGGTTCCGGCTGCAGATCCGACCGGCATCGGGTCTCCGGCTTCGCGTCCGGAGGCGCTCCGCAACTCCTCCCCCCTCTCTATTCCAATGCCTGCCGCAGTACCCGTTCCACCTCATCGGGGTAGATGCCGCCCTCGTGGACCTTCACCCCGTCGACGTAGAACGTCGGCACGTAATAATAGTCGTACCGGTCGGCCACGGCCGGCTCCTCCGACTCCTCGATCATCTCGATTGCGACCGCTTCCAGCTCCGGATGAGCCGCCTTCGCCTCCTCGATGTAGCGCAGCGCCTTCTTGCAGAAGGGGCACGACTTCAGGTAGAAAAGTTTGACGGGTTTCATGCTCTACAAAGATAAAAAGATTTCGGGAATCCCCAATCTCCGGGAAACGTTTCTCCGCCCGAAAGAATCACATGCCGCAGAACTCCGACACGCAGCGCCGGTAGGCTGCCACGGGATCCGCCGCCGCCGTGATCGGGCGTCCCACGACGATGAAGTCCGAACCGATCTCGCGGGCCCGCGCCGGGGTCGTCACGCGTACCTGGTCGGCCACCTCGCCGTCGGCGAAGCGCACGCCCGGCGTCACGGTCAGGAAATCCCGTCCGCACGCCTCGTGGACCATCCCCGCTTCGAGCGGCGAACAGACCACACCGTCCAGACCCGCCTCGCGCGTATTCTGCGCATACTTCACGATCGTGTCGTTGATCGATGCCCCGATCAGCAGTTCCCGTTGCATCCGCTCCTCGCTTGTCGAGGTGAGCTGCGTCACGGCGATCAGCAGCGGCCGCGTGCCGTCCTCGCGCGTCAGGCCCTCGCGCGCCGCCCGCATCATCTCGATCGTCCCCGCGGCGTGGACGTTGCACATGTCCACGTCCAGGCGCGACAGAACCGCCATCGCCTTCTTCACCGTATTGGGAATGTCGTGGAGCTTCAGATCGAGGAAGATCCGGTGTCCCCGGCGCTTGATCTCCCGCACGATCGACGGGCCCTCGGCATAGTAGAGTTCCATGCCGATCTTCAGAAAGGGTTTGCGCGCCTCCTCCCTGAAAAGGTCGAGGAAGCGGAAGGTATCCGCTGCGGATTTGAAATCGCAGGCGATAATGACGTCTCGTTCCATATTTTTCCTGTTGCTATGCTATTCCGATTATGTCCGACAGGCGGTCGATGCCCAACCGCCGCATCTCCCCGGGCAGCGCCTCGACGATCTCCTTCGAGGCGTAGGGGTTCACCAGATTCGCGGCACCCACCTGCACGGCCGTAGCCCCGGCCATCATCATCTCGATCACGTCGCGCGCCGACTGTACGCCGCCGCACCCCATGACCGGAACCCGGCACGCCCGCGACACCTGGTAGACCATCCGCAGGGCCAGCGGGAAGACCGCAGGACCCGAAAAACCGCCCATCGTGTTGGCGATCACCGGACGGCGACGCTGAATGTCAATGCGCATACCCAACACCGTATTGATCAAGCAGATGCCGTCGGCTCCCGCATCCTCGCACGCCCGGGCGATCGAGACGATGTCCGTAACGTTGGGCGAGAGTTTCACGAAGACCGGTTTCGTCGTCACGGCCTTCACCGCACGCGTCACCTCCGCGGCCATCTCCGGGCTGTTGCCGAACGACATGCCTCCGTGCCGCACGTTCGGGCACGAGACATTCACCTCGATGATCCCGACCTGCTCCTGTTTGTCGATCCGTTCGCAGCAGTAGGCGTACTCCTCGACCGAGAAGCCCGAGATGTTGGCGATCACCGGCTTGCGGAAGAAGTGCCGCAGGCGCGGCAGCTCGTGACGGATCACGGCGTCGATACCCGGATTCTGCAGGCCCACCGAGTTGATCATCCCCGCCGTACACTCCGCGATACGGGGCGTGGGGTTGCCGAAGCGCGGCTCGCGCGTCGTTCCCTTGAACGAGAACGAACCCAGGATGTTGATGTCGTAAAAGTCCTTGAATTCATAGCCGTAGCCGAACGTCCCGCTGGCCGGAACCACCGGATTGTCCAGCCGCAGCCCGCACAGCTCCACCGAAGTGTCCACCTCCGCGACCGATCCTTCGGGCATGATCTGCTTCTCTACCATATGATCTCTCCTTTCTGCAGCACCGGGCCTTCCCGGCAGATGCGTTTGTTGCCGTATTTCGTCTTGCACGTACAGCCCATGCAGGCCCCGAAGCCGCACCCCATGCGCTCCTCGAACGAGAGCTGACCGTCCTGCTTCACCGCGTTGTAGAGGGCGTGGAGCATCGGGAGCGGTCCGCAGGCGTAGAAGTAGTCGAAATCAAGGCCCGCCTCGGCGATGGCCGTCGTCACGAAGCCCTCGATGCCCCGCGAACCGTCGACCGTGGCAACCGTCACGTGACAGCCCAGGGCCCGGAACTCCTCCTCGTAGAAGACCTCCGAAGCCGTGTTGAAGCCCAGCACCACCTCGACCGGCTTCCCCGCGGCAAGCAGCTGCCGCGCCAGGTTGTAGAGCGGCGGAACCCCCACGCCGCCTCCGACCAACAGCGGCTTGCGCGCATCGTTCTTCGTCGAAAAACCGTTGCCAAGACCCGTCAGCAGGTCCAGTTCCGCACCCGCCTCCAGGCGGCTCATCTGCTCCGTACCTTCACCAACCACTTTATAGATCAGTGTAATACGGCCCTCATCCCAGTCACACACCGAGATCGGACGACGCAGATAACGGCCCGCCAGCGCAATGTTCACGAACTGACCCGGAGCCGTGATCCACTGCGTGTCGCCCGCAAGCGTCATCCGCCACACCGTCTCCGTGAGCCGTTCGTTCCGTTCGATCCGATAGATTCCCTTCTTGTACATCGCTTTTCTTATTTCGCGTCGATCGTCGAAACCCGCAGCGTGATCTCCTCCAGCACGTCCAGCAGCACCTTCACCGTCTCCAGGGCCGTGAAGACCGTCACGTTGTTCTCCACCGCCGTGCGGCGGATCTCATACCCGTCCAGCCGCGTATTGTGCTGGTTGACGTCGATCGTGTTGATCACATAGCTGATATGACCCTGGCGCAGGGCATCGATGATCTCGTTGCTCCCTTCGTTCAACTTGCGGCGCGTCCGCGTACGGATGCCGTGTTCGCGCAGGAACTCCGCCGTACCCGTCGTCGCCTCGATGTTGAAGCCCAGATCGTAGAAACGCTGCACCAGCGGAAGGGCCTGCGGCTTGTCCTGGTCGGCGATCGTCACGAAGATCGTCCCGTAGTTCGAAACGTGCATGCCCGTCGCCTGCAGCGCCTTGTACAGCGCACGCGTCAACTTGTCGTCGTAACCGATCGCCTCGCCCGTCGACTTCATCTCCGGCGAGAGGTACGAATCCATACCCCGGATCTTTGCAAACGAGAAGGCCGGCGCCTTCACATACCAGCGCGTCTTCTCCTGTCCGTACACCTGCGTATAGCCCAGTTCGCGGAGCTTCTTGCCCAGGATCACCTGCGTGGCGATGTGCGCCATCGGAACCCCCGTCGACTTCGACAGGAACGGTACCGTACGCGACGAACGCGGATTCACCTCGATCACGTAGACATCGTCTTCGCCCGCCACGATGAACTGGATGTTGTAGAGGCCCACGATGCCAATCCGAAGGCCCAGTTTCACCGTATAGTCGATGATCTTCTCCTTGGCGGCCTGGCTCACGCTGAATGTCGGGTAGACGCTGATCGAGTCACCCGAGTGGATACCCGTATGCTCGACATGCTCCATGATGCCCGGAATGAAGACATCCTTCCCGTCGCAGATCGCGTCGACCTCCAGCTCCTTGCCCATGATGTAGCGGTCGACCAGCACCGGCTGGTCCACGTTCACCTCCACGGCCGTCTGCAGGTAGTGGCGCAGCCGCTCCTCGTTCGAGACGATCTGCATGGCCCGGCCGCCCAGCACATAGCTCGGACGTACCAGAACCGGATAACCGATCCGGGAGGCAGCCTTCACGCCCGCCTCGATGTCCGTCACGGCCTCGGCCTCCGGCTGCGGAATGCCCAACTCCTCCATGATCCGTTCGAAGCAGCCCCGGTCCTCGGCGTTGCGGATCGCCTCGCAGTCCGTGCCGATAATGGGCACGCCCAGCTGTGCAAGCGGCTCCGCCAGGTTGATGGCCGTCTGACCGCCCAGCGAAACCACGATCGCCTTCGGCTTTTCGAGGTGGATGACATTCATCACGTCCTCGACCGTCAACGGCTCGAAGTAGAGCTTGTCACTGGTCGTGTAGTCCGTCGAAACGGTCTCCGGGTTGTTGTTGATGATGATCGCCTCGTAGCCCGCCTCGCGGATCGACCAGATCGCGTGCACCGTCGAATAGTCGAACTCGACGCCCTGTCCGATACGGATCGGGCCCGAACCCAGCACGATGATCTTCTTCTTGTCGCTCACCTTCGATTCGTTCTCCTCCTCGTAGGTCGAGTAGAAGTAGGGCACGTACGACGAGAACTCGCTCGCACACGTGTCGATCATCTTGTAGACCGGGAAAATGTCGTGCTTCTCCCGCAGACGGTACATCTCATGCTGCGAAAGACCCCACAACTGACCGATATACTGGTCGCTGAAGCCCATCCGTTTGGCCTCGCGCAGCGTCTCGACATCCATCGGATGCGCGCGGACCACCTTCTCGAACTCCACGATATTCTTGAACTTCTCGAGGAAGAACATGTCGATCTTCGTCTTGTCGTAGATCAGCGCCAGGTCCACGCCTCCGCGGATCAGCTGCGCAATGGCATAAAGCCGGTCGTCGGTGCCGATCTTGATGTAATCCAGCAGGTCGTCGTTCGTCCACGAGTCGAATTTCTTGTGGTAGATGTGGCAGACGCCCGTCTCCAGCGAACGGACCGCCTTCAACAGCGACTCCTCCATCGTGCGGCCGATCGACATCACCTCGCCCGTGGCCTTCATCTGCGTGCCGAGTTTGTTCGAGGCGTCCGAGAACTTGTCGAACGGGAAGCGGGCCACCTTCGTCACCACGTAGTCCAGCGTCGGCTCGAACGACGCCGGCGTATTGGCGATGCGGATCTCGTCGAGGGTCAGACCCACGGCAATCTTCGCACTCACCCGCGCAATCGGATAGCCCGAAGCCTTCGAGGCCAGGGCCGACGAACGCGACACGCGCGGATTCACCTCGATCAGGTAGTATTTGAACGACAGCGGGTCCAGGGCGAACTGCACGTTGCAGCCCCCCTCGATCTTCAGGGCCCGGATGATCTTCAGCGCCGAGTCGCGCAGCATCTGGAACTCCTTGTTGGTCAGTGTCTGGCTCGGGGCAACGACGATCGAGTCGCCCGTGTGGATACCCACCGGATCGATATTCTCCATGCAGCAGATGCTGATCGCCGTGTCGTTGTGGTCGCGCATCACCTCGAACTCGATCTCCTTGTAGCCCTTGATGCTCTTTTCGACGAGCACCTGGTGAACCGGAGAGAGTGCCAGACCGTTGCGCATCATCTCGCGCAACTGCACCTCATCGTCGGCAAAGCCGCCGCCCGTACCGCCCAGCGTAAACGCAGGACGCAGGACGACCGGATAGCCGATCCGCGCGGCAACCTCCGCACCCTCCTCGACCGTCGTGGCAATCTCCGAAGGAAGCACCGGCTCGCCCAGCGATTCGCAAAGCTCCTTGAAGAGTTCCCGGTCCTCGGCCTGCTCGATCGAGTCGAACGACGTGCCCAGGATCTCCACCTGGCACTCCTTCAGAATGCCCTTCTTGGCCAGCTGCACGGCCAGGTTCAGACCCGTCTGTCCGCCCAGGCCCGGGACGATGGCATCCGGACGCTCGTAGCGGATGATCTTCGCCACGTACTCCAGCGTCAGCGGCTCCATGTAGACCTTGTCCGCAATGTGCGTGTCGGTCATAATGGTCGCCGGGTTCGAGTTCGCAAGGATCACCTCGTAACCCTCCTCCTTGAGTGCCAGGCACGCCTGCGTGCCCGCATAGTCGAACTCTGCGGCCTGGCCGATCACGATCGGGCCCGACCCGATCACCATCACCTTCTTGATATCTTTTCTCTTAGGCATGTCTGTACTCCTCCATGATTTTAGTGAACTTATTGAACAGATAGGCGCTGTCCTGAGGACCCGAAGCGCTCTCCGGATGGTATTGCATCGAGAAGACACCCTCTGCGGCGCACTCCACCCCTTCGGCCGTGCCGTCCAGCAGGTTCACGTGCGTAAGCGTCAGACCCGTGCCCTTCAGCGAGTCAATATCCACGGCATAGCTGTGATTCTGACTCGTGATCTCCAGTTTTCCCGTCACCAGGTTCTTCACCGGATGGTTCGCTCCACGGTGTCCGAACTTCATCTTGAAGGTCTTCGCACCGTAGGCCAGGGAAATCAACTGGTGGCCCATGCAGATTCCGAAAATCGGAAGACGGCCCCGCAGCTGCTTTACCAGTTCAATCACCGGCGTCACGTCCGCCGGGTTGCCGGGGCCGTTCGACAGCACGATCCCGTCCGGACGGAAGGCCAGAATCTCCTCCACCGTCGAATTGTACGGCATCACGATCACGTTGCATCCCACCCGGTTCAGCAGCCGCACGATGTTGTACTTGATACCGCAGTCGATTGCAACCACGTCGTACTTGTGGTTCGCCACACGCGACATCCAGCGTTTCCGGCAGCTCACACGCGCAACCATGTCGTGCGGCATTTCATAGGCATTCAAACGGGCCAGAGCCTCCTCGCGCGGTGTCGCGGCATCGGTGATGATCACTTTCTGGCAACCCTCGTCGCGGATGATGCGTGTCAGGGCCCGGGTATCCACGCCCGAGATGGCCGGAATGTCGTACTCCTCGAAGACCTCGTTGAGCGTCTTCGTGTAACGGAAGTTCGACGGGAGGTCGTTGTACTCCCGGACGATCATTCCGCCGATGGTCGGCGTCTTGGTCTCGTAATCCTCGTCCGCCATCCCGTAGTTGCCGATCAGCGGGTAGGTCATCACCACCATCTGATCCGTGTACGACGGATCGGACATGATCTCCTGATACCCCACCATCGAGGTATTGAAGACGATCTCGTTGATGGCCTCGCGGTCGGATCCGAACCCGTATCCGTAGAACTCGCGGCCGTTCTCCAAGACAATTTTTTTCGTAAAAGCTTTCATCCTTGTCTCCTCTTATCTGATTGTTTTCGTTGTCAGCGTATCGTAAACCGCGCGCCCGCCCACCACCGTGAGCACCGCACGCCCCTCGACCTCCCACCCGGCAAACGGCGTGGCGCGGCCTTTCGAAAGAAACTCCTCCGGATCGATTTTCCAACGCGCCCCGAGGTCCAGCACCGTGAAATCGGCCTCCTCACCCGCCTCGATTCCCCCTTCGAGGCCGAAGAGCCGACGCGGCGACGTCGACATCAGGTCGATCAGCCGCTCCAGCGGGATGATGCCGGATTTCACCAGCCCGGTATAAAGCAGCGGGAAGGCCGTCTCGATCCCCACGATGCCCATGGCACTCCCGGCCAGACCGCGCGACTTCTCCTCAGCCGTATGCGGGGCGTGGTCCGTAGCCACGACCTCGATCGTGCCGTCGGCCACTCCGGCGATCAGCGCCTCGCGGTCGGCACGGCTCCGCAGCGGCGGGTTCATCTTGAAACGCCCCTCCTCCTGCAGATCCTCGTCGCACAGCAGCAGGTAGTGCGGAGCCGTTTCGCAGCTCACGCGAAGCCCCCGCGCCTTCGCCTCGCGGACCAGTTCGACGCTCTCCTTCGTGGAGACGTGGCAGACGTGGTACTGGCAGCCGGTCCGAGCGGCCAGTTCGATGTCGCGTCCGACCTGCCGCCATTCGCTCTCCGACGAGATGCCCCTATGGCCGTGGGCATGGCAGTAGTCGCCGTCGTGGATATACCCTCCGCGGAGGAGTTCATCGACCTCGCAGTGTGCCACGATCGGCTTGCCGACCGCCGCGGCACGGCGCATCGCCTCCTCCATGAGTTCGGCCGACTGCACCCCGCGGCCGTCGTCCGAAAAGCCCGCGACATGGGGAGCCAGCGCCGCGAAGTCGGCCAGTTCGCCGCAGCCGCGCTGTCCCACGGTGATCGTGCCGTAGGGTTTCACCCGCACCACGGCATCGCGGCGGATGATCGACAACTGCGCTTCGAGATGTTCGGGAGAATCGGGAGCCGGATTCACGTTGGGCATCGAGCAGACCGTCGTATAACCGCCGCGAGCGGCCGCGGCCGTACCCGTAGCGATGGTCTCCTTCTGCGGAAAGCCCGGTTCGCGCAGGTGGACATGCACATCAACCAGTCCCGGGACCAGATACAGACCTCCGAGATCCACCCGCCGGTCTTCGGGCTGCGGTTCGCAATCGGCAACTACCCGGCCCGCCTCCACGACCAGACAACCCGGTTCGAAGCGGCCCCCGCGATAGATCGCAGCATTTTCGTAAAACGTCTTCATCGGCTCCATCGCATAAAAAAATAGGGCAACCGAAACAGTTACCCTAATAAAACAATAATACCGAATCCTGCCGAAGAGTGGGACCCCGACCAATAATCCTGCTGCCAGAACTTCTGTGCCGTTGGGATGAGGGGGTTACAATTCATAGGATTCGGTCCGCTGTAATTGCTCACAAAGATAGGGGTTTTTCGCCTCCCCTGCAAAACTTTTCCCGATTTTTTTTCAACATTCCGTCAACGCCCGGCCCCAAATCCCGGCCCCGCACAAAAATACCGACTCCTCGCGGTTGGCTTCTTCCGTTTTGTGCATTATCTTTGTCCGCTGACAACCGCAACCCGGAATTCATATGGAACAGTACAATATCCTCGCACCGCTGCTCCTTACCCTCGGAGCCGGTCTCGCAACCGGAATCGGAAGCGCCATCGCCTTCCTCGCAAAACGGACCAACAAACGCCTGCTCTCCTTCTCGCTCGGACTCTCCGGCGGCGTGATGATCTACGTCTCGTTCGTCGAGCTGTTCCACGAGGCCGGCATCGCCCTCTCGGCCGAATGGGGCCCGCAGCTCGGAGGTTCGGTCACCGTCCTGAGCTTCTTTGCCGGAATCCTCCTGATCGGCATCATCGACCGCCTGGTCCCCTCGGTCGAAAACCCCCACGAAGCACACAGCGTCGAGGAGATGAACCACAAACCCCGCAACCCGAAACTCATGCGCATGGGCCTGCTCACCGCCCTGGCCATCGGCATCCACAACTTCCCCGAAGGAATCGCCACCTTCACCTCGGCCGTCGACAACATGACACTCGGTGTCGCCATCGCCGTGGCCATCGCCATCCACAACATTCCCGAAGGCATTGCCGTCTCGATCCCCGTCTACTACGCCACGGGCGACCGCGCCAAGGCCTTCCGGCTCTCGCTCCTCTCGGGTCTGGCCGAACCGGTCGGAGCCCTGCTGGCCTATCTGGTCCTGATGCCCTTCATGTCGCCCACACTCATGGGATGCATCCTCGCCGGAGTGGCCGGGATCATGGTCTTCATCTCCATCGACGAACTTCTCCCCGCCGCCCGCGAATACGGCGAGGCTCACACTTCAATCTACGGCGTGGTGGCCGGGATGGCCCTGATGGCCGTCAGCCTCCTGCTGCTCGGATAAACCCGCAAAACTCCTGACTGCAAAATGGACATTCTCCTGCTTCTGACCGGACTGGCGCTCATCCTCGCCGGTGCCAACTTCCTCACCGACGGATCCGCGGCCCTGGCCCAGCGCTTCCGCGTCCCGGAATTCATCATCGGTCTGACGATCGTCGCCGTCGGAACCTCCACCCCCGAACTGGTCGTCTCCGTCCTTTCGGCCCTGGCCGGAAAGAGCGACGTGGCCATCGGAAACGTCGTCGGTTCGAACATCTTCAACGTCTTCCTGATTCTGGGCATCTGCGCCCTGGTGCGACCGCTGCCCCTCACGGCCGGGAACATCCGGCGCGACATCCCGTTCGGAGTCGCCACGTCGCTGCTGCTCCTGATCCTCGCCACGGACAGCTGGTTCTGTTCGGGAGCCGCAGACCGCATCGGACGCCTCGACGGCATGCTGATGCTCGTCATCTACTTCCTGCTGATGATCTACACGATCCGTGCAACCGGACGCACGACAATCCCGGAACCCGCCGGGAGTGCCGCGGCCGCAGATCCCGCCGCCGAAGCCCCCCGCAAGCCGATGGCCGGATGGCTCATGGGCGTAATGATCGTCGGAGGCCTGGCCGCACTGATCTTCGGAGGAGAACTCTTCCTCGACAATGCCGTGGCGCTGGCCCGAAGGATGGGTGTCAGCGATTCGCTCATCGCCATCACGCTCGTGGCCGGAGGCACGTCGCTCCCCGAACTGGCCTCGTCGCTCGTCTCCCTGCTCAAGGGCAAGAGCGACATGGCTCTCGGCAATGTCATCGGTTCGAACATCGCCAATATTCTCCTGATTCTGGGACTGAGTGCCACGATCCATCCCCTGACGATGGGCGGAATCACGATGGTGGATCTGCTGATGGTGCTGTTGAGTGCGGTGCAGCTCTTCCTGGCGGCCTTCACCTTCCGCCGCCGGGCCGTCGACCGCTGGGAGGGGGCCCTGTTCCTGGTGATCTACGCCGCCTACATCGCCTACCTTATAAAATAGCCTCGGGCGACGAAAGGTAACGGTCGAGCAGACGAGGTATGGCGTAGTCGCCGAGTGCCGGGGTCGGAACGGCGACCGAGGCGGCAAGCGGAGTGAGCGTCGGGGTTTCGATGCGGTAAACCCGGGCATGGAGCCGCTGGTGGGAGAGCTGGTGCACGGGCAGTGACGTACTCCGCAACAGATGCCACGGGGCATCGCCCAGCCATTCGGCAAAGCGCGGATCCTGGACCAGATCCGGAAGATCGGCCGGCGCCGCAGTCTCCAGCAACGGGAATTCGTAGAGGCCCTGCCAGATGTCACGACCCTCGCGGCGGCAGAGCAGCGTCCGGCCGTCGGAGGTGATGTGCAGGTAATGGAACCAGCGGTCGCGTACGCGGGTCCGGCCCTGCTTGACGGGGCGTTCGGCAACGGTTCCGGCCGCAAGGGCCAGGCAGCGGTCCGAAAGCGGACATACGTCGCAGCGCGGCGATACGGGGGTACATTGCAGGGCGCCGAAATCCATGATCGCCTGGTTGTAGCGTCCGGGAGCCAAAGGGTCGAGTTCCGCACGGGCCAGGTCGGCAAAGGCGCGGCGCCCGGAGGTGGAGTCGATCGGCAGGTCGAGGTCGAAGAGGCGCGACAGAACCCGATAGACATTGCCGTCGACCACGGCACAAGGTTCGTCGTAGGCCACAGAGCAGATTGCCGCGGCGGTGTAGTCACCCACGCCGCGCAGCGAACGCACCTCGTCCAGCGAACGGGGAAACGCACCGCCGAAACGCTCGACAACCTCACGGGCCGCGGCCAGCAGGTTCCGCGCCCGACTGTAATAACCGAGGCCCTGCCAGAGTTTCAGCACCTCGTCCTCGGGGGCCGCGGCCAGCGAGGCGATGTCGGGGAAGCGCGCCGTGAAGCGTTCGTAGTAGGCCAGGCCCTGCGCCACACGGGTCTGCTGGAGAATCACCTCCGAGAGCCAGATCCGGTAAGGGTCACGGGTGCGGCGCCACGGCAGGTCGCGGCCCGCGCGGGAATACCAGTCGAGCAATATGTCGGAAATACGAACCATACGGAGGACAAAAATAGGACTTCGGAACCGAATTTGAAACGTTCCGCAAAGATTCAAACCTGAAAAAAGATGGAAAAACGCTATCCACTCATCCACAACGAGGAGCGGCACCGCTACGAATTCCGGCTCGACGGCGGGGTCGCCTATGTCGAATACGAGTCGGCCGGCGACGGCACTTACCGGTTGACCCACACGATCGTACCCCCGCAGTTCGAGGGGCAGGGAATCGGCCGCGAACTGGTTGAATCGGTCCTCGAGGCCCTTCGTGAACGCGGCGCGCGGATCATTCCGCAGTGTTCGTTCATCGTCCGCTACATCCAGCGCCATCCCGAGTGGGAGCCGCTGCTGCCCGAAGGCCGGAAAATCGAAGGTTAGAATCCCAAGAAGCGGCGCCGGAACGTCCCGGGGTATGAAAGGCCTCGGGGCTCTTCGGCCGTACGCCTGCAAAAGTTCCCCCGCTCGATCACCGGTCGGAAAAACGCCGGCCGCTTTTTCGGACGGCATGGCAAAATTTTCCGGAAACTCGAAAAATTCGGTCTAAAAATTTGGTTTATAAAATAAACTACTTTATATTTGCGATAGGATTAAACTCCGAGGCCCGGAATCAAGATCGACCGACACATCAAAAAACAGAAAAAAAATGGAAGCCACCGACCGTATGAAAACCTCCCGAAAAGAGATCCGCACCGCCGACGCCGTCGAAGCAAACGCCAAACGCCGTCGGTTCATCCGCCCATTCGCCCAACAGGTCATCATCTGGGCCGTGACATGCGCTTTTCTGGCCGTCGTGAACCGATTGACCTCTCCCCACTACTGGTGGGTGCTGTGGGTCATCGGCGGATGGGGACTGCAACTCCTCCTCGCATTCGCCTTCTACCTCTTCGACCGCGAGGAAGAGGAAACACCACAACTCCATTGAACGACGCCACCCCGAAACCGGGAACAATCCAAAAACATAAAACACACTGCCATGGAAGAGAGAAAACTCGACGCGCAGGAGAGCATCGAACTCATCACGCGCATGATCCGAAACACCCGCCAACGCCTCGAACGGCACTCGGGCCGTCCGTTCCTCATCTGGGGATACACCACCGTGGCCGTCTCGCTGCTCAACTACGCGCTCAACATCGTCGGGGCCGATCCGGCGTGGAGCCTCTCGTGGTTCCTCATCCCCGTGCTGGGCATCCTCCTCATGCGGCTCTTCCCCGAAAAGAAGAGTTCGGAACCACGCACCGAGATTGACCGTATCGTCTCGGCCCTGTGGCTCGTCTGCTCGCTGACGCTCATTCCGATCTTCCTCTCCAGCTTCCTGCACGGCCTGAGCTACCGCCCCAGCCTCTTCGCGCTGATTACCCTCGTGATGTCGATCGGGACCGCCGCAACCGGGCTGATCGTCCGCTCGAAGGTCTACTCCGCAGCCGGATTTTTCGCAATGGCCGGATCCGCACTCTTCGCACTTTACGATTTCCATCTCGCGCAGATCGCCCGAACCGCCCCGATCGACGCCTCCCTGCTCAACAACGAGATCCTGATCTTTGCGGCGATCTTCATCGTGATGATGGTCATCCCCGGCCACATCATCAACTACCGGACCCGTCACGAAAAATAGCGTCATGTTCAAGGAATTGAATCCCCTGTTGCACTCGGAACTGAGGCTCGCCGTCATGTCGGTCCTCCTCGGGGTCGAAAGCGCCGACTTCGTCTTCCTCCGTCAGCAGACCGGCGCCACAGCCGGGAATCTCTCCGTGCAGCTCGACAAACTGGCCAGGGCGGGATACATCGAGATCGAAAAGAGCTTCCGCGGCAAAATGCCCTGCACAGTCTGCCGCATCACCGACGTCGGGCGCGACGCCTTCGCAGAGTATGTCGAGGCGTTGCAGACCTACATCAAGCGATAGGACCGAGGATTCGGTCCTATCGCTTTTTCAGCCTTCGGAAGCCGTCAGAGCGAACAGAAGAAGGTCACCAGAAACGGCACGCTGAAATCCATGACACAGCCGTGGAAGATCGACACCACGGCATAGGGGCGCCCGGCAGCCCGGGTGATGATCGGCAGCGTCGTGTCGAAGGTCGTCGCACCGCCGATCGAGATCGCGGCCAGCGGCCCGAACCACCGTGCCACCAGCGGGGCCGCCAGCAGCGTAAAGAGTTCCCGCAGGATGTTGCACAGCAGTGCCACCGTAGCCAGTTCGGCACCCCGCAAGTCGGCAATGAAGATGCTCGACAGCGAATAGTACCCGAACCCCGCGCCGACGGCCAGGGAATCGGCCGCGGAGGTCACCGCAGAATCCGCTCCGAAAAACGGAGTGGCAAGCAGCGCTCCGCCGAGTGTCCCGACGGCCGTAGCCACCGGGAGCAGCGCCAGGCGCCGGTCGAGTTGTCGGACCCGCTCTACCAACGTACGGTCATTGCCCAGCGTCACCCCCACGCAGAACATCAGCGCATAGAGCACATAACTGCTCACGCGGGAGTCCGTCAGGTCGGGATCGGCCCAAAATCCCGCCGCGCACCCCACGGCAAAGAAGGCCACGATCGTCAGGCTTCCCCGCAACGCTTTCCAGGTCGACTCCGAAGGTTCCCGGTCGGCAGCAGGGCCCGGATGGTCGGCCGCCGTCCCCTGCTGCGGCAGTCGGGACGAAGATGCTCCCGCACCGATCCACCGCCCCACGCCCCACGCCGCAAAGATGCTCCCCGCCACCGAAAAGGCAAAGAGCACGAAAGCCGTCGCACCGAGCGTCGCCAGACCGCCTGCCACCGCAGGATCCGACCCGGCCTCCAGCCCCAGCAGAAAGAGCAGCAGCCAGATGATCCCCGTGATGAGCGGCTGGACAAACGAGAGGCGCCGGCCGTAAAGCAGGCGCCCCGTCAGAATTCCGCCGAAAAGTACGGCAAATACAACCAGCATCGGCTATTCCGCTTGGGAAGTCAGTTTCTCGATCTGACGCTCCGCCTCGGATTCGAGGTTCGCAGCCTGTTTTTCGGCTTCCTTGACCAGTTTGTCTCCGGCTGTCTGTGCCGCAATTTTGGCCAGCGCACCCTTCTTCGAAGCCTCTTCAACGAGTTTGTCGCGCTGCGCCTCGGCCGCCTCGATGAGTTTCTGTCCCGCATTCCGGGCCTCCGCACGCAGGTTCTCGGCCTGCTTGGCGATCTCCTCCGAAAGCGACTCGCTGCCCGTGAGTTTCTGGATCTGCTCGTTGACCACGTTGGTCACGGCCTCCTCGACCGCCTCCTTCACCCCTAAGGTGATCTTCGGAGAGGTGAACGTTCCGCCGATATTCACACCCACCGTCTGCAGCACTCCGCCGCCCGGAATAGCCACCTTGGCCTGGTAGTCGATCGTCTGGTCGAGGCCCGTCGAACCCGAAAGGTTCACCCCGATGTCGCCGATCTTCAGATCAAACGGCTCGGTCGTAATCCGGCCCTCCTTGATGGCGAAGCGGATCGACACGTCCTTGGCCTCGATCTTGCGCAACTTGTCGTTGCCCAGCGCATCGGCCAGGGCGTCGAACGCCGCGATGTTCTGGATGTTGATATTTTGCGAACGGATCTCGCCCGAAGCGGTGAGTGTCTTGAGGTCGGGAGACATCTGTGCGTCGAGCATCGTCGCAAGGTCCAGCGACAACGAATAGTCGCCACCCGTCTTGGCAAAGATCGGAACCAGCTGCTGCACCATCTCCAACTGTTCGAAAGTCTGTTGGAACGAGGCATTGGCGAAATCCGCATCGAGTTTCAAGGCCGGATGTGCGGGATCCGCAGCCGTCGAGTAGCTGCCCGACGCCGAAACCTTGCCGCCGAAGGCTCCCAGCGAGAGCCCGTTGAGCGACAGCGTACCGTCGGACATGCGCATCTCGCCCTTCATGTCGCTGAAGGTCATCTTGCCGAAGAGCACCTTGTGCAGTTCGGTATTGAGCGAAAGGTTCAGATTTGTCGGAATGGCAAGCGCCGTTGCCGCATCGGCGGCAGGCTCCTCCCCGGCAGGCTCCTCCGCAGGCTGCGACCCGTCCGGATCCGCGTCAGCAGAGGTCGGCAGGGAATCCATGATCTCGTTCAGATCCAGCAGGTCGGACTTCACGTAAAGACGACCCGAGAGTTCCTCTCCGCGCAGCAGGTAGCCGATATAGCCGCTCAGCTGTCCATTGGCCGACAGGTCGCTCCGACCGACCGTCAGGCCGAACTCCCCGAGGGTCATTGCCGCGGGCGTGATCGTCGCCGCAGCACGGCGGATATGGACCGGAGGAAGATTTTCGAGCGTCAGGCCCAACTCCTCCAGAACAAACGTCCCCTGGGCCCCGAGTTGTTCGTAACGGTTCTTCTCGATGTAGGACATCCGTCCCGAAAGTTTCAGATCCGCGGTGATCCGGCCTTCGAGCTCCACCCCCTTCTCCAGCGGATAGACCTCCTTCACGGCGCCCAGATCGACATGTCCTTCGGCCGTGGCCCGGAACGTGGGATCGCTCGCCAGATTCGTGGCATAGAAGGTTGCCGAAACGCTGTTCCCGGCCATCTTCAGACCGAATTTCGAGAGATCAACCTCCGTGCGGTCCATACCTCCGCCCGGATTGGCGATCCGAGCCGCCAGGTTGATGTCCGTAACGGCTTTCGGCAGCGACGAATACTGGAAGCTGCCGTTCCGCACCTCGCTCTTCAACTCAAAGGCCGGAAGGTCCGAACCCCGCATCTCCCCGCGGGCCCACAGCGACAGGGACAACTCCCCTCCCGCCGTCAGATTCTTGAACTCCCGCGTATAGAAGGCCGGAATGAGCGACAGCACATCCTTGAACTGCACGGATTCGCAGCCCGCCTTGAGGTCCATCGCCACCACGTCATCCTTCATCTCGACCCATCCGTCGAGCCCCACCTGGATGGCATTCAGCAGGAAGGTGTTCTCCGAGAAGGTGAAGCGGCTGTTCTCCAGATCGGCATCGATCGTCGCCACAAGCTCCGCCTCGGCATCGCTCAACAGCGGAATACCGCCCGAAACGAAGTTCGTACGTTCGGTCTTCAGCCGCAGGTCCAGATTCGTGTGTGCGGCCGACATGTCCCCCCGCAGCCGCAGCGACAGCGGGTCGGTCGAAAAGCGCATCCGCGTGGAGTCGTCTTCGTAGCGAATCACCGCGCCCGAGATCCGGAAATCCCGGACCGAAAGCCGGAACGACGACGGTTCATCCGAGTCATCGGATGTCTCCGCCTCCGGGGTCTCCGCCTCCGGAGACTCCTCCCCGGAGGGTTTCATCACGTCCCAGTTCACGGCTCCGTCGGCCAGCTTGCGGGCATGCAGCGCCGGATCCGCAAGAATCACCTTCGTCACCTCGAAGCCGCTGTCGCCGAAGAGCGACATCAGATTCACGACCACCGAAATGCGCCGCGCCGCAACGATCGTATCGCCCTCGAAGCGCTCCACGCCCACCAGCGTCAAACCTTTCAGTTCGACCGAAGCGTTCGGGAAATGGCGCAGCAGACTGATGTCGAGTTTTTCGAAATCCAGTCGTGCGGCAAGCATCGCATTGGCCTCCTTTTTCACAATGTCGGCAATCTTGCCCCGCAAGGCCATCGGCACGATCAGGGCAACGGCCAGAACAACCACTATAACCGTGGTCAGAATCTTTACGAACTTTTTCATTCCGCATCCAATTATTTACAGACGAAAACCGTGGTTTCCGCTTCGTTGAATCCGCATTTCCGGTAGAGTGCCCGGGCCGCCGCACGGGAGGGATTCGACGTGAGCAGCAGCCGCTCCGCCCCGACCTCCGCGGCATGACGCTGCGCGGCCTGCACCAACGCCCGTCCCACGCCCTGTCCCCGGGCCGCAGCATCGACCACCACATCCTCGATCCACGCCTTGCGACCCGACGGCACGTCGTACCACACCAGCGTCAGGACCCCCACGATCCGCTCCCCGATCCGTGCGGCGAAGAGCGCCGTCGTGGGATGGGCCAGCATCGCCTGCAGACGCGCCTCCGCCGGAGCCCCGAGCCGCGGCGACAACTGCGGCAGCAATGCGTCCAACGACGCACGCAACGGAGCGGTAATTGCCGCAATCCGATATACCGAAAGGTCCATTTGCCGGTCAATTTTTCACAAAGATAACCTTTTTTGCGCGAAACCTTATGGCGTTCCGCGGAAAAAAGCGTACTTTTGTCGCGCCGCGGTTCCGAAAACACCCCGAAAACGGGTGTCGGGATTAAAAGGGAATGCCGTGAAAATCGGCAACAGTTCCCGCTGCTGTGAGTTGCAGACCGCGTTCCGGTACTCTTGGCCACTGTCCCCTTCCGGGACGGGAAGGCGCCGGAACGGCAACAAGTCAGAAGACCTGCCCCGGCATTTCACTCTGGAAACCCTGCGGTGAATGGGGTCCGAAGCGAATCCGAATGCCTTTCGCAGATCTCCGCCCACCCGGTTCCCGGAGCAACATCCGAAAACGGAAACGACGCGATGAACCGCTGGACAAGCAAACTGCTCTGGGGCCTTGTGCTCCTCGCGGGGGCCTGCATGGAATATGGTCCCCAGCCCGAAGAGGCCTTCGACCGCTCCGGGCGCGGCGTCTTCATCACCTGCGAGGGAAACTTCATGTGGGACAACGCCTCGCTCTCCTACTACGATCCCCGGACCCGGGAGGTCGAAAACAACGTATTCCTCCGCGCAAACGGCATGAAACTCGGGGACGTGGCTCAGTCGATGGCTCTCCACGACGGAAAGGGATATGTCGTGGTCAACAACTCGGGGGTGATCTACGTCATCGACCCCGCGACGTTCCGCATCACCGGGCTCATCGAGGAGGTCGTCTCGCCCCGCTACATCCACTTCGTCGACGAGCAGACCGCCTATGTCACCGACCTCTACGATCCGCGCATCGCCGTGGTAGACACCCGGACCAACCGCATCCGCTCGCGCATCGACATGAACGGACACCGCTCCACCGAACGGATGGTGCAGGTCGGCAGCCGGCTCTTCGTCAACTGCTGGTCCTACGACAACAAGATCCTCGTGGTCGACACCGAAACCGAACAGCTGGTCGACTCCCTCACCGTGGGCTGGCAGCCCAACTCGCTGGTGCTCGACGGAAACGGGAAACTCTGGACCGCGACGGAAGGCCGCGACGGCGAAGCCCCGGCCCTGTGGCGCATCGACCCCGCGACGCTCGAAATCGAACGGCGCTTCGATCTCCCGAGCGCGAATCCCCCCTCGAAACTGGCCCTCGACGCCCGGAACAACCGGCTCTACTTCATTGCCCGGGACGTCTGGCGGATGGAGGCCGATGCGGAGTCTCTCCCCGCAGTGCCCTTTCTCCCCTACACCGGAACCCTCTATTACGGGCTGGGCATCGATCCCGACACCGGAGAGGTCTACGTCGCCGACGCCATCGACTACGTGCAGCACGCCGTCGTCTACCGCTTCACCCCCGAGGGCGGGGCCGTCGACACGCTCCGCGTGGGAATCACCCCCGGATCCTTCTGTTTCAAACAACGATAAATCAACCGCAAGATGAAAAAATACGCCTTTCTGCTGCTGTTGGCCACGGCCTGCAATTCGAGCGAGACGATCACCACCTCACGCATCGAAGAGCCCGCATCGAAGGTCCTCGAATACACCCCCGCTCCCGGGCAGTTCATCAACAACCCGATGGCCGGATTCTCCGCAGACGCACCGGTCACCACCCCCGAAGCGGCTGTCGCCTATGCCCGGGCGCGACTCGCCCTGGGCGGTGAACCCGACTCCGCGGCCGAAACCGTCGCCTACGGATTCGTCTCACTCGGCGGATGGGGCGGCTATATCGTCCTGGGATTCGACCAGCCGGTGCCCAACACGGGCGACTACGACCTCTACGTCACCGGGAACTCCTTCGACGGATCCTCCGAACCGGGGATCGTCTGGGTGGCACAGGATGCGAACGGTGACGGATCGCATGTCGGCGAAACCTGGTACGAACTCAAGGGCAGCGAATACGCCAATCCCGCCACCCGCTTCGGCTACGAAGCCACCTATACCGCCCTCGACGACGGAACCGCCTCCTGGGTCGACAACCTCGGAGGCAGCGGATCGATCGACCGCACCATCCACAACCAGAGCTACATCCCGGCCTGGGTCCAGCCGTTGACCTACTCCGGAACGCGGCTTCCCGACAACGTCTCGGTCAATCCGGAGAACGGCGTGTACGTCATGTCGGCCTTCGCCTGGGGCTATGCCGACAACGCCTCGGCCATCGACCGGGCAGGGATGAAAAACCGGTTCAAGATCGCCAATGCCGTCGATGCCGAGGGCAACCCCGCCAACCTGCCGCAGATCGACTTCATCAAGATCCAGACCGGCGTGAACTGCAAGGCCGGCGGCAACGTGGGCGAGATCTCCACCGAGGTGTGCGCCACAGGCTGCTACCGCACCGTCACACGTACCGAATAGATCCCGACAGTCCGTGTTCCGATCTGCCGCCATCCTGCTTGCGCTGCTCTGCACCGGGCCCGTCCTTGCGCAGCACGACTCCACGGCCCGCACGGTGGCCATCGAGCAGGTCGAGATCGCCGGCGTGCGGCCGATGAAGGAGATCGGCGTACAGCGCACCGTACTCGACAGTGCCATCCTGCGCGAAAACATCTCCTCGTCGCTGGCCGACGCCCTGAGCAGCGGATCGACCCTCTTCATCAAGTCGTACGGACGGGCCACACTCGCCACAGCCTCGTTCCGCGGCACGGCACCCTCCCACACCCAGGTCACCTGGAACGGCATGAAGATGAACTCCCCGATGCTCGGACAGGTCGACTTTTCGCTCATCCCCTCCTACTTCGTCGACGACGCCTCGATCTACCACGGAGCCAGTTCCGTGGGAATCACCGGCGGCGGGCTGGGCGGGGCCATCACCCTGGGCACGAAGGAACCCGACGCCCAAGGCTTCTCGATGCGCTACGTGCAGGGAGTCGGATCGTTCACCACCTTCGACGAGTTCCTGCGGCTCAGTTACCGCGGCGAGCGCTGGAGCTCCTCGACGCGTGTGCTGGTCAGCACCTCGGAGAATGATTTCCGCTACCGCAATTACGATTCGAAGCAGTTCGTCATCGGAGCCGACGGGCAGATCTCCGGCGACTACTACCCCCTGCAGCGCAACCGCAACGGCGCATTCCGCGACCTGCATCTCCTGCAGGAGCTCTACTACACCTCACGCCAGGGCGACCGTTTTTCGCTCGCGGCCTGGTACCTCGACACCGACCGCGGACTGGCCATGCTCTCCTCGGACCGCAACACCACGCGCGAAAAACGCAACTCCCAGACCGAACGGACCCTGCGGGCCGTTGTCTCCTGGGACCGGCTCTTCGGCGGACTGAAAGCCGGCGTACGGGCCGGGTACACCTACGACGACCTGCGCTATCTGATGGAGTCCGATCCCGACGGACTGGGCAACTTCACCCCCATCACCGATGCACGCAGCCGGATCCACACCTTTTTTGCCCGGGCCGAAGCCGAATATGCCCCGAACGAAAGGTGGATGTTCGCAGCCAACGTCTCGGCCCATCAGCACCGGGTCCACAGCGGCGATCTCTCGCTCATCGACGCCACGTCGGGACGCCGCGCCGACACGCTCTACCGCCAGCAGCGGTTCGAACTCTCGGCATTCGCCTCGGCCAAATGGCGCCCCGTCCCGCGCCTGGGCATCGCCGCCGACCTCCGCTGGGAGCTCTACGGCAACCGCACCACGCCCCTCATCCCGGCACTGTTCGTCGACTGGCTGCTCGCCCGTCGCGGGAATGTCGTCCTGAAGGCCTCCGCAGCCCGCAACTACCGCTATCCGACGCTCAACGACCTCTATTTCCAGCCGGGAGGCAATCCCGATCTCGATCCCGAACGCGGCTGGACATGGGATACCGGCATCGAATCGTCGCTCAAAAACAGCCGCAGCTCACTGCGACTCTCGGCAACGGCCTTCGATTCGCGCATCGATGACTGGATCCTCTGGATCGCAACCGCCAAGCAGGGCGTCTACACCCCGATCAATATCCGCCGCGTGCACAGCTACGGTCTCGAAGGAAAACTCGCCGCCTCGACCGTCACCTCCGGCGGCTGGCGTCTCCTATTCGACGGAAACCTCGCCTGGACCCGTTCGATCAACCGCGGAGACAAGTTCTCCGAGGCCGACGAGTCGGTCGGCAAGCAGCTGGTCTACATTCCGGTCTGGTCGGCAGCCTGCACGGCCCGCGTGATGTGGCGTCGGTGGGAACTGAGCTACAAGTGGCAGTGGTACAGCGAACGCTTCACCATGTCGGACAACAACCTCGGTGTGCTGGGGCGCGTCGCCCCCTATCTGATGAACGACATCGCCCTGGAAAAGAGCCTCGAATTCCGGCATCTCGACCTCTCGATCAAGGGCTGCATCTACAACCTCTTCAACGAGGAGTACCAGTCGGTGCTCGGACGCCCCATGCCGCGGTTGAATGCCGCCGTGTTCATCGGGATTACGCCGAAGTTCGGAAAGCGATGAACGGATCGGGGAATTCCGCCTGTTCGGAACACAAGAAACGGAATGTTCCCCGAAACCGAAGAACGGTCTCCAACGTATTTCCGGAAAATCCACGAAAAATCCACGAAAAATTCACGAAAAAGCCATGAATATCCTCGAAAAGCTCCCCGAAAAGCTCCTCGGCATGGCCGACCCGGCCTACCGCGACTTCAATGCCCGGATCATTCCCGGCGCTGGCGAAATGCTCGGCATCCGCATTCCCCGGCTGCGCGAAATCGCCCGGGAGATCGCCCGCGACGACCACTGGCGGGAATTTGTCTCCCGCGACGACTGCCGGTATTTCGAGGAGCGGATGTTGCAGGGGATGGTCATCGGCGCAGCCCGCTGTCCGATCGACGAAAAACTTGCACTCGTCGCCCGGTTCATCCCCCGGATCGACAACTGGGCCCTGTGCGACTGCTTCTGCTGGAGACTCCGCACCGCGGAACGCGACCCGATGTGGCGGTTCATCCAGCCCTATTTCCGTGCCGAAGCCGAGTACGGCGTCCGCTTCGCCGTGGTCATGGCGACCGCGAATTTCATCGACGAAGAGCATCTCGAAGCCCTGCTCCGCCACTTCGAAGCATTCCGACACGAGGCCTACTACGCCCGTATGGGTGTCGCCTGGGCCGTCTCGGTCTGCTTCGTGAAGTTCCCCGGGCGGATGCGCCGCTGGCTCGAAGAGGCCTGTCCGCTCGACGACTGGACCTTCAACAAGTCCATTCAGAAGATCGTCGAATCGTTGCGCGTAACCGATGCCGACAAGGCCTTCGTCCGCACACTGCGCCGGGGTGCAAAATAAAACCGACAAAAAGCGGATTTCGGAAAATAATCGTATATTTGTTCCTCCAAAACCATTTACGGCTGATTCGTCATGCGCAAACTCGTCATCATCCCGACCTATAACGAAAAGGAGAACATCTCGAAGATGATCTCAAAGGTCTTCTCCCTGCCCGAACCGTTTGAAATGCTCGTCATCGACGACGGCTCGCCCGACGGTACGGCCGCCATCGTCAAGGAGCGACAGAAGGAGTTCCCCGGGAAGCTCCACCTGCTCGAACGATCCGGAAAACAGGGACTCGGAACCGCCTATCTGGCCGGATTCCGATGGGGGCTCGAAAACGGGTTCGACTACATCTGCGAAATGGACTGCGACTTCTCGCACAACCCCGACGATCTGGTCCGCCTCTACCGGGCCGCCGTCGAAGGCGACTGCGACGTGGTCGTCGGATCCCGCTACGTTAGGGGCGTGAATGTCGTCAACTGGCCCATGTCGCGCCTGCTGATGTCCTACTTCGCATCGGCCTACGTGCGAACGGTCACCCGCATGCCGCTGCGCGATGCCACGGCCGGATTCGTCTGCTACTCCCGCCGCGCCCTGGAGACCATCGACCTCGACGCCATCCGCATGAAGGGATACGGATTCCAGATCGAAATGAAATACACCGCCTGGAAGCTCGGACTCAAGCTCCATGAGGTATCGATCATCTTCGTCGAGCGCTGCGAGGGCGTCTCGAAGATGTCCGGGGGCATCTTCCGCGAGGCCTTTTTCGGGGTCCTGGGGCTTCCGTTCCGCAAAATCCGAAAACGCCGGTAGATGTCCATGACTCAGGTATCTCCGAAGCCCGGACCGACCGACCGGCATTCCGTGTGGCAACGCATCGGCGCCTTCTTTCTCAATCCCCGCAACCTCTATCTCCTGGGCATGCTGCTCGTCCTGCTCCTCTCCTTTTCGGAGGTGGCGCGAGGTCGGCACAAGAACTTCATGATCTTCGCCGAGTCGACGAAACTCTTCTGGCAGCACATCGCACCCTACGGTGAAAACTGGACCCAGGCCGTACCCCACCTGGACTACTTCCTCTACGGGCCCCTGTTCAACATCCTCTTCGCACCGTTCGCCTACCTGCCTGCATGGCTCGGGCCCTTCGTCTGGAACCTCTTCAACTTCTCGATGTGGTTCGCGGCGATCTTCACCCTCCCCGGGCGCTTCACCCGCGAGGAGAAGTGCAAGTCGTTCCTCTACACCTTCCTGATCCTCGCCTGCACGCAGCTCTCGTTCCAGTACAACGTCGCCGTAGGATACATGTTCCTCTTCGCCTACTCGCTGCTCGAACGCGACAAGGGCTTCTGGGCCGTGCTGCTCATCCTGGTCTCGGGATTCACCAAGGTCTACGGCATCTTCCAGCTGGGATTGCTGCTCTGCTACCCCCACTTCTGGCGCAATGTCGGGTATGCCGTGCTGATCGGCGCCCTGTTCCTTGTCGCCCCGGCCGTCAACATGCCCTTCGCCGAACTCCCCGGCTACTACGGAGAGTGGATCGGTGCCCTCACCGAACACAAGGACACCCGCACCTGGATGAACATCTTCTATCTGCGACCTCTCGGGCTGCTGCCCTTCCGGATGTGGGTTCAGATCGGCGTCCTCGCGCTGCTGGCCGCCGGTCTCATAGCCAACCGCCGCAAATGGGGACAACCCTTCTTCCGACTGACCGCCCTGGCCGTACTGATGGGATACGTCATCCTCTTCAGCAACTCCAGCGAGGGACACACCTACGTCATCACGCTCATCGCCTACCAGTTCTGGTACTGGAGCATGAAGCGCGGCGGATCACTGAACCCCGTCGACCGGATCGTCTACTGGGCCACGTTCGTCGTGGTGGTGGTCATGCCCGTCGACGTACTCTGTCCGCCGGGCGTCATGCAACTCTTCTACGGCTGGCAGCTCAACCTCTGGCTGCTGCTCTACCTCTGACTGCGGATCTGCTGGACGGCCTTTCTCCGCACACCGCCGACACTTGCGGAGGAGAAGCGACTCGCCGGCGTATAAGATCACGGGGATTCCCGGATACAAGCCAAGAAAAAACCCCGGAATCCGGGGCTTTTTCTTATTTCCTGACATGGCAAGGGGAGGGCTGGATTCAGAACGTGAAAAAGTAGTTCATGAAAAAGTTCCAGAAGGTCACCACCCCGATGGCGAAGAGTTTCGCCAGGTAGAAATTCAACCGGAAACGGCCGTGCAACACGTAGATCGTGGCGTTGTTGATCACCAGTCCGACCAGGGCGATCGCCAGGAAACGAAGGTACTGCCCGGCAATGTCGGGATTCTCGTTGTGGAACGTCCACAACCGGTTGAAGATGTAGTTCGTGGTCGAGGCGCAGAGGAATCCCAGCGAATTGGCCACGTACTTGTTCAGCCGCAGCCACTCCTTGCACGCATAGGTGATGCCGAAATCGACAAACACCCCGGAACCGCCTACCACACAGAATTTCAGAAACTGCTCGATCATCGTTGTTCGTTCATCCCGCCGACCTCGGTCGGAACGGGTTTTCCGTTAAACCAGTTCGTATAACCTTCACGGCGCAGGGCGAATCCCGCGTCGAACGTCTCTCCGGCAAGCTGTTCCGGAACCCGGAAGCACACCTCACGCATCACCGTCGTATCGGCCGGCAGCGTGAAATGCGCCCCGGTCGAAAACTCCTCGACACGGAAACGTCCGTGTTTCCAGAGCATCGTCAGCGACGTGTCACCCTCTCCGATGCGGATCGCGTAGGGGTAGGGATTTTCGAGCCGCAGCGTCAGGTGCAGCGTATCGCCCGCAAGGACCCGTTCGGGGAGCCCTTGGAAGGAGATGTCGACCCGCCGCACGGGATGGAACGAAGAGTCGACGAACCATGTGAAGGTCCGGCCATTGGCCAGGCGGATGGTCCGCACGTCACGCGTAGAGTCGGCGTCGGGCGTACACTCGACGAGCACCTCGCGGCCCGTGAAGCGCGTATCGTCGTCACGGAACTGCCACTGGTGGGTCCGGTAGCGGATATTGGGCTGGCAGTAGGCCTCGCCCCCGGTGTAGAAGGCATATTTGGCCGCCGTGGCATAGCCGTGGCGGAAGACGACCGGACGCCCGGCCGCTTCGGCGGCAATGGCTCCGTAGCTTTCGGGATTGTGGAACACCTCGAAGCGGATGCCCGTCGGGTTGAAGATCATCACCAGCCGCACCACAACGACCAGCACAACGGTCGTCAGGCCGGCCCTCAGGACGTAACGCCGCGTGCGGGGATGGCGCCGGGCGTAGTCGAACAGCAGGTAGAGGAGTCCGAACGAGGCGACGATGACCCACTGGGGCTGGACGTAGCCGCGCAGCGACGAGAGCAGGAAGAAGCCGATGAAACCCACGGGCAGCAGCCGCAGAAGCCGTTCGAGGGGTGTACGGCCGCGGTTCTTGCGCCACGCCTGGACGTAGAGCGGCACGAAGAAGGGATTGAAGACCACGAGCATGTTGGCCAGGAAATCCGTGACGTAGCTCACGCGGAAGAGGGCATTGCGTCCCGAAAGATGATAGGCGAACGAGGCCCAGTCGTGGTGGTATTGCCAGAGGAGGTGCGGGACGAGCAGCAGCAGCGTCACGGCACCGGCCAGGTAGAGGCCCGGGCGCAGGAAGAGGCGGCGCGGTGTGACCGTCAGGGCGAACAGCACGACCAGCGCCCCGTGGTATTTGCTGTAAGCCATCAGGGCCATCGTGACACCGAGCCAGAGCCACGCCCCGGGACGTTCCCCGGTGAAGCGGCGGAACGCCCACAGGAAGAGTGCGGAGGTGAAGAGCAGCGGTCCATCGGGCACGGCGATGAAACCGTAGAGCTGCAGCATGAGCGTGGCGGCCGCGATCGTCACGAAGAGTACGGCATCACGGCGCGCAGCATCCGCGGGGCGGATCAGACGCCACAGCACCCACAGATAGAGGGGTTGCAGCAGCGTGAAGCAGAACCGCACGCCCAACTCCCCGCCGAAGAGGCGTTCGCCCAGCCAGACCAGCAGGGCCGTCATGGGCGGGTGGTCGAAATAGCCCCACGAGAGGTGTTCGGCAAACATGTGGTAATAGGCCTCGTCGTTGGCCAGCTGCGTGCAGCCAGCCTGGATGACATTGGCCAGCCACCACACCCCGAGCCAGCAGAGGACCAACCGGTCGGGCCCCCACGAAGCGTACCACTTTCCGAGCGATGCTTTCATACCGTCGGCAAAGGTAGGAATTTTTCCCGGGATTCGCCACAGACCCGCCGGTTTTGTCCCGATTCGGGGTGCGGAATTCCGGAATCCGCCCTGCAGATCTCCCGAAGCGGGCTTCGCGGGGCTGTTCATAACTTGTTCATTAAAATTTCCCCCGAAAAGATTGCGCTTCTCCGAACTATCCCTATCTTTGTTCCCGAGCAAGGTTCCCAGCCGGCGGCTGCCGGCCCGGGATCAAAAGGGAACTCCTGTGCAAATCAGGGACTATGCCCGTAGCTGTAAGCTCCGAAAAAGGCTGCACACTCTCTGCCACTGTCCTGTGGGGACGGGAAGGCGTGCGGCGGGAGCGAGTCAGAAGACCTGCCTTGCCGAACCGGCCGAAACCCTCGGGATGTCAGGGCAACGCCGCAACTGTTTTTACTTTTTTTGAACATACGATCCCCGGTACGACGGCCTGTCGTACGACGTTCCGTGCACCCCCTTTGCGCCGTGCCGGAGCCGTTCGCCCGTCTGCCGGAACGATTGTGCAAACCCTAAACTCATTGGACCATTATGGGCATTTCGGAACTCTACATCGTCAAGCGCGACGGAAAACGAGAGGCTTTCTCCGTCGAAAAGATCAAACGCGCCGTCAGCAAGGCCTTTCTCTCCGTAGGCGGATACGCCACGGACGATGACCTCACGGCCATACTCAGCCGTGTGCACGTCGCCGACGGAATGTCCGTCGAGGAGATTCAGAACCAGGTCGAGGTGGCCCTGATGGCCGAGCACTGTTTCGCCGTGGCCAAAAGCTACATGCTCTATCGCCAGAAGCACACCGAAGAGCGCGAGGAACGTGAAAAACTCCGCTTCCTCACCGACTACTGCGCCGCCTCGAACCCCGCCTCCGGATCGAAGTACGACGCAAACGCCAACGTCGAAAACAAGAACATCGCCACCCTGATCGGCGAACTCCCCAAACAGAACTTCATCCGCCTGAACCGCCGCCTGCTCACCGACCGAATCCGTGAAATGTACGGCAAGGAGCTGGCCGACAAGTACATCCACCTGCTCAAAAGCCACTTCATCTACAAGAACGACGAAACCTCGATGGCCAACTACTGCGCCTCGATCACGATGTACCCCTGGCTGCTCGGAGGAACGATCTCCATCGGCGGAAACTCCACCCGGCCCACGAACCTCAAGTCCTTCTGCGGCGGATTCGTCAACATGGTCTTCATCGTCTCGTCGATGTTGTCCGGAGCCTGCGCCACCCCCGAGTTCCTCATGTACATGAACTACTTCATCGGACTGGAGTACGGCGAGGACTACTACACGCGCGCCGACGAGGTGGTCGACCTCTCGCGCAAACGCCGGACCCTCGACAAGGTCATCACCGACTGCTTCGAGCAGATCGTCTACTCGATCAACCAACCCACCGGAGCCCGGAACTTCCAGGCCGTCTTCTGGAACGTCGCCTACTATGACCGCTACTATTTCGAGGCGCTCTTCGGGGAGTTCCGATTCCCCGACGGTTCGCGTCCCCACTGGGAGTCGCTCTCGTGGCTGCAGAAGCGCTTCATGCGTTGGTTCAACCGCGAACGGACCCGCACCGTACTCACCTTCCCCGTCGAGACGATGGCCCTGCTCACCAGGGACGGCGATGTCCTGGACCGCGAATGGGGCGACTTCACCGCCGAGATGTATGCCGCCGGGCACTCCTTTTTCACCTACATCAGCGACAACGCCGACTCGCTCTCGTCGTGCTGCCGCCTGCGTAATGAGATCCAGGACAACGGCTTCAGCTACACGCTCGGGGCCGGAGGCGTCTCCACCGGTTCGAAGAGCGTGCTGACGGTCAACCTCAACCGCTGCATCCAGAATGCCGCACGCAACGGCATGCACTACCTCACCTTCCTGGAGGAGGTCGTCGACCTCACGCACAAGGTCCAGACCGCCTACAACGAAAACCTCAAGGAGCTGCAGGACAAGGGGATGCTGCCGCTGTTCGACGCCGGATACATCAACCTCTCGCGGCAGTATCTGACCATCGGCGTCAACGGGCTGGTCGAGGCCGCCGAGTTCCTCGGCATCGAGATCAACGACAACGACCGCTACGCCTCGTTCGTCGAGGAGGTGCTGGGGCTCATCGAGCGATACAATCACAAATACCGTTCGAAGGAGCTGATGTTCAACTGCGAGATGATCCCCGCGGAGAACGTCGGCGTCAAGCACGCCAAATGGGACCGTGAGGACGGTTATGCCGTGCCGCGCGACTGCTACAACTCCTATTTCTACGTCGTCGAGGACCCCTCGCTGAACATCATCGACAAGTTCCGCCTCCACGGACGCCGCTACATCGAACACCTCACCGGAGGTTCGGCCCTGCACATGAACCTCGAGGAGCATCTCTCGAAAGAGCAATACCGCCACCTGCTGCGCGTGGCCGCTGCGGAAGGGTGCAACTACTTTACGTTCAACATTCCGAATACGGTCTGCAACCGCTGCGGGCACATCGACAAACGCTATCTGAAGGAGTGTCCGGAGTGCCACTCGACAGACATCGACTACCTCACGCGCGTGATCGGATACATGAAACGCGTCTCGAACTTCTCTGCCGCACGCCAACAGGAGGCCGCACGCCGCTTCTATGCCTCCGCGGAGAAGTCCCCCGAAAACATCCGTCCGGAAAAAGCCGCCAACGCATGATCCGCTACCACAACTTCGACATCGTCTTCGCGGAGATTCCCGACGAGACGACCCTGGCCATCAACCTCACCGGTTGTCCGAACCGCTGCCCGGGGTGTCACAGCCCCCACCTGTGCAGCGACACGGGACGCCGACTCGACGAAGAGGAGCTCGCGGGTCTGCTCCAGATCTACGGACGGGCCGTTACCTGCGTCTGCTTCATGGGCGGCGATGCCGACCCGTGTGGAGTGGTCCGGCTGGCGGAGTTCCTCCGGCGGGAGTGGCCGGGGCTGCGCGTGGGCTGGTATTCGGGGCGCACGAACCTGCCCGAAGGGGTGGCACCGGAGGCGTTCGACTACGTGAAACTCGGTCCCTGGATCGAGGCCCGAGGCCCGCTGACCGCTCCCACCACCAATCAGCGGCTCTACCGCATCGGGCAGGACGGGACGATGACCGACATCACCGCACGCTTCCGCCGAAATGCCGTATGACACTCCCGGGAGCCGGAAATGACCCAGAGATTAGTAACCCCTTCGCGTCGTCTGCCATACGACCCGTTCCGGCTCCCGAAGAGTGTTCCCGATGCCGCAGCTCCCGATCCCCGGGTGCGCGGCATTTTTTTTGTCCCGGCCGCATGGGGAATCTCCGAAAAAACGTATTTTTGCCCCCGAATTATGAAAACCAGGCACGAACTGACCGAAATCCTCGATTTCATCGCCGAATATGCCACCTACCTGCTCGGATCGGGGGTCCATACCTCGCGGGCGATCCGCAACTCGCAGCGTATCGGCGAGTCGCTGGGCGTCGACATCCAGTTGTCGAGCTTCCAGCGCAGCACGATCCTTACGGTCCGGGACGAGGAGAGCGGCGAAGCCCTCACCCGCGTGGTGAAGATCCCCGCACTGCCGATCAGCTTCGAACGCAACTCCGATCTGAGCGCCCTGAGCTGGGACGCCCTCGACGAACGGCTCCCGCTCGCCGAGATCCGCCGCCGCTATGCCCTCCTCATCGAAAAACCGCGCATCGATCCGATTTTCGTCCTGGTCACCGTGGGACTGGCCAACGCCTCGTTCTGCCGACTCTTCGGCGGAGACTGGACCGCCGTGGCCATCGTCTTCACCTCGACCCTCGTGGGATTCGCCGCCCGGCAGCGCATGCAGGCTCACGGCGTCAACCACTTTCTGATCTTCATCATCGCGGCATTCATGGCCTCGCTCTGTGCGTCGGTCGCCCTGCGCTTCGACTGCACGGCCGAAACCGCCCTCGCCACGAGCGTCCTGTTCCTCGTTCCCGGCGTCCCCCTGATCAACGGCGTGATCGACATCGTCGAGGGACACATTCTCATCGGATGCAGCCGCCTGATCAACGCCCTGCTGCTGATCATCTGCATCGCCGTCGGGCTCGCAGCCACGCTTCTCATGGTCAAAGACAGCCTGCTATGATCGCTGCGGATATTCTTCTCGACGGGCTCTTCGCGGCCGTGGCCGCCATCGGATTCGGAGCCATTTCCGATCCCCCGATGCGGGCCTTCCCGCGCATCGCCCTGCTCGCCGCCGCAGGTCATGCGCTGCGTTTCTGTCTGATGAATTACGCCGGAGTCGACATCGCCTCGGCATCGCTCTCGGCCGCCATGCTTATCGGCTTCGGAAGCCTCTGGCTCGGACGCGAGATCCGCTGTCCAATGACCGTTCTCTACATCCCGGCACTGCTGCCCATGGTCCCCGGAATCTATGCCTACAAGAGCGTCTTCTCGCTGATCATGTTCCTGCAGTCGCTCAACGATCCCGGACAGGGCATGCAGTACATGCAGCTCTTCTTCCTCAACGCCACGGTCTCGCTGAGCGTCATCGCCCTGTTGGCCGCCGGAGCCACGCTGCCGATCTTCGTCTTCAACCGCCGGGCATTCTCCCTTACCCGCCGCCGGAGAGGCGACCGGACCGCTCCCGAGCCCCTGGAAAGGATGGAATCCCACACGCACCGTCACCCCGAATCCCGCAATTCCGACGAATAGCCGCCCGTCATGGAAATCTTCTGGAATACGATCGCCGACTACAACGCCGCCACCTGGCCCGCACAGCTGCTGCTGACAGGAATCGGTGCCGTACTGACCCTTTTGCTTTACAAACGCCCCTCGGACGCCGTGTGCACGGCCATGAAGATCTACATGGCGGCACTCAACTTCTGGATCGCCGGCATCTACTACCTCGTCTATGGCGGGCCCCGGGAATACCACCGCATGCTGGCACTCTTCTGGGCCATCATGGGCTGCATCTGGATCTACGACCTCGTGGTGAAGCACGCCTCGCTCTCCCGAAAAGGCCATCATACGCTCTTTGCAGGCATACTTTTTGTCATGCCGCTCGTCTATCCGCTCGTCTCGCTGGCCCTGGGCCGCACATTCCCGATGATGACCTCACCCGTCATGCCCTGCTCGGTAGCCGTATTCACCATCGGGCTGATGCTGGCCTTTGCGGAACGGGTCAACATCGTCCTGGCCATGTTCCTCTGCCACTGGGCACTGATCGGGCTCTCAAAGGTCTATTTCTTCGGAATTCCCGAGGACTATCTGCTGGCATGCAGCGTCGTGCCGGCCCTCTATCTCTTCTTCCGCGAATACATCCGCAGCCTCGCCGGCAGCGCATCGAAACCATCGCCTCGCGTACTGAATGCCCTGTTGGTGGTTCTCTGTGCGATCATCGGCGGGTTCTTCGTCTTCACGCTGCTGCACCAGTTCAACCTTTTCACGGAGACAATATAGTCCCGCAACCAAGGCTCCACACACTTCGAAAGGCCGACAATCTTCCCGATTGAGCGGCCTTTTTCCGTCATGTTCCACCCGTCCGCGGCACACTATGCAGCGAATCATACCGGGACATGTCAATATTTCACATCCATGCCCGCAGAGCCCGGTCTTCGTCCGTTTCGAATTACAAAAAAAGCCCGATCGCAACGCGTCGGGTTATAAATCTATCTCCTTTTAAGAGATCGAGTCGGTTGGGGACAAAGATAGTAAAAAAACGGTTCCACGGTCATTCCACGTTACAATTTTTTGCGTTCCGGGTTACGGAAAATCTGCACGATTATCGGTTTGTTGCCCGGAAAAACTCGTCCACTCCTGCTCGAAACCCCGGAGAACCGGTTACAGATTGAAATAATATCTCTTAAAAGGAGATATTAACAATTATTAACTCAAATTTCAGCTTATGAGAAAATTTGTACTATCGTTAGTCGGACTGCTTGTCATCGCAAGTTTTGCCTTGGCTCAATCCAAGCAAGTCCGCGGACGGGTCGTCGACGAAAACGGAACTCCGGTGATCGGAGCCACCGTCGTGGTCAAGGACAATCCGACGATCGGAACCTCCACCGATGCAAAAGGCGAGTTCATTCTCAAGAACATCCCCGCCGGCCCGAATCAAAAACTGCAAATATCCTTTATCGGCTACAAAACCCAGGAAACCGATGTCAAGGAACGGCTCTCCATCCAACTCGAACCCGATGCTCAGGCCGTTGAAGCCGTCGTCGTCACGGGTATGACCAAAATCGACAAACGACTCTTCACCGGAGCCTCCGACCGACTCGTCGCCGAAGACGTCATCCTCAGCGGTATGGCCGACGTCAGCCGTTCGCTCGAAGGACGTGCCGCCGGTGTCTCCGTGCAGAACGTCTCCGCGACGTTCGGTACTGCACCCAAAATCCGCGTGCGTGGCGCAACCTCCATCCTCGGCAGCTCCAAACCCCTCTGGGTCGTCGACGGTGTGATCATCGAAGACGTGACCGAAGTCAGCGCCGACGAACTCTCCTCGGGAGATGCCGTCACGATGATCTCCTCGGCCATCGCCGGTCTCAACTCCGATGACATCGAGAGCATCAACATCCTGAAGGATGGATCCGCAACCTCCATCTACGGTGCCAAGGCCATGGCCGGCGTGATCGTAGTCACCACCAAGAAGGGTCGGCCCGGGACTACGAGATTCAACTACACCGGCGAGTTCACCACCCGTCTGAAACCCGATTACAGCCAGTACAACATCATGAACTCCCAGGACCAGATGAGCGTCTATCAGGAACTGGCCAAAAAGGGCTATTTCAACTTCGCTGAGACTCTCCGTGCCAAAGAGTACGGCGTATACGGCAAAATGTACAGCCTGATCAACACCTATGACCGGACCTCCGGACTCTTCGGACTCGACAACACCGAAAGTGCCCGGAACGGGTACCTCCGCCTGGCCGAGTACCAGAATACCGACTGGTTCGACTTGCTGTTCCAGAACTCCGTGATGATGAACCACTCGGTCAGCGTCTCCACCGGTACGGAACGCTCCACGTCGTACATGTCCATGAGCGTGATGACAGACCCGGGCTGGTATGAGCGCAGCAAGGTCAACCGTTACACGTTCAATGCCAATACGACCTTCAAGATCCTGGACAATCTGAGTCTGAACATCCTCGGAAACGGAAGCTACCGAAAACAGGAAGCCCCCGGTACGCTCAGCCAGGATGTCGATGCCGTGAACGGCGAAATCAAGCGCGATTTCGACATCAACCCCTTCAGCTTCGCCATGAATACCTCCCGGACGCTGGACCCGGACGAGGATTACGTCCGTAACTACACCTCGTTCAATATCTTCGAGGAGCTGAACAACAACTACATCGAGATGGATGCCACCGACATCCGTTTCCAGGGCGAACTCAACTGGACGATCATCCCCGGACTGGAATTCAACTCCCTGGCCTCGTTCCGGTACACCTCGACCTCGATGCAGCACCACATCAAGGACGATTCGAACCAGGCTCGCGCCTACCGCGAAATGTCCGACGCCGTGATCCGCGACAAGAACCCCTATCTCTACGACGATCCCGACGAACTGAATGCCCTGCCCGTCTCGATCCTCCCCAACGGCGGTATCTACGAGAAGCGGGAATACAAGTCGCCCAGCTACACCATCCGTAATGCGATCACCTGGAACAAGTCCTTCAACGACATCCACCTGCTCCACCTCTACGGCGGTATGGAGATCACCTCGGTAGAGCGTACAAACGACTGGTTCCGCGGCTGGGGACTCCAATATAACCAGGGCGAACAGGCCTTCTACAACTACCTGGCATTCAAGAAATCCGCAGAAGACAACGCCGACTACTTCACCCTCTCGAACACGCGTCGCCGCTCGGCGGCCTTCTTCGCCATGGCCAACTACTCCTACAAGGGCCGCTACTCGATCAACGGAACGATCCGCTACGAGGGCACCAACCGTCTGGGCAAGGACCGTTCGGCCCGCTGGCTCCCGACCTGGAATGTCGGAGGCGCCTGGAACCTCCACGAGGAGAAGTTCTTCGAACCGATCGAACGGGTCATTTCCCACCTGACCCTCAAGGGTTCCTACAGTCTTACGGCCGATGCCGGGCCCGACTACATCTCCAATTCGAGTGTCATCATCCAGAGCTACAACACACCCTATCGCCCGACCGCCGGCGACAAGGAGACCGGACTGCAGATCTCCATGCTCGGAAACTCGGCCCTGACCTATGAAAAGAAGCACGAGTTCAACCTCGGACTCTCCTCCGGATTCCTCAACAACCGCATCAACCTGGAGTTCGACATCTACTGGCGCAACAACTTCGACCTGCTGGGTCGGACCAACACCCAGGGTACGGGCGGTGAAATCTGGAAATACGCCAACATCGCAGACATGAAGTCGCGCGGCGTGGAGTTCACCCTCTCGACCCGGAACATCCAGAAGAAGAATTTCAAGTGGACAACCGACTTCACCTTCTCCTGGAGCGAACAGGAGATCACCAACCTGCACACCGATGCCAACATCATCAACCTGGTACAGGGTACGGGTTACAACCTCGAAGGTTATGCTCCCTATTCGCTCTTCTCGATCCCGTTCAAGGGCCTCGACACCGAAGGATTCCCGATATTCGAGATCGGAGGCCAGACCATCACCAAGGAGAACTATTCGAGCATCAACTTCCAGAACACGGACGAAGAGGTGCTCAAAACGCTCAAGTATGAAGGACCGACCGATCCGGTCTATACCGGAGGCTTCGGCAATACGCTTACCTACAAGAATTTCCGACTCAATATCTTCATGACCTACGGATTCGGCAACGTCGTGCGCATGAACCAGATCTTCAAGTCCTCCTATTCGGACTTCTACGCCATGTCCGACGAGTTCAAGAACCGCTGGATGGTACCCGGCGACGAGGCCCGGACCAACATCCCCACGATCGCCAGCCAGCGTCAGTTGACCGAATACGGAGCCCTCTACATGCAGCGGGGCTACAACGCCTACAACTATTCGAGCGCCCGGATCGCCAAGGGCGACTTCATCCGCATGAAGGAGATTTCGCTCACCTACGACTTCCCGAAGAGCTGGATCAAGAAGGCCAAACTCGAAAACCTCTCCCTGAAGGTCCAGGTGACGAACCCCTTCCTGATCTACGCACACAAGTCGCTGAACGGACAAGATCCCGAATACTATCAGTCGGGTGGCGTTTCATCGCCTCTGGCCCGCCAGTTCACCTTTACCCTGAAATTCGGATTCTAATACCAAACGTTTCGAACGATCATGAAAAAAAACATATTGCATACCTCATGTAAATACCTCCTGCTGTTGTCGGGATCGGCGCTGCTCTTCGCTTCGTGCAACAAGTTCCTCGACGAAATGCCCGACAACCGCACGGAACTCGACAATCCGGACAAGATCACTCAGATGCTGGTCTCGGCCTATCCCTATATGCCGGCGAACCTCCACGAACTGATGTCCGACAACGTCACGGACTACAGCAAGAACGTCGACATCTATGACGCCATGTTCGAGGAGGCCTACCTCTTCCAGGAGACAACCGACGAGGCCCAGGATTCCCCCTCCTACGTCTGGGAGGAGAACTACAAGGCCATCTCCGCCGCCAATCACGTCCTGGAGGCCATCGAGAACTACGAGGGCAGCGAGGACCTTTCGGCCCAGAAGGGCGAAGCACTCCTCTGCCGGGCCTATGCGCACTTCATCCTCTGCAACACCTTCTGCCAGGCCTACAATCCCGAATCGAGTGCCACGGACCTCGGAATCCCCTACATCACGGAGCCCGAAACAACCGTCTTCACCGAACACGGACGCGAAACCGTGGCTGAAGTCTACGAGAAGATCGCAAAGGACCTCGAAGCCGGTCTGCCGCTGATCGACGACAACCTCTATTCACATCCGAAATACCACTTTACGAAGAAAGCGGCCCATGCCTTCGCCTCGCAGTTCTACCTCTATTACGGCAAGTACGATCTGGCAATCTCGAATGCCGACCAAGTAATCGGTGAGGACCCGACCTCCCTGTTCCGCAACTGGGATCTCTTCACCGGGACCTCGTCGACCGAATACGCCAATGCCTACAACTCCTCGGACGAAGCGGCCAACATCTTCATCGTCGGATTCGGATCGGCCCATCCCCGGTTCCTCTACGGCCGCTATATCCACACCTTCCAGCTGCAATCGGAAGTAGGACGAAGCCAGGGACCTTGGGGCAGCGCTCTGGATCCCTATTCGATCGCCTATGTATTCTCCAGCCGCAGCTATTTCATGCCGAAAATCACCGAATACTTCATGTACACGGATGTCGCAAACGGAATCGGATACCCCTATGTCACGCTGGTGGTATTCACGACCGAGAAGACGATTCTCAACCGTGCCGAGGCCTATGCCCTCTCGGGAGAATACGATCTGGCGGCCCGCGACCTAAACTACTTCTACCGTCAGGCCGGCGCCAACACCTCGCTCAGCGCCGATGAGATCGCCGACTTCTACGAAACGGCGAATTCGAGTCTCAAGAAACCGCTCGCGCCCCGATTCACCCTGGAGCCCGGCAAGCAGACCAATCTGGTCCACGCCTGTCTGCACGCTCGCCGTATCGTGACCATCATGGAGGGCGGACGTCTGGAGGACCTCAAACGTTACGGCATTGCCTATACGCACGAGGTAGACGGTGCATCGAACATCGAAATCGAGCCCTACGACAAGCGTCTGGCCGTCCAGCTTCCCAAAGCGGTAGTAGCCGCCGGCATGGAGCCCAACCCGCGTTAATGGCTATCCAAAACCCTAAAAAGATTGTTCATCATGAAAAAAATACTGCTTTACAGTCTCATGTTGACGTTCGGGGCATTCGCCACGACCGCCTGCGACGACGAGTCGCTGAGCTCCACGAGCGTCATCACCAATTCGGTCAACATCGAAACCGAATTCGACAAATGGCTCGAGGAGAACTACCGCGCGCCCTACAACATCAACTTCTACTATCGCTACGAGGACATCGAAACGGACATGACCTACGATCTGGTCCCCGCCAAGGAGATCTACAGCCGCATCCTGGCCAAGATGATCCGCTTCCTGTGGATCGATCCCTACACGGAGGTCACCGACATCCACTTCATGCGTGAGAATTCGCCCCGGATCATGCAAGTCATCGGCTGCGGAGCCTACAACAGCAACAACACGTTGCAGCTGGGTACGGCCGAAGGCGGTCAGAAGATCACACTCTACGTGGGCAACTGGCTCGAGGACTTTCTGAAAATCGACTATACGAACCGATCGAACGAGGACGACGGTTATACCGTAACGATCACCGACGTGGACATGATCAACCATTATTATCTGCATACCATCCACCACGAGTTCGCCCACATCCTGAACCAGAAGATCGAATACTCCACCGACTTCAACACCATCTCGCAGAACGACTACGTGGCCCAGTGGAACACGCTCAACGAAAGCGAGGCCGCAGAGATGGGATTCGTCAGCCCCTATGCTTCGAGCGCCTCGGGCGAGGATTTCGTGGAGGTATTCTCCTACTACCTGACCTGGAGCGAAGCCGAATGGCAGGCCAAACTCGAACAGGCCGGAACGAGCGGGGCCGATCGCATCGAGCGCAAACTGGCTATCGTGAAGTCCTATATGGCGGACAACTGGAACATCGACATGGACCAGCTCCGCGAGGTACTGGCCCGCCGCTACCAGGAGATAGATATGCTGGATTGGTCAAACTTTAATGCCGAATAAACAACATGAAACCAAGAATATTCCCTGCAATCATGGCCGCATGCGGACTTCTGTCGGTCGCATGCGTCAATCAGGTCGAAGAGGTGTTCGACACCAAGGCTTCCGAACGGTTGGAACAGACCATGCTCGAATGCCAGTCGCTGCTGACCTCGGCCGAATACGGATGGATGATCGAATACTATCCCGACTCGAACCAAAGTTACGGCGGCAGCACCTATGCCGCGAAGTTCGAGGACAACGGCGAGGTGACGGTCACCGGAGAGGTGGCACAGGAGATCGCCGGTGACGTAAGCAAGACGATCACCAGCCACTACTCGATCAACTCCTCGTCGAGTGTCGTGCTCACGTTCGATACCTACAACGAATACATCCACTACTGGTCCGATCCCGACGATTATTCGGGCAACGTCTACGAAGGCGATTTCGAATTTGCCTTCGTAAGCGGCAACGCCGAGCAGATGATCTTCCGGGGCATCAAAACCGGAAACCGAATTGTCTTCACGGCCCTGGATACGGATATCGTGACATGCGTCCAGCAGATCGTGGCGATTCAGAACGAGGTCGTGGACAATCTCTATCTCGGATACAAATGGGACGACGGCAATTCGACCGGAATCGAACTCTACGATGACGACAACTACAATCTGCTGGCCTATTATCCCGACGGAGACATGGACGGCGCTTACGAAACGATCCCCTACTCCTACACCTCGGAAGGTATCGGATTCTACCAGCCCGCCACGATCAACGGAATCACCGTGCAGAACTTCAAGTGGGAGAACAACACCTTCGTATCGACCGATGCCGTGGATGCCTCGGGAACGCCCGTAAACGTAGCCCTGTCAGGATTCCACTGCGACAATTTCATGCACTACGACACCTTCATCGGCTCCTACCTGTTGAAATACGGTAGCACGGAGGTTCCCGTCACGCTCACGGAAAAGGTCCGCTACAGCAGCTACACGCTCTCCGGGCTGGGAGACTACGATCTGACGATAGGGTACTCCAAATCCGACGCCACGCTCTCACTCTGCTCCCAGTACATCGGAACCTATGGGTCCTATTATATCTGGTGCTGTCCGTGGGATGCCGATGCCGGCTATCTGACCTGGACGACGACCATCGGATTCACGCTCTCGCACAACGCGGATCCCGACAACCTCGTCCTGACCTTTGCCGATAACGGAGTATGGGGATCCTACACCGCAAACAGTATCCTGTACTACAAATTTACCGCCATATCGGGAGGATCGTCCGTCGGATCGTACGCCCAATATGCCTACATCGAGACCATGACCAAACAGTAAAAAGACCACACGATGAAAAAAACAATATTCTTTCTGTTCACCGTCGTCTGCACCCTGGCCTTCGCGGGGTGCGACGATGACGATACAACGGTTGAATCCTCGCTGGAGATCGTCTCGTCCGATATCGGATTCGAGGCGGCGGGAGGTTCGGGAAGCATCCTGCTGATGACTTCGGAAGCAAGCATCAAGGCCGTCTCCAACAAGTCCTGGCTGACGATCGACAGCGCTACGCCCACGACCGTCTCCTATACGGTTGCCGAGAACACCGATGCCCTGCAGCGTTCGGCAAAAATCACCATCGCAGCCGGAACGGCAAGTTCCGAGGTGACCATTCTCCAGAACGGCTGCCGTTTCGAGCTCTCATCGGATCCCGTCACGATGGATCCGGCAGGCGAGACGCCGTCGTATATCGCATTCGACACCACGCTGGGCTCCGATCCACAGATTTCGATTCCGCAGGATGCGGCCGAATGGCTCTCGGCCTCCGTGGAGGAACAACAGATCAAACTGACTGCCAGTCTGAACTATACAAAATCCCGGAGCACGGTCATAACGATTACCCAGGGCTGGAAGCCCGTTGAGATAACCGTTACACAAGAGGTGGTCGATCTGTTGGACACCCAAGCGCTCAACCTGGACCGGGAAGCACAGGCTTCGACCGTCTCGGCTACCAAATACATGGCGCTGTTCGGCGATTCATGGACCGTTTCGTCGGAAGATTCGTGGATCACCCTGACGGAAGTCATGGATGGTTCGTTCGACGTCACCGTCTCAGAAAATACGACAGGGAAGTTGCGAACAGGCACGGTCCAGGTGAAATCCGATGCCGGCGAGATCCTGAGCACGGTGGAAGTCACCCAGAAAATCTACAGTTTCGAATTTTTCCTCGGAACCTGGACGATGAATTATGGTTCCAATCAGAGCGTCCAGGTAACATTGTCTGAAGATCCCCAAGATGCATCCGTTTATCTCATGACGGGATTAAAGTATCCGATATACCTCGAATATGAGGACCTGGGTGAAACCGCTGCGCTTTCTATAACCTGTCCGCAATTTATCGGGATTGTCAGCTATACGACTTCCAGCAATAAGGGAACGGCCTATCTCTATCTCTGTCCAACGACGACTTCGGCAACCAGTTTCAACACGGCGACCGGAATCGGCTATGATTGCATTTACAATCTGAATGAAACCTCTCAGACCCTGATTCCGCAACCGAATGCGGCAACGTCGATCACAATCAACGGCCTCATCTTTGCAGGACAGGACACGTCATCGGGTTCCTGGATCAATTTCGGAAACTACCACCCCTTGACATCCTTTACCCGATAGAGATACGGTTTCTGCAATATGAAACTGACCGAACCCTACGTCGTTTGTCTCAGGGATTAAAACGTTACGATATATGAGTCCCTTCTCGACTGCCGATTACAGGGTGGAATCCGGATCTCATCATTGCATGAACAACGAAGAAAAAAACGATAAACATTTCATACCATAAGCAAAATAAAAAGTCCAAATCAGAAATGTTTATCCGGAGAGGAGCCGTGACGGTGATCCTCTCCATTTTTTTGCATGCGCCAACCATGCAGGAC
>CALUIG010000003.1 GCA_944320625.1 uncultured Alistipes sp.
CAGTCGGAAATCCGTTACCTCAACCCCGTATCGGTCGACGTCAAGAAGAAGAAATACTGCCGTTTCAAGAAGCTCGGCATCAAGTATGTGGACTACAAGGACGGCGAATTCCTCAAGAAGTTCCTCAACGAGCAGGGCAAGATTCTGCCCCGCCGCCTGACCGGAACGTCGCAGAAGTTCCAGAAGAAGGTCGCCCAGGCCGTGAAACGCGCACGCCACCTGGCTATCCTGCCCTTCGTAACCGATTGCATGAAATAATTTAAAGGAGGAGAAGACCATGGAAGTTATTCTGATCAAAGATATGGAGAACCTGGGCTACGCCAACGACATCGTGAACGTAAAGCCCGGCTACGCGAACAACTACCTGATCCCCCAGGGCTATGCCAAGGCCGCTACGGCTTCCGCCAAGAAGGTGCTGGCCGAGAACCTCAAGCAGCGTGCCCACAAGGATGCCAAGATCCTCGCAGATGCTCAGGCGCTGGCCGAAACGATCGCCAACCTGCCGCTGACCCTCTCGATGAAGGCCGAGGAAGGCAAGCTCTTCGGTACCGTAACGGCTACGGACCTCGCCGAGGCTCTGGCTGCCAAAGGCATTACGATCGACCGCAAGCAGATCAGCGTCGAGCCGATCAAGACCGTGGGCGAGTACGAGGCTACGGCCCGTCTGCACAAGGAGGTCAAGGCTACGATCAAGTTCTCGGTGGCCGCTGCCGAATAAGGCGCATCATCCACGAAAAAAGGGAGGTTTCCGCGAGGAAATCTCCCTTTTTTCATGTTGTCCGGTTGCGCCGGGCGTTCTCCCTTGCCCCGGATTACCTCGGACGCCCCGGATGGTCCGGATGGTCGGGGTGGTTCGGACGGCCGGGATGGCTTGGATGGTTCGGACGACCCGGATGGCCGGGACCTCCAGGTCCCAAGCCGTTGGTCTCGCGTCCGCAATACCAGATTTTCCAGTTGTCTCTCGCATACCCGCGTCCGAGCACCTCGAAGGAGTGCGGATCGGCACCCGGCAGTTCGCGCCCGCACCAGAAGACCTTCCAGTTATCCCGGGCATAGCCCTCGCCGAGGGGTGTGAATGAACCGGCCGCAGCTTCCGCAACCGGCTGCCCGGCCCAGAGGACTTTCCAGTTGTCGCGGGCATAACCATCGCCGAGCTCCACGAACGAAGCGGCAGAGACATCCGCCAGCGGTACCCCTTTCCAGAAAACGCTCCAGTTGTCCCGGGCATACCCGCCGGGCAGGACGGCGAACGATTGCGCCGATGCCTCCTTGATTTTACGTCCCTCGAAAAAGACCGTCCAGTTGTCCTTTCCGTATCCAGACCCGAGGTCGACAAACGACTGTGGCGAGGCTTCCCGGACCTTCCGTCCCCGGAACCACACCGTCCAGGCGTCCTTCACATAATCACCCGGCGGGCGACCCGGTCCGTATTCATATCCGGGAGCGGGAGGCGGGGGCATGGGAACAGCCGCCCGACACTCTTCCATCCATATCTCCGCCCCGATCAGCAGCAGGGCACCCAACAACACCGCATTCTTCATGATTCCGAGATTTTAAAGAAGGAACGTTGGAAGATAGCGATTTCTTATTTCCGGGACAAGGATTCGGGTAGGAAAGGGCAAAAAAGCGCCTGCATTCACGTGGAATGCAGGCGCTGCTTTTCGGAGGCAGGGATGACGCACAACCTTCCGGCCGCCGGCTCCCCCCCCCTCCTCTCGGGGATTACTCCTCGGTCTTCTCCTCGGCAGCCTTGGCGGCTTTCTTCGGAGCGGCGGCCTGTTTCTCGGCAGCCTCCATGGCGCTCTTCAGAGCGGCCAGACCGGCGATGTCACCCAGCGTGGTCTTCTCGACCGAAGCGTTGATCTTCTTCACGGTCGACTTCGTGGCATCAGCGGCAGCACGTTTCTCGGCCTTCTCGGCAGCGACGGCCTCCTTGCGGGCATCGTCGTAGGTGCGCAGATGCGAGAGCGTAATGCGCTTCGTGGCCTTCGAGAACTCGATGACCTTGAAGTCGAGCTTGTCGCCCACCTTCGGGGTCGTACCGTCCTCCTTGACGAGCTGGCGCGACGGGCAGAAGCCATCGATGTTCTCGCCCAGGGCTACAACGGCGCCCTTGTCGGAGAGTTCGGTGATCGTACCCTCGTGGATGCTCTCTACGGGGAACTGGTTCTCGAACTCGTTCCAGGGGTTCTCTTCGAGCTGCTTGTGGCCCAGCGAGAGGCGACGGTTCTCCTTGTCGATCTCCAGCACGACGACCTCGATGTCGGCACCTACCTGCGTGAACTCACCCGGGTGCTTGACCTTCTTGGTCCAGCTCAGGTCCGAGATGTGGATCAGGCCGTCGATGCCCTCCTCGATCTCGACGAAGACGCCGAAGTTGGTGAAGTTACGCACCTTGGCGGTCGTACGCGTTCCGACGGGATACTTGGTTTCGATGTTCTCCCACGGATCGGGGGTAAGCTGCTTGATGCCGAGCGACATCTTGCGCTCCTCGCGGTCGAGGGTCAGGATAACGGCCTCGACTTCGTCGCCGACCTTCATGAACTCCTGAGCCGAACGCAGGTGCTGGCTCCAGGACATCTCCGAAACGTGGATCAGACCCTCCACGCCGGGAGCGATCTCGACAAAGGCACCGTAATCGGCCATGACGACCACGCGGCCCTTAACCTTGTCACCAACTTTGAGGCCGGGATCCAGAGCCTCCCACGGATGCGGGGTGAGCTGCTTGAGACCCAGGGCGATACGCTTCTTGGCCTCGTCGAAGTCGAGGATCACGACGTTGATCTTCTGATCCAGCGACACGATCTCTTCGGGGTGGTTTACACGGCCCCAGGAGAGGTCCGTAATGTGGATCAGACCGTCTACGCCGCCCAGGTCGACGAATACGCCGTAGGAGGTGATGTTCTTGACGGTACCCTCGAGGATCTGTCCCTTTTCGAGCTTGGACATGATGACCTGTTTCTGAGCCTCGAGTTCGGCCTCGATGAGGGCCTTGTGCGAAACGACGACGTTGCGGAACTCCTGGTTGATCTTGACGACCTTGAACTCCATGGTCTTGTCGACATATACGTCGTAGTCGCGGATGGGCTTCACGTCGATCTGCGAGCCGGGGAGGAAGGCCTCGATGCCGAACACGTCGACGATCATACCGCCCTTCGTACGGCACTTGATGTAACCCTTGATGATCTCGTCCTTCTCGAGGGCCTCGTTGACGCGGTCCCACGACTTGAGCTGACGAGCCTTCTTGTGCGAGAGGGCCAGCTGACCGTTCTTGTCCTCGGCCGATTCGACGTAGACTTCGATCTGGTCGCCCACCTTCAGATCGGGGTTGTAGCGGAATTCCGAGACGGGGATCACGCCCTCGCTCTTGTAGCCGATGTTCACCAGCACTTCGCGCTTGGTGATGGCGGTTACGGTACCTTCGACCACTTCGCCGACGTTGACGTTCGAAAGCGTCTTGTCATAGGCTTCGGTGATCTGGGCCTTGTCCTGATCGTAGACGGCCAGGTCGTTTTCAAAGGCGTTCCAGTCGAAATTCTCGTTGGCAACTCCGTTTTTCAGTTCTTCCATGTGTGGAAATTTTGCGATACAATCGCTCGTTAAATGGTTTATAATAAAGTTTTTAGCCCCGATCCTCCACGCCTGTGCGCGCAGGATGGGGCTACAAAGGTACGTTTTTTCGGCGAATCTGCAAAAAATCAGCCGGTTATTTCACCCGTGGGTCCGAATCCGGTCAGCGTTGCCGGACGATGCGCTGCCGCGGCCGGTTGTCGGGACCGAGAGGCGACTTCTCCTCCAGCTCTTCGAGCAGCACGTCGGCCACCTTCACTCCGGTGATCTCACCCTCGGCATAGTGCACATCGCGGTAATTCTTGAAGACGTAGTCGCTGATGGCCACCCGGTAGCTACGTCCCTCGCGCAATTTCGGGAAGCGCACGTCGAGGGCACTGTCCCGGGCGTCGGTGAGGATCTCGTAGGGGGTCGTCGAGACGAGGTCGATGCGATGGGCCTCCTTGCGGTTTTCGGTGTCGTTGTACTTCGCAAGGATCATGCGGCGCATGTCGGCGGGGGTCATGCGCATGACGGCGATTTCGGTTCCGAAGGGTTCGAGGTCGTAGATCCGTGCGGTACTCATGCCTCCGGCCGGGATCGAATCGAGACGCACGCCGCCGACGTGATAGAATCCCACCTCGGCATCCGCCTCGTCGGCCACCGCTCCGGCCATCCAGTTGGCGACGCCCCACGCATCGGCCGTTGCGGAGAAGGCCCCGACCGGACGGTTCAGTTCCGGATCGGCATAGTAACGATCCACCTCCGCCTGGAAATCCGGATCGGGATCACAGGCCTCGAGCGATACAACCCGGTAATCGACATGCTCGACCCGTTTCCCCCGCAGACGGATCGTCGTGACGCCGACGTTGGCGAGGTTTTTCCCCGTCTGCGTCAGCAGCGTACCGCCCACCAGCGTATCGCGCAGTTCGTGGGTATGGCCGCCGATGACCACATCGTAACGGGTCTCCGAGGCGAGCAGTTCCGCATCGCGGTCGTCGCCCATGTGCGAGACAAGCACCAGCACGTCGACCTTCGGACGCAGCTCTTCGGCATACCGGCGGGCCATCTGCTGCGGATCGGGGAATTCGAGTCCCTCGAAGTTGGCGGCATTGCCGGCCGGATGTCCCGGCCCCTCGTAGTTGGTCACCACCCCGACGAACCCGATGCGGAGTCCCTGCCGCTCGACGACGACATACGGGGGCAGCTGCGGGAAGGTGCAGGTGTCACTGCGCAGGTTGGCACAGACGACCTCGAAGGCCATGCTGTCGATCAGCCGTCCGAGAAACGCCTGTCCGAAGTCGAATTCGTGGTTTCCGAGCGTCGCCACGTCGTAGCCGAGGCGGTTCATCAGGGCGATGACCGGCATGCCGGGTGTCGGAGCCTTGTCGACATAGGCATTTCCGGTCCAGCGGTCGCCGGCATCGACGAGCACGACCCGCTGCACCGTATCGCGGCAGGCCGCCACAGCCGCCGCCAGGCGGGGGAATTGTTGAATCCGGGCGTGCATGTCGTTGGTCGACAACAGCACAAGGGTCGTCTCCCGGGGTGTGCAGGCCGCAGCCGCAGCCATCCCGGCTATCAGGAGCCAGTTGAACAGATTTCTCATATCGGTCGGTTTTGTTTTCCTATTCGGAGCTATGGTTGCCAAAAGTACAAATTATTCCTATCTTTGGGAGCAACCAACCAAAAAAATTTGCGATGAGCGACTCCATCCAGATCCTCTGCGAAAACCTCGGCGGCCCGCTGGCCGTCCCGATGGGAACCCCCCTGCGCGAGGTCGCCGCACGCCTGACACCCGGGAAATACCCGTTTCTGGCGGCCTTCGTCAACAACCGCATCCGGGAATTGAACTACAAGTTGTACACACCGGCCACGGTCCGGTTCGTGGACATCACCTCGTTTGCCGGAATCCGGGTCTACCAACGGACGTCGTGGTTTCTGCTCCAGAAGGCCGTCAAGGATCTCTATCCGGGACGCCGGCTCCATATCCGGCACTCGATGGGACAGAGCGGCTTCTACTGCGAAATCGAAGGCATCGACGAATTCTCCCAGGCGGAGACCGACCGGCTCCGCGACCGGATGCGCGCCCTCGTCGCCCGGGACCTGCCGATCGAACGGAAACGGATGCTCACCACGGAGGTCCGGGCCCGTTACGCCGAGGAGGGTTTCACAGACAAGATCGAACTGCTGGATACGCGCCCCCGCCTTTACAGCGACCTCTATACGCTGGACGATACGGCCGGTTACTTCTACGGCTCGCTGGCCCCCTCGACGGGTTATCTGTCGCTCTTCGACATCGAACCTTATTACAACGGCTTCTACCTGGTGCTGCCGCTGCGCACGGCTCCCGACCGCCTCAACCGGCACGTCCAGCAGGAGAAGATGTTCGGCATCTTCCAGGAGTACCAGTCGTGGGTGACGCTGATGGGCGTGCCGACGATCGGAGCGGTCAATGCCCGGGCCCTGGCGGGGGATGCCGGAGGCATGATCAAGATGGCCGAGGCGTTCCACGAACGGAAATTCGCCGAAGTGGCCGACGCGATCCATGCGGCGAACGTCGAACGGGGAATCCGGATGGTCCTGATCTCGGGTCCCTCGTCGAGCGGAAAGACCACCTCGGCCAAACGGCTGAGCATCCAACTGGGCGTACTGGGTCTGCGGCCGGTGATGATCTCGCTGGACGACTACTTCGTCGACCGGGAGAAGACCCCCCTGGACGAACAGGGCCAATACGACTACGAAGCCCTGGAGGCAATCGATCTGGAGCTCTTCAACGACCACCTGCGGCGGCTGATGGCGGGCGAAAGCGTCGACATCCCGCGTTATGACTTCATTACGGGGCGCCGCACCCGGCACGGCACGCCGCTGACGCTCGACGAACGCTCGATTCTGATCATCGAGGGAATCCACGGTCTGAACCCGCGTCTGACCCCCTCGATCCCCGATTCGAAGAAGTTCCGGATCTACATCTCGTGCTTCACGTCGGTGGCCATGGACAACCTTTCGCGCATCGCCACCACGGACAACCGCCTGCTGCGGCGTCTCACCCGCGACTACAAACAGCGGGGATCGGACGCTCTGTCGACCCTTTCGCGGTGGGCCTCGGTACGGCGGGGCGAGGAGAAGCACATCTTCCCCTATCAGGAGAATGCCGACGTGATGCTGAATTCGTCGTTGTTCTACGAGATTTCGGTGTTGCGTCCCTTCGCGGAAAAGATTCTGCGCGAGGTCCCCGACACGGTCCCGGAGTTCGAGGAGGCGCGGCGGATGCTGAAGTTCCTGGACAACTTCATCCCGATCCCCGCGGACGAGATACCCCCGACGTCGATCCTGCGCGAATTCATCGGCGGAAGTTCGTTCAAATACTGATCCGCAGCTCCGAAGACACCTGCCCGAATCCCCGTTCGCCGGGGATTCGCCGTTTCCGGAGAGGCCCGGGAGAAACAGTCGGCGAAATGTTCCAAAAATAGCCGCGGAAAATTTTGCGCATCCGTGCGATTTGTTTTACTTTTGTAAATAAAAGTCCCCTTAACTTAAGGATCGCAACTTAATTCCTCCATATTCGATATGTTCGACAAATTTTCCGGACGCCACATCGGCGTCACCAACGACAAGGAACTCCGGGCCATGCTCGATGTAATCGGCGTGGGATCGGTCGAGGAGCTGATCGCCCAGGTCATCCCGCAATCCATCCGGCTCAAGAAGCCGCTGGCCCTTCCCGCCGAAGGGATGAGCGAGTACGAATTCGCCGCCCACATCCGGGCTCTGGCCGACCGCAACCGGACCCTGCGTTCGTTCATCGGCATGGGATGGTACCCGTGTGCCGTTCCGGCCGCCGTCTCGCGCAACGTCTTCGAAAACCCTGCGTGGTACACCTCCTACACGCCCTACCAGGCCGAGATCTCGCAGGGACGTCTCGAGGCGCTGCTCAACTTCCAGACGGCCCTGATCTCCCTGACGGGTCTGGAGATCGGCAACTGCTCGCTGCTCGACGAGGGCACGGCGGCCGCCGAAGCCATGCTGATGATGTTCGCCCTGCGCTCGCGCGAGGCTGTCAAGGAGGGCCGCAACCAGCTCTTTGTCGACCGCAACCTCTTCCCGCAGACGCTCGACGTCCTGCTCACGCGCAGCGAACCCTTCGGCATCGAGCTCATCGTGGACGAATACGACGAATACGAGTTTACGGGCCGCGAGTTCGGTGCCATCGTACAGTACCCGGCGGCCGACGGTACGGTCCGCGACTACGGGGACTTCGCCGCGGCGGCCCACGCCAAGGGGGCACTCGTCACGGCCGTTGCGGACCCGCTGGCCCTGGCCCTGCTGAAGGCTCCGGGAGAATGGGGCGCCGACATCGCCGTGGGTTCGACCCAACGCCTCGGAACCCCGATGGGCTTCGGGGGTCCGAGCGCCGGCTACATGACCACGCGCGAAGCCTTCAAGCGCAACATGCCGGGCCGCATCATCGGCGTTTCGGTCGACCGCCTGGGCAACCGGGCACTGCGCATGGCCCTGCAGATGCGTGAACAGCACATCAAGCGCGAACGGGCCACGTCGAACATCTGTACGGCTTCGGCGCTGATGGCCTCAATGGTGGGCTTCTACTGCGTCTACAACGGCCCGGAGGGGCTGCGGCGTGCGGCCGAAACGGCCCATCTGGCCGCCGCCACCGTTGCCCGCGCCCTCGAAGCACTGGACTACAAGCTCACCTCGAAGGAGTTCTTCGACACGCTGGAGGTCGAAGCCGAAGCGGCCGTCGTACAGTCGCTGGCCCTCGACGAGGGGATCAACTTCTACTACCCCTCGGAAGGGAAGGTGCGCATGTCGTTCGACGAGGTGACCACACAGGAGGAGATCGCCGCCGTGATCGGGATCTTTGCCGCAGCCAAGGGCAAGAAGGCCAAGGCCGTAAAGCCCGTCACCGAAAGCTGCATTCCGGTCGCGGTACGCCGTCAGTCGGTCTACCTGCAGGAGCCGGTCTTCAACAGCTACCGTTCGGAAAGCGCCCTGATGCGCTACATCAAGCAGCTGGAGCTCAGAGACATTTCGCTGGCCAATTCGATGATTTCGTTGGGTTCGTGCACCATGAAGCTCAACGCCGCGGCACTCATGCAGCCGCTCTCGCTGGCCGGATTCCAGAACATGCACCCCTATGCTCCGGCGGACCAGGCCGAAGGCTATCTGGCGCTGATCGCCGAACTGGAGCATGATCTGGCCACGATCACCGGCTTTGCCGCCTGCTCGCTCCAGCCCAATTCGGGCGCCGCGGGCGAGTATTCGGGACTGATGGTGATCCGCGCCTACCACCAGAGCCGCGGACAGGGATACCGCAACGTCGTGCTGATTCCCGCCTCGGCCCACGGCACGAACCCCGCCTCGGCGGCAATGGCCGGCATGAAGATCGTCACGGTGGCCTGCGACGAACGCGGCAACATCGATGTCGGAGACCTCGAGGCCAAGGCCCGCGAACACGCATCGGAACTCTGCGGGCTGATGGTGACCTACCCCTCGACGCACGGCGTCTTCGAGAGCCGCATCCGCGAGATCGTCGATGCGGTGCACGATGCCGGAGGTCTGGTCTACATGGACGGTGCGAACATGAATGCCCAGGTAGGCCTGACGAACCCCGGCTATATCGGTGCGGACGTCTGCCACCTGAACCTCCACAAGACCTTCGCCATGCCCCACGGCGGCGGCGGTCCGGGTGTCGGCCCGATCTGTGTGGCCGAACACCTCAAGGCGTTCCTGCCCACCCACCCGATCGTCGCCACGGGCGGCGAGGAGGGCATCACGGCCGTCTCGTCTGCTCCCTGGGGATCCGCCCTGCTGCTGCCCATCACCTACGGCTACATCAAGATGCTCGGAGCCGAAGGGCTCCGCCAGGCCACCGAAATGGCCATCGTCAACGCCAACTACATGTCCTCGGCACTGAAGAACGAATACCGCACCTACTATTCGGGGGAGACGGGCCGGGTAGGCCACGAGATGATCCTCGACCTCACGCACTTCAAAAAGGAGTACGACATCGACTGCGGCGACATCGCTCACCGTCTGATGGATTACGGATTCCACGCCCCGACGCTCTCGTTCCCGGTACACGAGACGCTGATGGTCGAACCCACCGAATCGGAACCCAAGGAGGAGATGGACCGCTTCATCGAAGCCTTGGTACAGATCAAGCGCGAATGCGAGGCGGCCGCCGCAGCGGGCGAGAAGAACAACGTGGTGACGAACGCCCCGCACACGGCCGTCGAACTGGCCGGGGAGTGGCCGCACCCCTACACGCGCATGGAGGCCGCCTTCCCGCTGGAGTGGGTGCGCCGGGCGAAATTCTTCCCCTATGTGACGAAGATCGACAACGGATACGGCGACCGCAACCTCTGCTGCCGCAACTGCGACTAACAAAAGGGCCGCAAAGTCTCACTCCGGGGCTGCCGGGGAGGGCTTTTTGCGGGATTCCGGCTCACGAAAAGGGCGACGAGTCTCTTCGCCGCCCTTTTCCGTGCATTTCGGCACGATGTTTTCAGCAGGTCGGCCGATGAAAATTTTGCCCGATAATTTGGCAACTCGCGCCGAAGTACGTACCTTTGGGCGCTGCAAACCAAAGCGGAACAAACACTCAAAGACAAGGATATGAAAGTAGAACAGAACAAAATGGTCGGCGTGGACTACAAGCTCACCGTCGACGGACAGATCGCAGACCAGTCGCGTCCGGGTCAGCCGCTGGAGTTCATCTTCGGAACGGGGATGCTGCTTCCGAAATTCGAGGAGGCGATTCTCGGCAAGGAGCCCGGGGACAAGGTGGCCTTCACGCTGGAGCCCAAGGACGGTTACGGAGAGGTGATTGCCGAGGCGATCGTCGACCTGCCGAAGAACATCTTCATGGTCGACGGCAAACTGGCCGAGGACATTCTCTTCGAGGGAAGCCAGGTGCCGATGAGCGACGCCCAGGGCAACCGCATGATGGGTACGGTCAAGGAGGTCGGCGACGAGCATGTCAAGATGGACTTCAATCACCCGATGGCCGGCAAGACGCTGAACTTCGAGGTCGAAGTGGTCTCGGTCCGCGACGTGACGCCCGAGGATCTGCAGGGGCACTGCTCGTGCGGATCGTGCGGCGGCGATCACGACTGCGGCGAGGGTTGCGGGGACGGCTGCTGCGACGACCACGAAGGCCATTGCCACTGCCACTGATGCACGCACATCCGCTCCGAAGCGCAAAAAACCGGGTTTTCAATCCGGTTTTTTGCGCTTCGGGAGGGAGCTGCGACTGAATTCCGTCACTCTTCCAACCGCACCAATTCCATGTTTTCGCTCCGCCAATACCTGACGACCCTCTCCGATCCCTGCGGGCTGACGCGCACGCTGGGCGAAGTGGAGGTTTGCCGCGACGCTTCGGGGCAGATGTGCTTCAGCGTCGGGAACTCCGCCGTGGTCTTCCGCATCCGCCACGAAGGCCGGATCCGCTCGCTGCGCGGCTATTTCCGGCCACAGCGCCACCTGCGGGAGATCTACGGCGAACGGTTGCTCGAAAAGGAACTCTTCCTCTACACCACGCCGGAAGAGGGAGTCTGGGTGGATGTCGTGATCGGGGAGTGGATCGAGGGTGTGAGCCTGCACGAGGCGATCTCCCGGGCCGCCTCAGAAGGTGATACGGCACAACTGGAAAGACTGGCGGAGCGATTCGACCGCCTGGCTGCCGTCCTGGTCTCCGACGACCGCGCTCACGGAGACCTCAAGCCCGAAAACATCCTGGTGGACAACAACGGGGTCCTCCATCCGATCGACTTCGATGCCGCCTACCTGCCCTGCTTTGCCGGGGAGACAAGCCCCGAACTGGGAACGGCAGCCTACCAGCACCCGGCCCGCACGGCGGAGGATTTCAACGCCCGGCTCGACGACTACCCCGCGGCGTTGATCTCCACGGCCCTGCATGCACTGGCCGCCGACCCGACACTCTGGGAGCGGTACGGGAATCCGGACAGCCTGCTCTACGATCCGCGCCGGATCGCCTCCGACGCTGCATTGCGGGAGACCCTCCAACTTTTCGAACGGCTCGGAGCGGCCGTACCCTACCGGATTGCACAGTTATTGCAGTCTTCGCGTCCGGAACTGCCCGATTTGGCGGCGTTGCTGTCCGAAGCGGTCCGCAGGGCCGACCGGCAGGCGATGCGGGAGTCTCCGCCAAGTGCGGAAACCGGATCCGGAAGTCCGCAGAAGAGCCGCAACGGCACGATGGAGGAGGCGCTTCCGGAGCTCTTCGTCGAACGGGGCCGCTGGGGATTCCGCACCGCACGGGAGGTGGTCATTCCACCGCTCTACGACAGCGGATTCGACTTTACGGAGGGGCTGGCCGCCGTCCTGCTGGGCTGCACGTGGCACTTCATCGACCCCGAAGGCCGTACCCGGCTGAGCTGCCCCGGATGCGAATCGGTCAAACCCTTCCGGAACGGACGCGCCCGAATCCTCCGCAACGGCCGGCGCCTGGAGATCGACACGGAGGGTCACGAGTTGGACATTTGACGCCAAATCGCTATATTTGCAGGATCAGAGACAGCGCGTTCCCGGCGTTGCAAAAAGCCCCAAGCCCCGCACGACGCCAGGAGCCAGAAACTACAGATACAGTATGACTTCATTCAGAACGCTGACGGCGGAGGAGATCGCCGCACTCGAAGCCCTCGGCAACTCGGCCGAAGCGTGGTCACAGATCCGCGTCGCAGCGGATTTCCGGCCGGAGCAGTTGCTTCAAAGCCATTTCGAAGGGGTTGTCGAAATCGCCTCCGGGGCCCGCGTCATCCGTTCCCGCGTGCGGAACTACCGCATCGGCGAACAGTCGCTCGTCGAGGGGGTCACGGCTCTCGAATGCCGCCGCCGCTCGACATTCGGAAACGGCGTCGGCGTGGCCACGATGAACGAATGCGGCGGCCGCACGGTGAAGATCTTCGATACGATGTCGGCCCAGGTGGCCTACGTCATGGCCGTCTACCGCCACCGCCCGCAAACCATCGAGGCCCTCGAACGCATGATCGAGGCTTTGGCCGAAAGCCGTTCGGCGGAGATCGGACAGGTCGGACGCAACTGCCGCATCGTCGGAGCCCGATTCATCCGGGAAGTCCGGATCGGGGACAACGTCGAAATCGACGGTGCCTCGGCCCTGGAAAATGCGACACTCTGCGACGGCGTTTTCATCGGCGTCGATGTCAAGGCCTACGACTTCATCGCAGCCGAGGGGGCCCGGATCGGCAACGGATCGACCGTCGAACGCTGTTTCGTCGGCGAGAGTTGCCAACTCGACAAGGGATTCACGGCCGCCGAGTCGCTCTTCTTCGCCAACTCCCACTGCGAAAACGGCGAAGCCGCCTCGATCTTCGCAGGGCCCTACACCGTCTCGCACCACAAATCGTCGCTGCTCATCGCCGGCATGTTCTCGTTCTTCAATGCCGGGAGCGGCTCGAACCAGAGCAACCACCTCTTCAAGAGCGGAGCCGTACACCAGTCGGTCCACCTGCGGGGCTGCAAGTTCGCATCGAGTGCCTACATCATGTCTCCGGCCCTCGAAGGGGCCTTCACGATGGTCATGGGGCACCACTCCTACCACCACGACACCTTGGCCTTCCCCTACTCCTACCTGATCGAGAAGGAGGGACGGAGTTTCCTCATGCCGGGATCCAATCTCACGAGCTACGGTGCCGTACGCGACATCGAAAAGTGGCCCGCCCGTGACCGCCGGACCGTCAAACGGGACGTCATCGACTTCGACGAATACAACCCCTATGTCACCGGGGCGATGATCGATGCCGTGAACATCCTCCACACACTCCAGGAACAGGATCCCGACGAGGCGGTCTATACCTACAACAAGACGCTGATCCGCGCCTCGTCGCTCCAGCGCGGGCTGCAACTCTACAACAAGGCCATCGTGGCGGCCCTCGGAGCCATGCTCGACCGCGGGGAGTCGAATCCCCGCTACGACGGTTCGGGTCGCTGGCTCGATCTGGCCGGACAGTACATCACGCGGCGGGCCGTCGGGGAGATCCTCGACGCCGTGGACCGGGGCGAGATCTCCGATCTGAAGGAGCTGGACAACCGGTTCCGGGTCTTCGAGGTCCACTACGCCGACTACGCCCACAGCTGGGCCCTCAGCGTCTATGCCTCGATGCTGGGACATACGCCGAGCGTGGAGGAGATGAACGACGCCATCGCCGCGGGACGGAACGCCCATGCCGCCATGCGCCGTACGACCGACGCCGACCGGGCCCGCGACTGCTCGCTCGACATGGCCGTAAGCTACGGTCTCGACTGTGACAACGAGGAGGACCGCCGCAAGGACTACTTCGCAGTAAGAGGTTTGAAATAGAGAGACTTCCATGTACACGCAAAGCATCACACGCGCCCACCGCACGGCCTTCATCCTGCTCATCGACGGATCGGGTTCCATGAGCGAAGAGATCCTCTTCCGTGGAAGACGCATGACGAAGGCCGAAGTCGTGGCCTCGATCACCAACGGACTCTTGTTCGAACTCGTCGAACGCGCCCGGCGCAGCGACGGGGTCCGCGACTACTACGATCTATCGGTACTGACCTATTCGGGCGACGACGAGGTCTATTCGCTGTTGCCCGAGGGTCGGGAGATGATCTCCGTGGCGGAACTCGCCGCACGGGAGATCCCCATGAAACGCGAACTGGTCGAATACCGGATGCCGGACGGAAGCACGTCGCTGCGCGAACTTCCCGTCCCGGACTGGATCGCTCCCGAAGCCGCAGGGCAGACTCCCATGTATCAGGCCCTGGACCAGGCGTATGAGATCGCGGAGGCCTGGTGCCGGAATCCGGCCCACGCCGAAAGTTTCCCGCCCACGGTCTTCAACATCACGGACGGCGAGGCCACGGATTGCGACGAAGAGGAGTTGCGCCGGATCTGCGACCGGATCCGGTCGCTGCGCACCTGTGACGGCAACGTCCTGCTGATCAACATCCACATCGCTCCCGGAGACTCGCAACAGGCCGTGTTCTTCCCTTCGGAGGAGGAGGCCAACTATCCCAACCGTTACGCAGGCGTGCTTTACGACTGTTCGAGCCCCATGCCCGAAGTCTTCAACGAGGCGATCCGCGAAGCCAAAGGGCCCGGAGCCCTGCCACCCTTCCGCGGCATGAGTTACAACGCCTCGGCCGAACAGCTCATCGCCATGCTCAACATCGGCTCGATCAGCGTCAAGACCGAATAACGACAACCATGACCCCTACGATCCAAACTTTCATCCGGGCGCTGCTGACGCCCGATCTCGCCTTCCACAGCCTCGCCTCGGCCCGGGCCGTCGTCGGGCCGGATGGCTGGCCGCAACTGATGCGCACGACGCGCTTCGCCGAAGCCGAAATCGAATGGGAGGGACGCCGCTGGCTGCTGTCGCTGCCCCTTTCGTCGTCGGCCATCCTCTCGGTGGAGCGGACCGCCTCACGCATCGGACGCCTCAACACCGCGTGGCTCACGCCCTACCGGATCCTGCCGGGAGAAATGCAGTGGTGCTCCCCCACAGGTGAGGAGCAGCGCTGCGATCTGGTACTGCAATACCTGCCTGAAGGGCTCTCCTTCCCGGAGGCCCTCCGTCGGGAGCCCGCCGAACGGTTGCTCACGGCGCTCGACACCCTGCAAAAGGAGCTCCGCGGACTGAACTTTGCGCATGGCAACCTCCGGGAGACGAACCTGCGCTGGGTGGGCGACCGCTTCATCCCGCTGCGTTACCACGACGCCCGCTTCGGGCATCCCGAGATCGACGAACCGGCTTTCGAGGCCCTGCGGGAGCGGGTTCTCCGGGAATCCGGGTCCATGCAGGTTTCGGACGCCACCGCAGCATACGATCCGCTGCTGAAACTCACCGGGCACCGCTGGGTCTACCCGATTTTCGAAGGACTGGCCTGCGTCGTGGATGATTCCGGATGGGGATATGTCGACCCGGAGAACCGCGTGGTGATCCCCTCCACGTTCGAATGGGCCGACAACTTCCACGAAGGCCGTGCCGAAGTGATTACCAAAACCGGCATGGGGCTGATCGACCGGCAGGGAGCATGGATCATCCCGCCCGTCTACGATATAATCGACTACGACCCGGTCGAGAGCAACGTCTACGTCTGCAAGGATGGGCTCTGGGCCGAGTTTGACTACCTGGGGCGCCAACAGTCGGAATTCGGCGAGCGCGAAGCCCGGACCTGAACAGGGGGGGGGTGCGGCAAGGCACCGAGGTTTTTCTTCCCTCCCGCCTCTTTTTCCATCCCGAAACCCAAAAACAGACAACAAAACAAAACACGAAACCATATGGAAACCAACAAGGAAACGATCAAAGTACTGATCATCGGCAGCGGACCTGCCGGCTATACCGCAGCGATCTATCTGTCGCGCGCCAATCTCGCTCCGGTGCTTTACGAGGGCATCGAACCGGGCGGACAACTGACCACAACCACCGAGGTCGAGAACTTCCCGGGCTTCCCCGAGGGGATCGACGGCCCGGAGCTGATGTCGCGCATGCGGGCCCAGGCCGAGCGTCTCGGCGCCGACCTGCGCTCGGGATCGATCACGAAGGCCGACCTCTCGCAGCGTCCCTTCCGCGTGGAGGTCGACGGCGAGAAGGAGCTGCTGGCCGAGAGTCTGATCATCTCGACCGGCGCCACGGCCAAATACCTCGGACTGCCCTCCGAGACGAAATTCCGCGGACAAGGAGTGAGCGCCTGCGCCACGTGCGACGGATTCTTCTACCGCAAGAAGGATGTCGCGGTAGTCGGCGGCGGCGATACGGCCTGCGAGGAGGCCACCTATCTGGCTTCGTTGTGCCGCAAAGTCTACATGATCGTCCGCAAACCCTTCCTGCGCGCCTCGAAGGCGATGCAGGAGCGCGTCTTCAACACGCCGAATATCGAGGTGCTCTTCGAGCACAACACCGTCGAGGTCCTGGGTGACGAGACGGGTGTCACGGGAGCCCTGCTGCGCCGAAACGACGGCGTAGAGCGCACGATCGACATTGCAGGCTTCTTCCTGGCCATCGGCCACCACCCCAATACGGAACTCTTTGCCGGGCAGCTGGAGCTCAACGAGGAGGGTTACATCCGTGTCGAGGGCAATTCGTCGAAAACATCGGTCGAGGGCGTCTTTGCCGCCGGCGACGTGAAGGATCCCCACTACCGCCAGGCCATCACGGCCGCCGGATCGGGATGCGTGGCCGCACTCGACTGCGAACGATTCCTGCTGCGGTGAGTTTTGCGGTGACCATACTCGGCTGCGCCTCGGCCAAACCGACCCCGAGCCGCCATCCTTCGGGACAGGCGGTGAACATCCACGAGCAGTATTATCTGGTGGATGCGGGCGAGGGTGTGCAGCAGCAGCTGATCCGCTACGGCATCAACCCGCTGAAGATCCGCGCGGTCTTCATCTCGCACCTCCACGGGGACCACGTCTTCGGACTCTTCCCGCTGATCTCCACGCTGGGACTCTACGGACGGCGTACGCCCTTAGACATCTACGCCCCAGCCCCGTTCGGCGAGATACTCTCCGCGCACCTGCATTACTTCGATACGGAACTGCCCTATGAGGTGGTCTGGCACGAGGTCGACACCACGAAACACGCCCTGCTCTTCGAAAACCGCTCGATCGAGGTATGGAGCGTGCCGCTCCGTCACCGGGTGCCGTGTGCCGGGGTTCTCTTCCGCGAGAAGGAGCCGCCGCTGAATGTCGACAAGTTCAAGATCGTCAAGTACGGGCTCTCGATCGCACAGATCACCGCCGCGAAGCGCGGCGAGGATGTTGCGCTGGAGACGGGCGAGGTAATTCCCAACGGAGAACTCACCTACCGCCCCTACCGTGCCCGATCGTACGCCTATCTCTCGGACACGAACTTCTCGGCCCGGGCCGCGGAACTTTGTAAGGGGGTGGATCTGATGTATCACGAGGCCACGTATGCCGCGGCTGAACAGCGCTCGGCCCGCGACCGGGGCCATGCGACGACGGTCGATGCGGCGAAAGCGGCGCTGAAGGCCGGGGCCCGGCGGCTCGTGATCGGCCACTACTCGTCGCGCTACAAGGAGGAAAGGTTGCTGGTCGACGAAGCCCGGGCCTTGTTCCCGGAGACGTACCCCGCCACCGAAGGGGTCACCTATACCATCGAAAAGGAGCCATGACAAAAGCCGAAATCCAACTCGTCCGCTCGCTGGCCGACAAGCGCGGCCGGGCGGAGCAGGGACTCTTTCTGGCCGAGGGCGAGAAGCTCATCGGCGAACTGCGCGCGTCGCACCTCCGCGTGCGGAAAATCTTTGCGCTGGAAGGGATTTTCGAGGGTCCCGAGGTCGAGCCGGTCTCGCCGCGCGACATGGAGCGCCTCTCGCAGCTGAAGACCCCCTCGAACTCGCTGGCGCTGGTCGAGATCCCGCATTACCGGCTGAAGACCGCAGAGTTGCGGAATCGGCTCACGCTGGCGCTCGACGAGGTGCAGAACCCCGGCAACCTGGGGACCATCATCCGGCTGGCCGACTGGTTCGGAATCACGGACATTCTCTGCTCGGAGGGTACGGCCGACTGTTTCAATCCGAAGGTCGTACAGGCCACGATGGGCGCCATCCTGCGCGTGAGGGTCCACTATATGCCGCTGGCTCCGTTGCTGGCGGAGGCCGCCGCCGGAGGGATTCCCGTCTACGGGACCTTTCTCGAAGGGGAGAACATCTACGGAAGCGAACTCTCGCAGACAGGCATCGTCGTGATGGGCAACGAAGGGCGCGGAGTCACACCCTCCGTCGCGCAATGCATCTCCCGAAAACTCTTTATCCCGCCCTGGCCCGCCGACCGCCGCGGTTCGGAATCGCTCAACGTCGCCATGGCCACGGGTATCGTCTGTGCCGAATTCCGGCGCCGGAGCTTCCTGCAAGGAGCGAAATAGGGGCCGGAGAGGAAAGATTCGATATTTTTTCAGTTCCCGAAGCGTTCGTATTCCGAATTTTTATACCTTTGTAAATTGGAACAGTTGCATTTAGCGCCCGGTCGCCTTGCCCGCGGCAAAATCCCCGGGCCGCAACGAAAAAACGATTTATGACCGAACAGAAACTCAGAATAGGCATCACGCAGGGTGACCCCAACGGCATCGGCTGGGAGGTGATCATCAAGGCCCTCGCCGACCCCCGCATCACGGAACTCTTCACTCCCGTTATCTACGGATCTCCCAAAGCCGCCGCCTGTTACCGAAATACCATCGCGGAGATCGAACAGTTCGCCTGTACGACCGTCGCCTCGGCCGCCGAAGCACGCCGCGGAAAGATCAATCTCGTGGCGTGCGGAGAGATCGCCGAAATACAGCCCGGGAAACCGACTCCCGAAGCCGGACGTGCAGCCGTCGAAGCCCTGCAGACGGCCCTGCGGGAGCTCAAGGCCGGACACATCGATGCCCTGGTAACCGCCCCCTTCGACAAGGAGACCGTCCAGTCGGACGAATTCCGACACACGGGGCATACCGAATACCTCGCCGCCGAACTCGGAGGTGATTCCATGATGATCATGTGCAGCGACGTACTGCGCGTGGGACTGGTCACCAAACACATCCCCGTCTCGGAGATCGCCGCAAGCATTTCGAAGGAGAAGATCGTCGAGGACCTGCGGATCCTCCGCCGCTCGCTCATCGAGGACTTCGGCATCGTGGAACCCCGCATTGCCGTGATGGCACTCAATCCCCACGCCGGAGATGGAGGGCTGCTGGGCCGCGAAGAGCTGGAAATCATCCGCCCGGCCATCGTCGAGGCATTCAACGAGGGGATTCTCGCTTTTGGGCCCTTTGCCGCCGACGGACTCTTCGCCGGAGGCGGGTATGCCCGATACGACGGCATCCTGGCCATGTACCACGATCAGGGACTGGCCCCCTTCAAGAGCATCTCACCTGACGGCGTGAACTTCACGGCAGGACTTTCGGCCGTGCGCACCTCGCCCGACCACGGTACGGCATTCGACATCGCCGGGAAGGACAAGGCCGATCCGCAGTCGATGCGCAACGCCATCTATACGGCCATCGACATCGTACGGCACCGCGAAGCATGGGCCGAATGGACGGCCAATCCGCTTCAGCACGCCGAGCGGGAGAAATCGAGCCGTGACGCCTCGGTCAAGGAGGTTCCGCAGGCCGCCGACAAGGAGTAGCCGGGGGGGGGCAGAGAGAAGGGAGAGAGGAGAGGAGAGAAAAAAGAGGAGAGAAAAAAGAGGAGAGAAAAAAGAGGAGAGAAAAAAGAGGAGAGAAAGAGGAGAGAAAGAGGAGAGAAAGAGAGAGGAGGGCAGCGATCCGGCTGTTGAAGCGGCCGGAAAGATCCCCGAGGCTGCCCAAAACACGAAAAATACCGGGCAAACCGGAGGCGTATTCCGTCTCGTAATTGTGGAAGCGCCGAAGGCCCCGTAAACTTAATGCATAAAAAACAGTATGATCAAAATCACTTTTCCCGACGGTTCCGTCCGCGAGTATGCCGAAGGGACGACAGCGTACCAGATCGCAGAGAGCATCAGCCCTCGTTTAGCTGCTGACTCCCTCGCGGCCTCGGTAAACGGCGCTACAACGGACATGATGCGCCCGATCGATGCGGATGCCTCGATCAAATTCTACAAATGGGACGACGAAGAGGGTAAGCACGCCTTCTGGCACACCTCGTCGCACCTGCTGGCCGAAGCCCTCGAAGCCCTCTATCCGGGTATCAAGTTCGGAATCGGACCCGCCATCGAGAACGGTTTCTATTACGACGTCGACAGCCCGACGCCCATCACGGAGGCCGATCTCGCCACGATCGAAAACAAAATGGTGGAGCTGGCCCGCAACAAGGAGCCGCTCGTCCGCCGCGAAGTCCCCAAGGCCGAGGCTCTCGAGACCTTCACCGCCAAGGGCGACCAGTACAAGGTCGAACTCATCTCCGACCTCGAGGACGGCACCATCTCCTTCTATACCAACGGAGCCTTTACGGACCTCTGCCGCGGTCCCCACATCCCCAATACGGGTTATATCAAGGCCATCAAACTGACCTCGGTGGCCGGAGCCTACTGGCGCGGCAACGAGAAGAACAAGATGCTCACCCGTATCTACGGTATCTCGTTTCCCAAGAAGTCGATGCTCGACGAGTATCTCGTCATGATGGAGGAGGCCAAGAAGCGTGACCACCGCAAACTGGGCAAAGACCTCGAACTCTTCACCTTCTCGCAGCGCGTGGGCCAGGGCCTGCCGCTCTGGCTGCCCAAGGGTGCCGCTTTGCGCGACCGCCTGGAGCAGTTCCTGCGCAATGTCCAGAAGGAGTATGGATACCAGCAGGTCATCACCCCGCACATCGGCAACAAGGAGCTCTACGTCACCTCGGGACACTACGCCAAATACGGCAAGGACTCGTTCCAGCCCATCCACACCCCGATCGAGGGCGAGGAGTACCTGCTCAAGCCGATGAACTGCCCGCACCACTGCGAGATCTACCGTTCGAAGCCCCGTTCGTACAAGGAACTGCCGGTGCGTCTGGCCGAATTCGGTACGGTCTACCGCTACGAACAGTCGGGCGAGCTCCACGGACTGACCCGAGTCCGCGGATTCACGCAGGACGACGCCCACCTCTTCGTACGGCCCGACCAGCTGCTCGAGGAGTTCGAACGCGTAATCGACATCGTGCTCTACATCTTCAAGACGCTGAAGTTCGACAGCTATACCGCCCAGATCTCGCTGCGCGACCCCAACAACAAGGAGAAGTACATCGGCTCGGACGAAAACTGGGAGAAGGCCGAATCGGCTATCATGCAGGCCGCCAAGGAGAAGGGTCTCAACACGGTGGTCGAATACGGCGAAGCCGCCTTCTACGGCCCGAAACTTGATTTCATGGTCAAGGACGCCATCGGCCGCAAGTGGCAGCTGGGAACGATCCAGGTGGACTACAACCTCCCGGAGCGCTTCGACCTTACCTACAAGGGGGCCGACGACAAACTGCACCGCCCGATCATGATCCACCGTGCACCGTTCGGTTCGATGGAGCGGTTCGTGGCCGTCTTGCTGGAGCATACCGGCGGCAAGTTCCCGTTGTGGCTCTCGCCCCAGCAGGTCGTCGTGCTTCCCATCTCGGAGAAGTTCAACGACTATGCCCAGCGCGTCGCCGACTACCTGAACCGCTACGACGTCCGCACCGAGATCGATGACCGCAACGAGAAGATCGGCCGCAAGATCCGCGACAACGAACTCAAACGCATCCCCTACCTGCTGATCGTCGGCGAAAAGGAGGAGGCCGAAGGGTTGGTTTCAGTCCGCGCCCAGGGCGAAGGAGACAAGGGACAGATGTCGATGGAGGCCTTCCGCGACTTCCTGACCGGACTGGTCCGGGAGGAGGTCGAGGCCAACAAGATCGTCAAAAACTGATGCCTCGCATACGAAAACAACACATTATTAACTTAAACACATACAACTATCGCAGCACCGAAACCATTCCCGCCGCGGCCGTTCAACCCCGGGAATAACAGACCGAAACCGGCAACGGGCAACAATCCCCACCAGGGACGCAGAGCGCCCGAAAAGGAGAATCCACACCGGATCAATGAACAGATTACGGTATCCGAAGTGCGCGTGGTGGGCGACAACGTGCCCCAGGCACAGGTGATGTCGATCCGCGACGCACTGCGTCTGGCCGACGAGTTGGAGCTCGACCTGATCGAGATCTCGCCCAAGGCCGAACCGCCCGTATGCCGCATCGCCGACTACCAGAAGTTCCTCTACCAGCAGAAGAAAAAGGCCAAGGAACTGAAGGCGAATCAGACGAAAGTCGTCGTGAAGGAGATCCGTTTCGGTCCCCAGACCGATGACCACGACTACAATTTCAAGCTCAAGCACGCCCAGAACTTCCTCAAGGAGGGGGCCAAGGTGAAGGCGTACGTCTTCTTCCGCGGGCGTTCGATCGTCTTCAAGGAGCAGGGCGAGATCCTGCTGCTGCGTTTTGCCACCGACCTGGAGGATGTCGCCAAGGTGGAGATGATGCCCAAGCTCGACGGCAAGAAGATGAACATGATGCTTGCGCCCAAGTCGAAAAAGTAGCGAACGGCACCGGTCCCGCGACCGGAATGTATAGAAGTACCGCCCCCGGAAGAGACGACTCGTCCGGGGGTGGTCGTTTGATACCGTTTTTTGCCTACCTTTGCAACATGACTAACGACGACATCTTCCGCCTGCAACCGGGCGATACGGCGGCATTCGAGACTGCGGCGCTGGAGCTCTTCCGCCGCCAGGCCGAGACGTGTCCACCCTACCGCGAATACCTCCAACGAATCGGGGCCCGGCCGGAACAGGTCTCCCGGTTCCGGGAGATTCCCTTCCTGCCCATCGAACTCTTCAAGAGCCACGACGTCTACTGTGCGCCGGAACCGCCCGAGGCGGTCTTCACCTCGTCGGCCACCACGGGCATGGTCCCGTCACACCACCCGATGCGCTCGCTGGCCCTCTACGAGGAGGCGTTCCGCGGCGCCTTCCGTACCTTCTACGGCGAGCCCGCGAACTGGAGCCTTTACGCCCTGCTGCCGAACTACCTCCGACGCAAGGGATCGTCGCTGGTCTACATGGCTGACCGGCTGATTGCCGACTGCGGTTCGGGAGGATTCTATCTGGATGATTACGAGGCGCTGCTGCGCGACATGGCGGCCGATCCGAAGCCGAAGATCCTGCTGGGTGTGAGCTATGCGCTGTGGGATCTGGCAGAGCGCTACGCCCCGAAGCTGCCCGACACGGTCGTCATGGAGACCGGCGGCATGAAGGGCTACCGGGAGGAGATTCCCAAGGAGGAGTTCCACCGCATTCTGTGCGACGCGTTCGGCGTGGAGGCCATCCACTCGGAGTACGGCATGGCGGAACTCACCTCACAGGCCTACTCCGCAGGCGGGAACCGGTTCCGTTGTCCGGCATGGATGCGCGTCGTGTGCCGCGACGTGAACGACCCCTTCGCACCGCTCCCGGCCGGGAGCCGCGGAGGACTGAACATCGTCGATCTGGCGAACCGCTGGTCGTGCGCCTTCATCCAGACACAGGATGTCGGACGGGTCGATCCCGACGGTTCGTTCGTCGTAGAGGGGCGTATCGACCACGCCGAGATCCGCGGATGCAATCTGCTGGTCCAGTAACCCCCATACCGGAAAGAGAGTCAGGCCCGTTCGTAGGCGTCGATGAGCGATCCCCGGGTGTGGTTGATGATCCGCGCCCCGAGGTGCTTCGCATAGCGGGCCAGCACTTCGTGACCCCGGAAGAGTTCGCACTTCTCGGCCAGGTAGGAGTGGACCGTATAGGGTTGCGGGGGATTCACCGAGGTGAGCAACAGCGGTTTCAGTTCCGGGGCCGCATCGTAGAAGTAGGTGCGGCGCATGCAGGCCCGGTTCCGGTCATCGACGCAGAACCCGTCGAAGAAGGTGTGGTCCACACCGTAGAGGTGGAGGGTCCGGTAACCCAGGTGCAGGGCGATGAACTCCCCGTTCTGGATCACCGTGCCGAAATTTCCGTTTCCCCAGCCGTGGCGGTAGCAGAAGAACTCCAGCGACGGGAATCCCCGGTAGACCTGCGAATGGAAGGGCACGATCCGGATCTGCGGATTGGGAAGCGCAGCCCGGTAGTCAAACCGCTCGGGATTGTAATACTGCACGTAGAGCGTCATCGGCCACGCGACCCGTTCGTTGAGTGTCGCATAGAGGCGTTGGACCCGTTCCCAGTCGCAGCAGCGGCGGAAGAACGTCGGATCGGAAAGCACGTAGTATTTGGGCCGCACGGTGGTGAAGTGCTCATCTTCGGCAAAGTAGTTGACCGCCAGGAAATCCTTGTGCAGATGCTCCCCGCGGGCAATCAGCTCCGGAAGGTCCTCACGCAGCGAAGGCCCGTTGGCCAGCAGCACGATCTCATCCGTGGGATCCCCCTGGGGACCCGCCCGGCGGATGTAGTCGCGGAAGTTCTCCTTGACAGCCATCACGGCAAAATAGAACGCCGTATCGTAGAGATTGCGCAGGAATCGGTCCAGCTTTTCGAATGCGGTCATGCCCCGGGGATTTTCTTGCAAATGTAGCAAAAGATCGGTATCTTCGCAAAAAATCAGCCTCCAGATGTCGAAGCCCACCATCTCGGTCATCATACCCCTCTACAACAAGGAGCGCGAAATCGAAGGCACCGTACGTTCGGTGCTGGCGCAAACCCGTCTGCCCGAAGAGATCGTCGTCGTGGACGACGGATCCACGGACCGCAGCGCGGAGATCGTACGCAAGATCGCATCGCCGCTCGTGCGGCTCATCCCCCAGACCAATGCCGGAGAGTGTGCCGCCCGCAATCGCGCCATTGCCGAAGCCCGGAGCGAATACGTCGCCCTGCTCGACGCCGACGACGAGTGGGAACCGGGCTTCCTGGCCGAAATCGAATCGCTGATCGACGAATTCCCCGGATGCGGAGTCTACTGTACGGGCTTCACGATCGTGAGCCACGACGGCCGGTTCCCCGCCCCGGGACTCGACCGACGGGGCATCGTCGAGAACTTCTTCCGCGACTCGGCACACCGTTACATCGCCATCCCCTCGGCCAGCTGCATCCCCCGCACGGTCTTCGACACCGTGGGCGGATTCCCCGAAGGGATGAAGATCGCCGGCGACCTTTACATGTGGATCAAGATCGGCCGCCACTATCGGGTCTGCTACTCGCCCGAACGGCTGGTCCGCTACTCGAAAGTGGCCTCCAACCGCTCGGCATCGAGCTATACCCCCGAGCGTACGCCCTATTCGTTCGAAGAGCTCTACGATCCCGCGGCACCGGAGGAGGAGCGGGAGTTCATCGCCCGGGCCGCTCTGGGCAAAGCCCTGATCCTGAGCGCCAAGGGCGGGACCGAAGAGGCCGAGCGTGCGATCCGGACCTTCTCGTGGACGAAGGTCTACCGGCGCACGCTGCGCAAGGTCCGGCTGCTGAACCGGCTGCCGGTCCGCTGGCGCGGGCCCGTCATCGGACTCTACAACGCCCTGGCCTGGCGCATCGCCCGCAAGGGGCTCTGAGCAAAACCGGAAGAGCGGGAGGGGGCTTTCCACAGCCTTCCGGCACAGACAAAAAAAGGGTCCCACCCAACTAAATGGGTGGGACCCTTCGTCTTGACGGCGCAACCTGCGACGATCAGTTCGCAAAGGTCAGGCCATTGGCATCGGCATCGATCGAAATCGGCTTCGTGCGGTCGACCTCGCCGGCCAGAATCCGCTTCGAGAGGTCGTTGACCACATAGCGCTGGATCGTCCGCTTGACGGGCCGTGCACCATAGAGCGGATCGTAGCCCGCCGTGGCAATCCATTCGCGCGCCCGGTCGGTGTATTCGAGCCGGATCCCGTTCTCCGAAAGCATCTTCCGCACGATTCCCAACTGGATGTCGACAATCCGCTCGATGTCGCGGCGCGTCAGCGGCTCGAACATCACGATCTCGTCGATCCGGTTCAGGAACTCCGGTTTGAGTTGCTGCTTCAAGAGGTCGATCACCTCGTTGCGTGTCTTTTCAACCACCTCCTCCGGCACTCTCTTCCCGTCAAAATCCTTCGAGAAGTTCTCCTGGATGACGTGCGAGCCCATGTTCGAGGTCATGATGATGATCGTATTGCGGAAATCCACCGTCCGGCCCTTGTTGTCGGTCAGACGTCCGTCGTCGAGCACCTGCAACAGGATGTTGAAGACATCCGGATGCGCCTTCTCGATCTCATCCAACAGCACCACCGAGTAGGGCTTGCGACGCACGGCCTCGGTCAGCTGTCCGCCCTCGTCGTAACCGACGTATCCCGGAGGCGCCCCCACGAGCCGCGACACACTGTGCCGCTCCTGATACTCGCTCATGTCGATCCGCGTCATCATCTGGTCGTCGTTGAAGAGGAATTCGGCCAGGGCCTTCGCCAGTTCGGTCTTGCCGACACCCGTCGTACCGAGGAAGATGAACGATCCGATCGGCTTGCGGGGATCGTTCAGCCCGGCCCGCGAGCGCCGTACGGCATCCGAGATGGCCGCAATGGCCTGCTCCTGCCCCACGACCCGCTTGTGAAGCTCGCTCTCCATGTGGAGGAGCTTTTCACGCTCCGAAGCCAACATCCGCGTCACGGGAATCCCCGTCCAGCGCGATACCACCTCGGCCACGTCCTGTGCATCGACCTCCTCCTTGATCATCGAGCCGTTGGCCGATGCAAGCCGGTACTCCTCCTGGAAAGCGGCGATCTCCTTCTCGGCCTCCTGGATCTTGCCGTAGCGGATCTCGGCCACCCGGCCATAGTCGCCCTGCCGTTCGGCCTGCTGCGCCTCGATCTTCAACTGTTCGATCCGGTCCTTGTTGGACTGGATCTTCTTCAGCAGATCCCGCTGTCCCTGCCACTTGGCCCGCATCTCGGAATCCCGGGCCTTCAAGTCGTCGATTTCCTTCGTGAGCGCCTCGATCCGCTCCTTGTCCTTTTCGCGGCGAATCGCCTCGCGTTCGATCTCCAGCTGGCGGACCTTCCGGTCGAGCGTGTCGATCTCCTCCGGCACGGAGTTCATCTCCAGCCTCAGGCGCGACGCCGCCTCGTCGATCAGGTCGATCGCCTTGTCGGGCAGGAACCGCGAGGTGATGTAACGCGTCGACAACTCGACGGCCGCAATGATCGCCTCGTCCTTGATCCGCACCTGGTGGTGGTTTTCGTAACGCTCCTTCAGTCCGCGGAGGATCGAGATGGCATCCTCCTGCGAAGGCTCGTCGACCATCACCTTCTGGAACCGGCGTTCGAGCGCCTTGTCCTGTTCGAAGTATTTCTGGAACTCGTCGAGCGTCGTGGCACCGATCGTCCGCAGCTCCCCGCGGGCCAGGGCCGGTTTGAGGATATTCGCGGCGTCCATCGCCCCGGACGACTTGCCGGCTCCGACCAGCGTGTGAATCTCGTCGATGAAGAGCAGGATCTCGCCGTCGCTGGCAATCACCTCCTGCACGACGGCCTTCAGCCGCTCCTCGAACTCGCCCTGGTACTTCGCACCGGCGATCAACGCGCCCATATCAAGCGAATAGATCACCTTCGATTTCAGGTTCTCGGGGACATCTCCGTCGATAATCCGCCGGGCAATACCCTCGGCGATCGCCGTCTTGCCGACACCGGCCTCACCCACGAGAATCGGGTTGTTCTTCGTCCTCCGCGAGAGGATCTGCAACACGCGTCGGATCTCCTCGTCACGGCCGATCACCGGGTCGAGTTTGCCGCTGCGCGCCTGTTCATTGAGATTGATGGCATACTTGCCCAGGGCGTCGAACTGCTGCTCGGAAGTCTGCGAATCGACCGTTGCCCCCTTGCGGAAGGTGCGGATCGCCTCCACGAGCTCCTTCTCCGTCGCACCGCTGCGCTTGAGCAGGTCGGAAGCCTGGCCGCGCTCGGCCACGAGACCCAGCAGCAGGTGTTCGACCGAAGCGTACTTGTCGCCGAAGGTCTTCGTGAAGTCGACGGCCCGCTGGATCACCCGCGAGGCGTCCTGCGAGAAGAACTGTTCACCGCCGCCCTCGACGCGCGGGAACTGCCCGACGGTGCGATTCACCTCGTCACGCAGACCGCGGACGTTGACGCCGACCCGTCCCAACAGGAAAGTCGACAGCGAATCATCCTCGCGGATGAGCACCGCGAGCAGGTGGAGCGGCTCGACAGCCTGCTGTCCGCGCTCCCGGGCCAGGGTCAGCGCCGCTTGCAGCGCCTCCTGCGCCTTGATGGTCAATGTGTTGATGTTCATATCTGTATGTTTTTTATTTGTTTCACGTTTCGACTCTTCTCCCCGCAAAAGGCCTGCCAAGCCATTCCGCCGGTCAAAGTGGCGCACTTTTGTCACAAACTGTCACTCGGCAACTGACACCACCCCGACACTTTGTCCGAATCCCGACAAATCCCGGCCGGAATTCCGCCACCGCATCAATCACTAATTTTTAATTCTCAATTTTTAATTTTTAATTTTTAATTCGGTATCTTTGCGCTACCATGAGTGATTTCATCGTCAGCGCACGCAAATACCGCCCCGCAACCTTCCGATCGGTCGTCGGGCAGAAGCATATCACCTCCACGCTCCAGAATGCCATCGAGCGCGGTCAGTTGGCCCACGCCTATCTCTTCTGCGGACCCCGCGGCGTGGGGAAAACCACCTGCGCGCGGATCTTCGCCAAGGCCATCAACTGCCTTGCCCCCCACGGTGCCGAGGCCTGCAACGCGTGTGAATCGTGCCGCTCGTTCAACGAGGGCCGCTCGCTCAACATCCACGAACTCGACGCCGCATCGAACAACTCCGTGGAGGACATCCGCTCGCTCATCGAGCAGGTGCGCATCATCCCCCAGGTGGGACACTACTCGGTCTTCATCATCGACGAGGTGCACATGCTCTCTACTGCGGCCTTCAACGCCTTTCTGAAGACCCTCGAGGAGCCGCCCGCCCATGCGATCTTCATCCTCGCCACCACCGAGAAACACAAGATCCTCCCGACGATCCTCTCACGCTGCCAGATCTACGACTTCAACCGCATCCGTGTCGAGGATTCGGTCGAATACCTCAAGTACATCGCCGCACAGGAGGGAATCACCGCCGACGAAGAGTCGCTGAACCTCATCTCGCAGAAGGCCGACGGAGGCATGCGCGACGCCCTGTCGATGTTCGACAAGGCCGTGTCGTTCTGCGGCACGACGCTCGACTACCGCCACGTGGCCCAGACGCTCAATGTCCTGGATTACGATACCTACTTCGGCGTCACGGAGATGCTCCGCACGGGGAATTACGTGGAGGCGCTGGTGAACTTCGACCAGGTGCTCTCGAAAGGATTCTCGGGCCAGACCTTCATGGCGGGTCTGAACCGCCACATGCGCGACCTGCTGATGGCCAAGCGGCCCGAAACGCTGCGCCTGATCGAAATGACCGGTACGCTACTCGAACGATACCGCGTGCAGGCGGAGGCCTGCGGAGTCGACTTCCTCTTCGGGGCCATTGCCCTGCTGACGGACCTCGACGGGAAAATACGACAATCGTCGAATCAACGGTTGCTCGTCGAGCTGGGCCTGATGAAGATCGCAGGACTCGGCCAAAAAAAAAATAACAATCTGACAACCTTCGAAGAGCCCCGGCTTCCCGAGTTGACGGTCCGTCCGGCAAACTCCGGAACGCCCTCCGGGCAGAACGGACAGCCGACTCAGGCCCCGCAGCCGGTAACGGAAACTCCAGTGCAGAACGGGCAGCCTGCAAAGGCCCCGCAACCGGCCACGGAGACTCCGGCACAGGACGGACAGCCTGCAAAGGCCCCGCAACCGGCCACGGAGACTCCGGCACAGGACGGACAGCCTGCAAAGGACCCGCAACCGGCCACGGAGACTCCGGCACAGGACGGGCAGGGTGCCCCGAAGCCCCTTCCGCACCACAAACCGCGGATTTCGGGAACCTCCCTCTCCGAGCTCCTGGCTCCGGAAAGAATCCGGACCCCGGAACCGAAAACGGAGAAGATTCCGGAATCGGCGACCATCGATCCGGCGTGCGAGACCAAACTGGAACGGGCCCGGGAGCAGATTCTGGAGCTGATCCGGGAACGGCGGCCGCGCTTCGTCCCGGCATTCGAGGGGATGAAGTTCCAGGGCAACACCATCTCGGTCAGCGTCCCGACCTCGGAGTTGCGCGAAGAGATCCTCCGGACCAAAACCGCCATGCTGATGCGCATCGCCGAAACGGCCGGGATCTCGGGAAGCATGGACCTGGAGGTGACCGTCAACGAGGAGATCCGGGCCGCCCGCCCGATCAAACTCGAAGACCGGATCAAATACATGACCGAAAAAAACCCGCTCCTGACGGAGTTCCGCAAGGCGCTGGACCTGGAGGTCGAATAGTGCAAAACGGACGACAAAAGCGGAATACGGATTACAAAACAGATAACCGAGGGCCCCGCCCTCATCCGAAAAAGGAACAAAACAAAGAACAATATGGCAACGAAAAACTTTATCGAAGAGCTCCAGTGGCGCGGTATGATCCACACGATCATGCCCGGTGCCGAAGAACAACTGCAAAAAGAGATGACAACGGCCTACCTGGGCATCGATCCCACGGCCGACTCACTCCATATTGGACACCTCGTGGGAGTGATGATCCTCAAGCATTTCCAGATGTGCGGACACCGTCCGCTGGCCCTCGTGGGCGGAGCTACGGGCATGATCGGAGACCCCTCGGGCAAGTCCCAGGAGCGCAACCTCCTCGACGAGGCCACGTTGCGCCACAACCAAGAGGCCATCAAGGCGCAGCTGTCGAAACTCCTCGACTTCGACTCCGACGCCCCGAACGCCGCACGCATGGTCAACAACTACGACTGGATGAAGGAGTTCACGTTCCTGGATTTTATCCGCGACATCGGCAAGTGCATCACCGTCAACTACATGATGGCCAAGGATTCGGTCAAGAAACGCTTCAACGGCGAGGGGGACGGCATGTCGTTCACCGAATTCACCTACCAGCTGGTCCAGGGCTATGACTTCCTGCACCTCTACCAGACGATGAACTGCAAGATCCAGCTCGGAGGTGCCGATCAGTGGGGCAACATCACCACCGGTACGGAACTCATCCGCCGCAAGTTAGGCCCCGAAGCCGAGGCCTTTGCCATCACCTGCCCGCTCATCACCAAGGCCGACGGCACGAAGTTCGGCAAGACCGAGAGCGGCAACGTCTGGCTCGATCCCCGCTATACATCGCCCTACAAGTTCTACCAGTTCTGGCTCAACGTCAGCGACGAGGATGCCAAGCGTTACATCAAGATCTTCACGCTGCTCGACCGTGAAACCATCGAGAGCCTCATCGCCGAACACGATGCCGCTCCGCACCTGCGCGTGTTGCAGAAACGCCTGGCGCAGGAGATCACCACGATGATCCACTCGAAGGAGGAGTACGAAAAGGCCGTCGAGGCTTCGAACATCCTCTTCGGCGGAGCCACCTCCGAGGCACTGCGGCGGCTCGACGAAGCAACGCTCCTCCAGGTTTTCGAGGGCGTACCGCAATTCCGCATGGCCCGCACGGAACTGGAGGCGGGTGTTGCCTTCGTGGATCTCTGTGCCGAGAAGACGCAGATCTTCGCATCGAAAGGTGAGTGCCGCAAGTTGATCCAGGGCGGCGGAGTCTCGATGAACCGCGAAAAGATCGCCGATCCGATGCGCCCGGTAACGACCGGAGACCTGATCGCCGGGAAGTACCTGCTCGTCCAGCGCGGCAAGAAGAACTACTATCTGGTAATCGCCGAATAGAACGCCGGGAATGGAGTACCGTATCGTCCTTCGCCGCATGGAGTTCCGGGCCTTCCACGGCTGCTACGAACTGGAACGCAAGGTCGGAAACCGCTTCACGGTCGACGTGGAGATCACCACGGAACTGGGCGACGTGGCCGCCGAGGACAGCGTCGAAAAGGCCGTGAACTACCTCACGGTCTACGAGGTGGTCCGACAGCAGATGACCGTCACACAACGCACGATCGAACGCGTCGCCATGAACATCATCGATGCGATCCATGCCGGCTTTCCGCAGGTCCGGCACGTGAAATGCACGGTTTCGAAGCTGGCCCCGCCCCTGGGCGGGAAACTGGAGCGCGTCAGCGTGGTTCTGGAAAGATAAACCGAGTGCCGGACCGGAGGGGTATGGGACTTCCCCGTCCGTCCGGCATTCCCTAAAAAGTCCGCATATGCATCATTCGCACAATCGCGCCACATTGGGCGGGAAACTGAGTGCCGTCCTGGTCGCCGCGGGGAGTTCCGTGGGGCTGGGCAACATCTGGCGGTTTCCCTATGTCGCCGGAGACAACGGTGGTGGGGCCTTCCTGGTCATTTATATCCTCTGCGTCCTGCTGTTGGGACTGCCGCTCATGCTTGCGGAGTTCTCCGTCGGGCGGGCCACACACCGCAATGCCGTCGGAGCCTACCGCTCGCTCGACAAGCGCTGGAGCTTCCTCGGATACAACGGCGTACTGGCGGCCTTCCTCATCATGGGATTCTACTTCGTCGTATCGGGCTGGACAGCCGAATACATGGTCCACTCGGTGACGGGCAGCTTGGCGAAATACACCTCCGCAGAGGAGTACCGGACTGTTTTCGAGACCTTCATCCAGAATCCGTGGCGCCCGGTAGTCTATACGTTGCTCTTTGTCCTGGCCACCCATTTCGTCATCGCACTCGGGGTCCAGAAGGGAATCGAGCGTTCGGCCAAGATTTTGATGCCGCTGCTTTTCGCCATCCTGATCGCCCTGGCGATCCACTCACTGCTGATGCCCGGCGGAGGCGAGGGAATCCGGTTCTTCTTCAAGCCCGACTTCTCGAAAGTAACCCCCTCGACCGTTCTCGTGGCGCTCGGGCAGGCCTTCTTCTCACTCTCGATCGGAATCGGAACGATGGTAACCTACGCCTCCTACTTCAAACCCGAGACCAATCTGCGGCATACGGCCCTGAACGTCACAATCCTCGACACGTTGGTTGCCGTCCTGGCCGGTGTGGTGATCTTCCCGGCGGTCTTCAGCGTCGGCATCGAGCCTTCGTCGGGGCCCTCGCTGGTCTTCATCACCCTTCCCAGCATCTTCAACGGAATGCCCCTGAGCATGGTCTGGTCGTCGGTATTCTTTCTGCTGCTGGTCGTTGCGGCCCTCACCTCAACGATCTCCCTACATGAGGTAATCACGGCGTACTGCCACGAGGAGTGGCACATGAGCCGCCGTGCCGCAGCCTGGACCACAACGGCCGCTACTGCCCTGCTGGGCATCGTAGCGTCGTTGTCGGTAGGCATCCTGAACGGCTGGAAACTATTCGGACTCAACCTGTTCGACCTGTTGGACTACCTCACGGCCAATATTCTGCTGCCCGTCGGCGGGTTCTTCACCTGCATCTTCGTCGGGTGGAAACTCGACCAGCGGATCCTCAAGGAGCAGATGACCAACAACGGACAACTGAAGTTCCGGATCTACCGGGTTCTCATCTTCCTGTTGCGGTACCTCTGTCCCATCGTCATGCTGCTGGTCTTCCTCGACAATCTCGGGGTATTCTAACCGGAGCGGACATGAAAAACCCCGGACCCTTGTAAGGGTTCGGGGTTTTACGTATCCGGAGGTTTCCGGCAATCCGACCGGGCGGGCAACGGGCTTCGGGCTCTTTTCCCGACGATGAGGTCCCTCCTCCCGAAAGGGTTTCGTTCTCTCCTTCCAACGATGCGGGGCTTCTTCTCGAAAGGGTTTCGTTCTCTCCTTCCAACGATGCGGGGCTTCTTCTCGAAAGGGCTTCGTTCTCGCCTTCCAACGATGCGGGGCTTCCTCCCGAAAGGGCTTCGACCCCTGCTCCCTGCTTTGCCCCTCCTCACGAGGAATGCGGCCCGGGGATGATCAGTTGATATTCCGGCGGTCAGGCTCCTTCTCCGGAGAGGCGGCCTCCATGTCGATCTGGAGTTTGACCATGTTGATCGCCGTGGCCGCCGCTTCATCGCCCTTGTTGCCGAGGCGTCCGCCGCAACGGTCCAGTGCCTGTTGCATGTCGTTTACCGTCAGCACTCCGAAGGCGATGGGCATGTTCCACTGGATCTGCAACTGCGTAATACCCTGCGTCACACCCTGGCAGATAAAGTCGAAATGACGCGTATCGCCCTGAATGACACAGCCCAAGGCTATCACCGCATCGACATCCGTATATTCGGCGAAGAACTGGGCTCCGAGGGCCAGTTCAAAGGTCCCGGGGACATACTTCACCTGGATGTTCATGTCCGGGCATCCCGCCGCACGCAACGTCCGCACGGCTCCCTCCAACAGCGCCTCGGTCACCTCACGGTTCCACTCCGCCACGACAATGCCGAAGCGCATGTCAGCAGCCGATGGCAGCGGTGAGTCGAATTTCGAAAGATTGTGATTCCGGGTTGCCATCTCCTCGCTCGTTTATTGGACGCTGCCCAGCAGTTTCTCGGCATCCCGGGCCTCCATCGAAGCGGGATACGAGGTCAGAATCTGCTCGTAGAAGGCCGCAGCACGGGCATTGTTGCCCTGGGCCTGCTCGGCAAGGCCTGCCTTGCGCAGGTACATCGGGGCCGTCATGTTGTTGTCGGCAGCCTTCACTGCCTTCTCATAGAACTTCACGGCCTGGGCATAGTTCTGCTGCTCCACGGCAATGTCTCCCTGGAGTCCATAGTTCTGGGCATTGATCAGCGCACCGGGAAGACCCTTTACCGGGGAGAACTTCGACAGGTATTTCGCGGCATTCTCCAGGTCGCCCGTCCGCAGGTAGCAGATCCCTGCATAATGACGTGCGAGATTGCCCGAAGGCGTGGAGCCGTACTTCTCGATCACATCCAGAAAGCCTGCGCCGTTGGCATCGCCAAGCAGGGCCAGTTCGAAATCCGGAGTTTCACCGTCGAAGCGGTTCTGAGCCTCGGCGATCATCTCCGCAGCCTTCTCGACACGAGGCTGAACGATCAGCGCCCGATAGCCGTAGATCAGGGCCGCAAGGATCAGCAGCGCCAGGAAGATGTAGGACATCATGCGGCCGTTCTTCTCGAAAAAGAGCTCCGTCTTGTTCATTGCTTCGCCGAGGGTTTCGGGTTCGGCGACGTTCTGTTTTGCCATAATGCTATTCGTGTTTTTAGTTTATATTCCGTCCGATAGTCTGCAAAGATACAAAACTATTCACAATGTACAAGGTCGTGTCCGGATTTTTTGTATTTTTGTCTTATGTATCTGAAGAGAATAGCGCTGCTGAATTTCAAAAACATCCGACAGGAGGAACTCGCCTTCTGCCCCGGAATCAATGCCCTGGTCGGGGACAACGGGGCCGGAAAAACCAATATCATCGATGCCGTCTACTACCTCTCGATGTGCAAGTCCTCGCTGCAGATGACCGACGGTCAGAGCATCCGGCACGAGGCCGACTTTTTCCTCGTCGAAGGGGACTACACCACCGATGCGGGGAAGCGTGAGGTCATTGCCTGCTCCTTCTCCCGCAAGGGCGGGAAACTCCTCAAGCGCAACGGAAAGGAGTATGACCGCCTCGCCGACCATGTGGGACTGATTCCCGCGGTGATCGTCTCCCCGGCCGACAGCGCCCTGATCTCCGAGGCCGCAGACGAACGGCGCCGCTACCTCAACGCCTTCATTTCGCAACTCGACAGGAACTATCTCCAGGCCGTGATGCGCTACAATGCCGTGCTGGCCGAGCGCAACCGTCTGTTGAAGATGCAGCCCGATGAAACGATGCTCCAGATCTATGACCGGCAGCTCTGTGAGCACGGACGGAACATCCATGCCCGACGCCGGGAGTTCGTACAGCGCCTGCAACCCGTCGTGGCAGAGTACTACCGCACGCTCGCCGCAGACCGCGAAGAGGTCGAACTCCACTACAAGTCCGAATTGAACGAACTCCCCTTCGAGGAGGTGTTGCGCAACGCCCGCCAGAAGGACCTCGTCAACGAATTCACCACCTCGGGCATCCACCGGGACGACCTGATCCTGAAGATCGGAGGATACCCCTTGCGCAAATACGGATCCCAGGGGCAACAGAAATCCTTCCTGATCGCCCTGAAACTCGCCCAATACGCCGTCGTCGCACAGGAGAAGCACGAACGCCCCATCCTGCTGCTCGACGACCTGTTCGACAAGCTCGACGCCGGACGGGTCGAGCAGTTAATCCGCCTGGTATCGAACGACACGTTCGGGCAGATCCTCATCTCGGACTGCAATCCCACGCGATTGAAAAGGATCCTCGACCGAACCGGCGGAGACTATTCGCTCTTCTGTGTGACCGACGGCAGCGTCACCCCGGAGCGACCGGACACACAACCGGACGGAGCCAACGCATCCGCCGAATCCCCGGACGCACAACCGGGCGATGCCGACGCATCCGCCGAATCCCCGGAAACGCAGCCGGCCGGAGAGCCGACAGACGGTCTCCAAGGTGCCGATCCGGAAGACTCCCCCGAGGCGTCGGAGTCCGACACCCCGGAAAAAACACAAGGAGCAACACGATGAGACGCACGAAAACCATGCTGATGGGCGACCTGCTGGAGGAGTTCTTCAAACGCCCGTATGTCGCCGCCAAGATTGCCGAAGGGAAACTTCCCGACACGTGGCGGGAGATTGTCGGAGACCGGATCGCCGACCAGACCTCCGAACTGAGGCTCGACAAGCACATCCTCCAGGTCCGGGTCCAATCGAGCGTAGTCCGCTCGGAGCTCTTCTACCAACGCGAAGCACTCAAGGAGGAGATCAACCGCCGTTCGGGGATTCGGCTGGTCAATGCCGTCATCATCCGCTGACCGTCCTCCCCGGGCCAGAGTCTTCCGGGCAAAAATCGAAAAATCCGGATCCCAACATCGACCTCCTCAACACCGATTCCCCGACACCGGGCCCCTTCGCCCCCCCTTTCCAAAGGAAATGATGCAAAAAAAATGCTCCCCTGTTGCGGGGAGCATTCCGTTTTACTGAAACCCGGAACTCCGGATTACTTGATAATGACCGAACGGTTGGCCTTCTGGTTGTTCTTGTAGATGTCGGGTTCGTTGCCCAGGCCCTCATAGGTGAGCTGCTTGGGGTTCACGCCGCATTTCACCAGGTAGTCATATACGTTCTTGGCACGGTTCTCGGCCACACGCTTGTTGCCGGCAGGCGTACCCGTCTGCTGGTCGGCATGGCCCTGGATGGAGTAGACCCGATCCTTCGGACCGTTCTTGATCAGATCCGCCGTCAGATCCAGACGCGTCTTGTCCTTTGCGGTCAGTTTCGACATGCTGTAATCGTAGAAAATGATCGATGTCGGGCACGAAGAATCCATCTTCCGAAGAGATGCGGCTTCTGCAGCGGCTTTCGCTTCGGCCTGTGCGGCAGCGGCTTCCGCAGCCTGAGCTGCAGCCTGGGCTGCCGTCAGCTGGTCGTTCAGACGGGCATTCTCGGCCTTGGCGGCCTTGAGGGCCGCATTGCCCGTAGCCACGGCATCCTGGAAAGCCCGGATGTCATCCGCCGTATAGCCCGGAACACCACGCTCCCAGCCGCGCTGGTTGAACCGATAGGTAATACCTGCCGTGGCCGAAACCCCGAAAAGATAGGATCCGCCAACCGAGGCGGGGCAGAGCTCCGACTTGCCGATCATACCCTTGAGTTCGATGTTGAAATCGAACGACGGAGAGAGACGGAACTTGTTGAGCAAACCCGCCGTAAAGGCAAACTCCTGATTCGTACCGGACTGGTTGTCACGCTGACTTCCGTCGGTAAAGTTCGAAGCCACGTAGCCGAATCCGGCAAACGGCACCGCATACCAGGCCCGATCCTCCCGATAACCACCGATCCAGTTCGACAGGTTGACCATCATATCCGCATGCACGAACATATACGGCCACGTCATCTTCCCCAGATCCGCATCGAAGTTGTTGAACCAACCGCCCTGCAACTGACCGCGGACTCCAACCACCGGATGCAGCCACTTCGTCAACGACAGGTTGCCCTCGAAACCGAAACGATCACCCCAGGATCCCAGATTCCCGCTGTTCGAAAAGGCCGTACCGGCTCCCAGTCCGGCCGATATTTCCCAGTTGTCCCAGAATCCATTGGAGACGAATCCCGCAAAACTCGGCTTTTTGGGGGTACCCTCCGCCCAAGCCGAAACCGCGAATAACGCGAGCATGAAAGTTAGGAAAATCTTCTTCATATCAATTCTAAATGGTTGTACGTTCGTTTTTCAGGTTACATACTCGTCGTAAAAGTACACATTTTTTGACAAAGTACGCCTCTATCCCCAGGAAAAAAGCGCAGAAACCGACGCTTATGCGATCAAAAAGGTCCGGAGAAAATTCTCCGGACCTTTTGATATAAATTTTGTGCATTTTATGATATGATCAACCGCACTTCGAATAGCCGCAGGACATACACGTCAGGCATCCGTTCTGGTAGGCCATTGTCTCCTGCCCGCAGCTCGGACACTTGCCCTTGGACTTCGTTCCGTCGACGATGTACTGCTTCAGCGCCCGGCAGACACCCGTCTTCCACGTATTGATCGACACGCTGTCCAGATGCAGAGACTCGATCAGCGAAACCGTCTTCTCGATCGGCATCCCGTGACGGAGTACGCCCGAAATCAGCTTCGCATAGTTCCAGAACTCCTCGTTGAACAGACGCGATATGCCGCCGATCGTGTTCGTGTAGCCGTAACGGTCGACGTACTGGAAGTCGTAACGTTTCGAACCGTCCTCCTCGCGCACCTTTATTATATAGCCCTTCTTGATCTTGGGGGGAATATACATGGCATCCTCCTCGATCTTTCCGGTGAAGATCTCGTAAGGCCGGCCGTTCTGCAATCCCACGAAGGCAATCCAGTCCTCCGAGCCGTTCTTGAACCGCACGATGTCCGCCGGAATCGACTTCGGACGCTTCAGCACCTCGCCCGGATGCTCCTCGCACCGCGACTGCTTCTTGCCCTTGGAGCTCTTGTCCAGCAATACACCCGAACGGCATCCGTCGCGATAGACCGTGACGCCCTTGCAGCCGCACTCCCAGGCCGTACGGTAGACATCCGCCACAAGCTCCTCCGAAACGTTGTTCGGAAGGTTCACCGTCACCGAGATCGAGTGGTCCACCCACTTCTGGATCGCACCCTGCATCTTTACCTTGGCAACCCAGTCGATGTCGTTGGCCGTAGCACCGTGGTAGGGCGAAGCCTGCACCCACTTCTCCAACTCCTCGTCGGAGATCGTCGCCAGTTTCGACGTATCGTAGCCGTTCGCCTCGAGCCACTTCACGAAATTGTGGTGGTAGACGTTGTACTCCTGGAACTTTTCGCCCGTTTCATCCTCGTAGTCGACATGCGTGTCGTGGTCCGAGGGGTTGATCTTGCGGCGCCGCTTGTAGACCGTCCGGAACACGGGTTCGATCCCCGACGTGGTCTGCGACATGAGCGACGTCGTACCCGTCGGCGCGATGGTCAGCATGGCGATGTTGCGCCGTCCGACCTTCGACATCTCCTCGTAAAGAGCCGGATCGGCTTCGCGGATGCGTGCAATCATCGGATTGTTCGCCTCCTTGGCGGTATCGTAGATCGGGAAGGCACCACGCTCGGAGGCCATCTTCACCGAAGCTCCGTAAGCGGCCAGGGCCAACGTCTTCTGCACCTCCACGGCGAAGTCGATCGCCTCCTGCGAGCCGTAACGAAGGCCCAGAGCGGCCAGCATGTCACCTTCGGCCGTAATGCCAAGACCCGTCCGGCGACCCTTCTGGGCCATTGTGCGGATCTTCTTCCACAGCTCCAGCTCCACGCGGCGGACATCCATATCCTCGGGATCTCCCTCGATCTTCGCGATGATCTGCTCCACCTTCTCCAGTTCCAGGTCGATAATGTCGTCCATCATGTGCATGGCCTTGCCCACGTGGTCGCGGAACTTTTCGAAGTTGAACTTCGCATCCTCCTTGAAGGGGTTGTCCACATAGCTGAACAGGTTCATCGCCAGCAGCCGGCACGAATCGTAGGGGCAGAGCGGAATCTCGCCGCAGGGGTTCGTCGAAACCGTCACGAAGCCCTCGTCGGCATAACAGTCGGGGATACTCTCGCGGATCACCGTATCCCAGAAGAGCACACCCGGTTCGGCCGACTTCCACGCATTGTGGATGATCTTCTCCCAGAGCTTCTTCGCGTCGATGTCCTGCTCGTACTTCGGATGTTCCGAGACGATCGGGAACTGCTGGTGGTACTTCTTGCCGGAAAGTGCCGCACGCATGAACTCGTCATCGATCTTGATCGAGACGTTCGCACCCGTGACCTTGCCCGTATCGACCTTGGCGTCGATGAAGCGCTCGGCATCGGGATGCTTGATCGAGAGCGTCAGCATCAGGGCGCCGCGGCGGCCGTCCTGCGCCACCTCGCGCGTCGAATTCGAATAGCGCTCCATGAAGGGGACGATACCCGTTGACGTGAGGGCCGAATTCAGCACCGGGCTGCCCGTGGGACGGATGTGCGAAAGGTCGTGGCCCACGCCGCCGCGCCGTTTCATCAACTGCACCTGCTCTTCGTCCATACGGAAGATCCCGCCGTAGGAGTCGGCCGGGTGCTTGTGCCCGATCACGAAGCAGTTCGACAGCGACGCCACCTGGAAATTGTTCCCGATACCGGTCATCGGACCGCCCTGCGGAATGACATAGCGGAAGTGATCGAGCAGTTCGAAAGCCTCCTCCTTCGACAACGGGTTGGGATATTTGCGTTCGATACGCTCGATCTCGGCGGCGATGCGCTGGTGCATCTCCCGCGGAGAACGCTCGTAGATGTTGCCGAAAGAGTCTTTCAAGGCGTACTTGCTCACCCAGACCGTAGCGGCAAGATCATCCCCCTCGAAATACTTCTTCGACTCGGCGACCGCATCGTTGTAATCGACCTTCTGCGGAGCCTCGACTTGGGTTGTTTTTGACATAATGTTCTGACTGTTATATTTTTTCGAATATTTCCCTATTTTCGGAGCGAATGCGCGGTTCTACAAATTTCAAACTTTTCCCACGAAAATGCCAATCTGCGGAGCCAAAATTATCCACAATTTATCTACAAAAGACAAAAAGACGCGCCCCACGTATTTGGGACGCGCAATCCGTTGCCGCAGGAACTTATTTCACCGCCACGGCATCGATCTCCACCCGGGCTCCCATCGGAAGAGCAGCCACCTGGTAGCAGACCCGGGCCGGCTTGTCTCCCGTGAAAAACTCGGCATATACGCCATTCATGGCCGCGAAGTCCTCGATCGACTGCAGCAGAACGGTCGTCTTCACCACGTCCGAAAAGTCATAACCCGCCTCCTGGAGAATATGACCGATATTCGTCAGCGACTGACGGGTCTGGGCTTCGACGCCCTCGGCCATCCGGCCCGTGGCGCCGTCAAGGGGCAACTGCCCCGAAACATAAAGGGTCCCGCCCGTCTCAACGGCCTGGGAATAAGGCCCCACAGCTTTGGGGGCATGCGGCGATGCAATGATCTTTTTCATAGACAAATGGTTCGTTGGGTCACCAAAGGTACGATTAATTCTCTATATTTGCAGCATAACTCAATCGAAAAACCATGAAATTTCTCCTTCGAATTGCGGTAGTCGCTGGCCTTGCGACGCTTATGGCCGGATGTTGCAGCTGCCGCTCCTACCAGAAGAAAACCCGCCGTCCACTGGTCGGGACCGAATGGCAACTGATCCAGCTCGGCGGCGAGACCATCCGCCCCCAGGAGGGGTGTTTCACCGTCACGCTTGCGGCCGAAAAGGGTCAGATCTCCGGCGTGGGGGCCTGCAACCGCCTCTCCGGAACCTACAAGAGCGACGAAAAACGCTCGCTCAAGATCGGGCCCCTGGCCGCCACGCGCATGGCCTGCCCCGATCTGAAACGTGAACAGGCCTTCATCGAGGCGCTCGAATCGGCCACCCACTACGATATGGACGGCCCGATGCTGCTGATTCTCTCCGACGGCGAACTGCGTGCCGTCTTCCAGGCCAAGCCATGAGCCCGTTCCGGAAACTCTGCGCGGTGCTGTTGCTGCTGACTGCCACGACAGAATACGCACTCGGGGAAGGAACGGCGGCCCCGGAACGGTCCGGAGCCCGCAACCGGGCCCACGGCGTCGAACAGGCCTCGCCCGTCGAAACGGAGGCGCAGCCCTTCACCTCGGAGACGATGCCCCGCTTCCAGGGAAAAGATCTCCACGTCTTCCGAAAGTGGGTGCAGGAGCGGGTCCGCCATCCGAAAAGAGCGTTGAAACGCGGGATCTCGGGTCGGGTGATCGTCTCGTTTGTCATCGACACCACGGGACGGATGACCCAGATTCAAGTGTTGCTGAGCCCCGATCAATTGCTCTCCGATGAGGCTGTCCGCGTGCTGAAACGGTCCCCCCGCTGGGAACCGGGACGGCGAAACGGACAAAAAGTCCCGATCAAATACACCATGCCGGTCGACTTCCTCCCTCCGACGAAAGCAACCGGCACAACCGGAGAAAACTGAGCTCCTCCGGGCCATAGCCACGCAGAAAAAAGCTCCGCCGCACGGAACATGGTCTCCTGCCACGAAAAAGCCCTCCTCCCCGAGCGGGGAAGAGGGCTCATTCGTTGTCGGACGCGCGGTCCGATGGACCTTACTTGAGGTTCGGGTTCAGCTTGCTCCACTGATCGATGGGAGGAAGCACACCCATGGCAATCACCTCGTCACGCAGCTTGCAGAGGTGCTCGTAGCTCTCCTGCAGCTTCTTGTGCTCCTCGGGCGTACCCTTCACGTCCTTGTAGCGCACGCCCTCCTTCGTGATCTCCGTCTCCATGGCCATCAGGATGTGGTTGAACTCCCCGTTGTGCACATAGACGCCGGCCGGATAGGTGAACGGTTTGCCGCCCATCGCCGCAGCGATCATGCAGATCGAAATGTAGGCCGGGCTCTGGAACGACGAACGGCCGCGCAGGTCGATAATGTGCTTGCCACCCTGGATCACCCGCTGCTGCAGATCGTTCCAGTCGCCCTCGGGCATCTCCTTGCCGATCAGCTCCGACAGGGGCTTGCCGGCAACCAGCGTCGTCGAGGCAAAGACCGCCATCTGCTCGCCGTGACCTCCGTAGGTGCGGCAGTTGCGGATCTCGTCGGGCGAAATCTTGAAGTATTTGGCCAGTTCCGAACGCAGACGCGTCGAGTCCAGCGCCGCAAGGGTCGTTACCTGCGAGGGTTTCAGACCTCCGTAAATCAGGGTGATCAGGCCCGTGATGTCGGCCGGGTTGAAGATCACCACCACGTGTTTCACATCCGGGCAGTAGGCCTTGAGGTTCTTGCCGAACTCCTCGGCGATCTGCGCATTGCCTTTCAGCAGATCCTCGCGCGTCATGCCCGCCTTGCGTGCCGCACCGCCCGACGAAACCACATAGGCCGCACCCGTCAGCGCCTCCTGGATGTCGGTCGTCCACGTAATGTTCGCCCCCTCGAAGGCGCAGTGGTACAGCTCCTCGGCCACACCCTCCAGCGCCGGGCCGAAAGGATCATAGAGGCAGATATTCGGCGTAAGACGCATCATCAGCGCCGTCTGCGCCATGTTCGAGCCGATCATGCCGGCCGCACCCACAATCGTGAGTTTCTCGTTTGTCAAAAATTCCATAACTCTATCTGTTTTTGAAAATTCGGTCTATTCTATCTCCCGCCGGTTGCGCAAGGCATGCGTGATGGTCAGTTCGTCGACGTACTCCAGTTCGTCGCCGAAACCGATCCCTCGGGCAATCGACGTAATCTTCAATCCCGGGTAGTGGCGCAGGCGGTTCATCAGGTAGAAGAGCGTCGTCTCACCCTCCACCGAGGTCGAAATCGCCAGAATCACCTCCTTCACTCCGCCCGCCGCAACCCGGTCGCACAGCAGGTCGATCTTCAGGTCCGAAGGCGAAATCCCCTGCATGGGTGATATGACCCCGCCCAGCACGTGATAAAGGCCCCGATACTGCCGCGTGTTCTCGATCGACAGCACGTCGGCAACCTGCTCCACCACGCAGATCGTCGTATGGTCCCGTTCCGGGTCCGCGCAGATCGGACAAACCTCCTCGTCCGAGAGATTGTTGCACTGCGCACAGTAACGGATTCCGTTACGGAAGCGGTCGATGCTCTCCGTCATTTCGGAGACCGACTCCCGATCCATCCGCAGCAGGTGGATCGCCAGCCGCAACGCCGTGCGGCGCCCCACTCCCGGGAGTTTCGACAACTCCCCGACCACGTTCTGCAAGAGCTGCGACATCTAAATCGTCTCGATCGTTTTCGACTCCAGCCACCCCTTCTTGCCGTCGGCAATAGTGATCTCGCACCATCCCTCCAGGCGGCCCGTAATCTCCACCAGAGTCCCCTCGTGCAGCACGAAGAGGTCCGTGGCCGACTTGTCCGGGGAGCTCTTCACGGCCGTCGAGAGCGACATCACCACGGCCTGCGTATCGTCGAGCATCTCGCGCCGCTCCCCCGCTGCGAACCACGTCGTCAGCACGAAGACCGCCACGGCAGCCAGCGTCCCGTAGAACCCTGTCTTGCGCAGCGACAAACGGCGTGCCAGCAGGTAGACCAGAAAGAGCCCCAGAGCGCAAACCAAAGCTGCCAGCGAAAAAAGGCTCCACGCCGTACAACTCATCGTATGCCGCACGTCCCGCAGCCATTTCGCCAGGAAAAACTCCGGAATCTCCTCGATGTTGTCCTTCGTACGGGCCTCGGCAACACCCAGGTTATAGCGAATATCGTCGTTGCCCGGAGCCCGGCGCAGCGCCCGCCGGTAATTGAGAATCGCCTCGCCCAGACGGCCTTCCTTGAAGCAGGCATTGCCCAGATTGTAATAGAGTTTCACCGAACTCAACCCCCGGGCAAGAAGCTCCCCGTAGATCTCCGTGGCGGTATGATAGTCGCCGTTGACATAGGCCGTATTGGCCCGGTCCCACAGCCGGTCGGGATCCGCCTCAGCATCCGCAGCCCCGGCCCCCGGAAGGACCTCCTGCACTTCCCCGGCAGGCGTCGCCTGAACCGTCGTGTCGGCGACCTCCTGGGAGCGGGCCGCATCGGCCCCCCAGATCAGAATCAGTAGAGACAATAGCAGTCGTTTCATAGCTCGATCATCGTTTTATGGCCGATTCGATCCGCGAAATCAGGTTCACGCCCTCCGAATAGACGTCGCCCATGCGCGCCGACTCAACCGGCGAATACTGCGCCTCGTCGCAGCGCGTGATGATGTCCGTAAAGCGTTGCGAATCATCAGCCGAGACGCCCCGTTTGTGGAGCTCCTCACGGACGTTCTCCTTGGTGAGGTTTGCCATCGGGATATTGAACTTGTCGCTCATGTATCCCCACAGCGCCCGCAGCATCTCCTCATAGAAGGCGTGCCGGTTCTGCTCCTCCATATAGCGCCGGGCCGTACGGAATCGCTGCACCGCTACCTTGTTTGCCCGTTTGCCACGCACCAGCGCCACGTTCTGCGACTCCCGGATCCGGTGACGGAGCCCTGCGTAGATCAGGGCGAAGAGAAGCAGAATCCCCGCCAGGACGATCCAGTAGACCGTACTGAAGAGGAACGGGACCGCCGCCGTGCGCAACTGCGCCCCACCCAGTTTGATGAAGCGGATGTCCTCACCCAACAGCCGGACCTCCTCCTTCGACATCCCACGGCCCTGCATCACCACGGCATCGCTGCTGCCGCTGGCATCGGGCGTGATCTCCAGAGACAACGGCTTCGACGTCAACGTCACGTACTCCATGCGCTGCGGGTCGAAATAGGTGAATTCAACGGGCGTGACCTCGTAGGAGCCTTCGGCCCGGGCAATGAAGGGGTACTCGAACTGCCGGTAGCCGGAGATTCCCGACGACGAGGCATTGATCGACTCGGTGGTCTTGACGTTGTAGAGCTCGAACGACGTCGGAAGCTGCAGCTTCGGAGCCTGGACGAACGTCAGGTTCCCGCGCCCCGAGATCTTCACCGTGATGTTCGCGCCCGAATTCGCGGCCAGGCGTTCGTTCGGGAACTCCGTATCCATCGTGAAGGAGCCCACGGCGCCGTTGAAGCTCGCCGGAGCCCCGCCCGGAAGCGCCTTGACCGTCACCGTCGTACGCTGGCTCTGCACCTTGCGCGGAACGTTCAGCACCTCGCGGCCCATCCCGAAGAAGGGATCCGCATTCCGGCTCTGGATCACCACCTGTGCCACGACCGTCATCTCCAGCGGATCGATCGTCAGGTTCCCCACCTGCTGCGGATAGAGCAGATAGTCCAACAATACCCGGGTCTCGTAGACCTTTCCGTTGTAGGTCTCACGTCCGATCTGCGCCGAATTCGGATCCGTGAGGTCCTGCGACCAGAAGCCGTTGAACGACGGTGCCGATTCGGGAACGATATTCACGTATGGTACCCGCGTATAGAGCTTGAATGCCACGTGCAGCGGCTCGTTCTTGTAGACCGACGTGCGCGATACGACGGCCCGCAGCAGAATATCCTCCTTGCCGATCTGGTTCTGCACGTCGCCGCGCGGGTTCTCCGCCCGCGGCTGCGACGAATGCTGACCGCCGCTTTCCCCCTCGTCCACCACCTCGATCGGCAGCGTCTGCGTCCGGTAGACCTTGCCGTCGACCTTCACCTCCGCCGCTCCGATCGTCACCGTACCCGCAGACTGCGGCAGCAGCACGAACGTATAGGTATGGCTCACGCTCTTGGTCATCGAACCGTTGATGATCTGGATCGACGAACCCGTGGATTCGGCCGGACCCGCCAGCACGTCGAAGCCCTCGAACGACGGAGCCTGGAACGTCCCGCCGTCCGGTTTCGCATTGAGCGTGAACTCCACGCGGAACGCCCCGCCCATGGCCACCGTCAGCGGCGAGTTGGCCTCGAAGGTCACCTCCTCGTCGGCAAAGGCCGGGAAGACTGCCAGCGCGAAGAACGCCACCAGCGATAATTTCGCAAAGAATGCTCTCATTGAATTACACGATAGATCCGTTAATCAGGCATCCCGCACCCCGTTTCCGCACTTCGCAGCCCGGAGCCGCGGCCGAAAGGCCCGAAAGTGTTGTCGTACCCCTTGCCCTCCGCCGCGAAGGGTCCCCGGATACCCGAAGACCCCGCCAAACGGTTGCAAGTCCGAAACTACAACGCAAAGCGTTGCTCTTTAGTATCTCCCGAACACGGATTTTCAATGCTTGAAATCCGCAAAGAAGTCGTTGCCCTTGTCGTCGACGATGATGAACGCCGGGAAGTTCTCGACGTAGATCTTACGAACGGCCTCCATGCCCAGTTCGGGGAAGTCCACCACCTCGACCGACTTGATCGAGTTCTTGGCCAGGATGGCCGCAGGTCCGCCGATCGAACCGAGGTAGAAACCGCCGTTGGCCTTGCAGGCATCCGTCACGGCCTGCGAACGGTTGCCCTTGGCCACCATCACCAGCGAACCGCCGTGCTTCTGGAACAGATCCACATAGGGGTCCATACGCCCGGCCGTCGTCGGACCGAACGAACCCGAAGCCATGCCCTGCGGCGTCTTGGCCGGTCCGGCGTAATAGACCGGGTGTTTCTTGAAGTATTCCGGCATCGGCTTGCCCTCGTCGAGCATCTGCTTGATGCGCGCATGGGCGATGTCGCGCGCCACGATAAGCGTACCGCGCAGATTCAGGCGCGTCTTGATCGGGTATTTGGTCAGAATCTCGCGCACCTTGTCCATGCCCTCGTCCAGGTCGATGTCCACCGCGGGCGACATGGCCGGAGCCTCGGCAGGCAGGAAGCGCGCCGGATTCTTCTCCAGCTCCTCGAGGAAGATGCCCTCCGGAGTGATCTTCGCCTTGATGTTGCGGTCGGCCGAGCAGCTCACGCCGATGGCCACGGGGCACGAGGCCGCATGCCGCGGAGCGCGGATTACCCGCACGTCATGCACCAGGTACTTGCCGCCGAACTGTGCACCGACACCGCTCTGCTGGCAGATCTTCAGCACCTTCTCCTCCCACTCCAGGTCGCGGAAGCACCGGCCGCCTTCGTTGCCCGAGGTGGGGAGTTCGTCGAGGTAGCCCGCCGAAGCCTTCTTCACCGTCGAGAGGCACATCTCGGCCGACGTCCCGCCGATGCAAATCGCCAGGTGGTAGGGAGGGCAGGCCGACGTCCCGAGGTCAAAGATGTGCTGCTGGATGAACTTCGTCAGCGACTCCTCGTTCAGCAGCGCCTTGGTCTGCTGGTAGAGGAAGGTCTTGTTGGCCGAACCGCCGCCCTTGGTGATGAAGAGGAACTCGTACTCCATGCCGGGCTTGCCGCCGTAGATGTCGATCTGTGCCGGAAGGTTCGTCCCGGAGTTCTTCTCGTCGATCATCGTGAAGGGAACCACCTGCGAATAGCGAAGGTTACGCTCCTTGTAGGTCTCGTAGACTCCACGTGCGATGCACTCCGCATCGTCGGCGCCCGTCCACACGTCCTCGCCCTTGTGGCCGATACAGATCGCCGTACCCGTATCCTGGCAGGTCGGGAGTTCCCCCTCGGCCGCCACGCACTGATTCAACAGCATCGTATAGGCCACGAACTTGTCGTTGTCCGTCGCTTCGGGATCTTCGAGAATGTTGCGCAGCTTCTGAAGATGAGCCGCACGCAGGTAGAACGATACGTCGCTGTATGCGGCCTTCGACAAAAGCTCCAGCCCCTTCGGGTCTACCTTCAGGATCTTGCGCCCGTCGCACTCGACGACCTGCACGTAATCCTTCGTCAAAAGACGGTACTTCGTTTTGTCCTCCTGAATCGGGAACGGCTCCTGATAAATGAATTCTGCCATGATCGTATGTATTTGTTGTTGTTTGCGGTTATGATTCCCGTTTTATCCATGCAAAAGTACAAAAAACTATCCGGATTGCGCAACTATTTCCGCCTCTCTGTTATTTTTTTCACAAAAAGAGGCCATTATTTAGATTTTTTAGTAAATTTGTGCGGTTTTTGATTGCTACAAATTTTCTAACACATATTAAACTATGGTATCGTTCAAGGAAATCGGCCTCGTAAACACCCGTGAGATGTTTGCCAAGGCCATCAAAGGCGGGTATGCCATCCCGGCCTTCAACTTCAACAACATGGAGCAGCTCCAGGCCATCATCCAGGCCGCTGCCGAGACCAAGTCGCCCGTGATCCTCCAGGTGTCGAAGGGTGCGCGCAACTATGCCAACCAGACCCTGCTGCGCTACATGGCCGAAGGTGCCGTCGAGTATGCCAAGGAACTCGGCTGGGAGAAACCCCAGATCGTCCTGCACCTCGACCACGGAGATTCGTTCGAACTCTGCAAGAGCTGCGTCGACATGGGATTCTCGTCGGTGATGATCGACGGTTCGTCACTCCCCTATGACGAGAACGTCGCCCTCACGAAAAAGGTCGTTGAATATGCTCACCAGTTCGACGTAACGGTCGAAGGCGAGCTGGGCGTACTGGCCGGTGTCGAGGACGAGGTGGCCGCCGAGGAGAGCCACTACACCAAGCCCGAAGAGGTCGTTGACTTCGTTACGAAGACCGGCGTCGACTCGCTGGCCATCTCGATCGGTACGTCGCACGGTGCCTACAAGTTCACGCCCGAGCAGTGCACCGTTGACCCGAAGACGGGCCGTCTGGTTCCGCCCCCCCTGGCTTTCGACGTGCTGGCTGCCATCGAGAAGGAGCTCCCCGGCTTCCCCATCGTGCTCCACGGATCGTCGTCCGTACCCCAGGAGGAGGTCGACACCATCAACAAGTACGGCGGTGCCCTGAAGGCTGCCGTAGGTATTCCCGAGGAGGAGCTGCGTCAGGCTGCCAAGAGCGCCGTCTGCAAGATCAACATCGACTCCGACTCGCGTCT
>CALUIG010000004.1 GCA_944320625.1 uncultured Alistipes sp.
TTGAGCCCCGCGATGCTGGCCGACGTGGTGGACATGGCCGACCTCTACAGCGACCGGGCCGTTACGCGCCTCCGGGAGCAATTCCCGGACTGGACGGCGCGCAACTACGATTTCGCGGCGCTGGTCATTGCCGGATTCACGCCGCAGGAGATCAGCGTCCTGCTCGGCATGTCGCTCAACGGCGTCTACTCGCTCAAGTCGAAACTCAAGCGCCGCATTGCCGAATCCACGGCAGCGGACCGCGACCGGTTGCTCGGACTCTTTGCCTGACAGCACACGGGGAGGGAAGATCATCCGGCAGGAGGAGTAAGGAAGGAGAGGCTCCCAATAAGATTTTTCAAAAGGCGGATACTGAGAATCAATCGATTGAGATTTCAAAAGTAAGATTTCATTCACACCGGTAAGGCCTGTTCGGTGGTAACTTTGCGATACGAAAAGTTCCTTCGAAAATCGCTAAACCATGAAGAATAACTGGCTGTCCACGCTGCTGATCCCGGGGGTGATTCTGCTGACCCTCGCCACTGCCAAAGCACAAACTCCCTCTCAGACTTCCCCGTCCGCCGATGGCATGATCCGCGGGCGGTTGGTCGATGCCGCGGATGCTCCCGTCGCCGGAGCGGCCGTCGTATTGTTCGACCGTGATTCGGTCTATCTCGATGCCGTTGCCTCGGGAGCCGACGGAAGGTTCGAGATCCGATCCGGAGTGCGTCCCTACCGGTTGCAGATCCAGCACCTCGCCTATAAACTCCGCATCGTCGAGTCGGAGCGTGCAGAGTTGGGCGACATCCGTCTGGTGGAGGCCGCGACGAAGGTCGATGCCGTGGTGGTCGAAGGCGAGCGACCCGTAGTGCAGGTCGAGCAGGGGAGGCTCTCGTATGACCTCGGACGGCTGACCGAGGGGCTGGCCGTGAACAACGCTTACGAGGCTTTGACCCGTCTGCCGGGCGTTGCGGAGCAGGACGGTGCGCTGACGCTGGCCGGGACCTCCTCCGTCACGGTGATTCTGAACGGCCGTCCCTCGACAATGACTTCGGAACAGTTGGCCACGCTGCTGCGTTCGACGCCGGTCGAGCGGGTGGAGAAGGCCGAAGTGATGTTCAGTGCTCCGCCGCAGTACCATGTCCGCGGGGCGGCGATCAATGTCGTGCTGCGCCGCAGTCATGAAACAGCTTTCTCGGGCGAAGTCCACGCCAACTATACGAACCGTTACTACGATACCTACGATGCCGGCGGCAGTTTTGTCCTCGCGTCGCCCAAATGGTCGGCCGACGTCACCTATTCGGCAGCCCGGAGCAAGGAGCTGACCAGTTTCGACCTGCGGTCGCTGCATACCTTCGAGGGGCAGCCATACGACATTCGGCAAGATGAATGGATGACGGCCGAAGGGTGGAGCCACCAGCTCCGTGCCGCCGTGGAGTACGCCCCGAAGCAGCGGGGGAGTCTGAGCGCCGCCTACACCGCCTCGTTCTCGCCGAATACCGACGGAATTTCCCATTCGACGGGAACTTATGTCGGGTCGCTCTCGCAAAAATCGAGCGACCAGTCGCTGCACAACCTCGCGCTGCGCTACACCTCGGCATTCGGGCTCGACCTCGGCCTCGACTACACCCATTACGACAATCCCGAGCGTACGATGCTCGAAAACAACTACGCCGACGGTTCGGCCACGGCCTTCCGGATCGGATCGGGGCAGCGCATCGACCGGCTGAACGCCACCATCGACGAGCGCCACGCCTTCGACTCGGGCTGGGAACTGACGGCCGGCGGCGCCTTTGCCTTTGCCCGGTCGCACGACTGGCAGCACTACACCGTGCTCGAAGGCTCGCCCGCGACCTCGGACACCGACGCGCAGCTCGACGAATACACCGGAAATCTCTACGCCGGCGTCGGGCGCCAGTTCGGGAAGGTGGGCTTTTCGGCATCGCTTGCCGGGGAGTATTACCGGCTGGGCGACTACGAAAACTGGTCGCTCTATCCGCAGGCATCGCTGAACTGGATACCCTCCGAGCGGCATATCGTGCAGCTCAACTTCTCGTCCGACAAGCGATACCCCTCCTATTGGGAGATGCAGGGCGCCGTCTCCTACATCGACGGCTATTCGGAGATTCACGGCACGTCAGGGCTCCGCCCGTCGCGCAGCTACGAGGCCCAGGCCGTCTATATCTACCGCCAGAAGTACATCTTCGTCCTCTTCTGGAACGAACAGCCCGACTACTTCGTGCAGGCCGCCTGGCAGGCCTCCGACCGGCTGGCGTTGATCTACCAGTCGCTCAACTGGAACTTCAACCGGCAGTGGGGCGCCAATGCCGTCATTCCGTTCCGTGCCGGCAAGTGGCTCGACTCGCGGCTGACGCTCACGGGGATGCGGATGCGGCAGCGGTGCGACCCGTTCCACGACATGTCGTTCGACCGTTCGAAGTGGGTCGGCATCGTCCGGCTCGTGAACACCTTCCATTTGAGCCGCAAGCCTGCCCTTGACCTCGAAGTGAACGGTTTCTTCCAGTCGGGAGCCATTCAGGGGACCTTCGACATCGAACCGTTGGGGTCGGCCGACGCTGCCGTAAAGTGGACCTTCGGCCAAGGACGGGCGACGCTCTCGGTGCGCTGCAACGACCTCTTTGACAGCAGCATGCCCGATACGAAGGTCCGCTACCGCGGGCAGTGGCTCGATATGGGCGCACTGTGCTACATGCGCACCGCCACCCTCCACTTCTCCTACCGTTTCGGCGGCTACAAGGCCAAAAAGCACCGGGAGGTCGACACTTCACGATTCGGACATTAGGAATCGGAGAGAAACCGGATGAAACAGGAATCGCTTCATTTGTCGCACGTGACAAATGAAGCGATTCTTCCGGTCCCGGGGGCGTAAAGACTCGATTAAAATCGATTCAGGATCCCCGTTTCAATTTCAATTACTGGTATGTTTGGTCGTTGCATGCGCACACGTGGAGCGTGCACTCCTCTGTCCCGCAGAGTCTACCGCATATACCTTGTAATAGTAGGTCCGGCCCGGTTTGACATCCTTGTCCGGATACATTTGATGATCGTACTCCCGGAATGCATACCACGATCCCAAACCGTTGTCGGAAAGATTAACCTCCCCCAACGGTTCCCTATCTTCAATGCTGAAATCTTCGCTCTCTCCCCGGTAAACGACATATTTCACAATATCCGGTTCACAGTTCGACAACCAGTGCACATTGATGTAATTGTCCGAAGAGACATCACTAACCAAGATGGCGCTCAACGAGGCAACATCCTGCGGAAGATCATTCTTTTGCGAACTGTCCATCGTCCTGACCTTCACGGCCGTCGAGCTTACGGAGCTGTAATTGTCGGGATCATACGCAATCACCTTGTAGTAGTACTCCGTACCGGGAGCAAGGACATTATTCATCCAGTTTCCGAAATTCAATACCGGAGCATCTTCATAGCTGTCTTCTGCGGTCTGTCCCACATAATTCAACAGACCCGGGGTAAAGTCGGGATCTTCGCTCCGATAAATCCGCACGAACTGATTGCCCGCAGACTGGAGTCCCGTCAACAGAATCCTCATATCCGACAACGCCGTGGCGGTAAAGGTCGGAGGTGCGACCTCCTTCCGACGTACAGGAAGCACCCGCAAGGTCTTTACGCCATTCCCGGGCATGGTAATCCGGAAACCGTTCTTATCCAGAATCTCCAGCCGCTGATCCGTGTCGTTCTCCACCAGGTCCGTCATAACGACTGCCGACAACTCCTCGAACAACGGAATTGAAATATGGCAATCGGTCGTTTGGCCCGAGGTCTCCACCAGCCGCAGAATATACCCTTCGCCATTCTGCTCCGCAGGCTTGAAGACCGTACAAACCACATTGGCACAATCACTCCCGACAAAACTGAAACTTTGAGCCGGCAGACTCCCGGATTGCTTCCGGGCGATAAACCGGGACTGCATGGGCGTATGGACACTCCATCCAAAATCTTCGGCCTCATGTCCCGTCGCGTTTTTATAACTCGTCAGCGAATAGGTGAAACGCTTCAAACCCGATTGGCTCAAAGAGATGTTGACATCGAACATGTTGTTCAGCAGATAGAGGAACATGGAGCTGTTTTTGGGATATACCGGATTCCTTTCGAACTGGTTTTCCGTAAGCCACAATCCCGGAATCGCATCCGAGCGCGGGTATCCGTATTCGATCAGTCCGGCCTCCACGGGAGCCACCGCAATTCCGAAATCTTCGTTGCCGACCGTAGCAAAATGACGAATGGCATAATGGGCCGTATTGACACTGTCGAACATATCCACCACCGGCTCCGCACTCATCCCCAGCAGCGAGTGCCGGAACCTGTAATTGGGAACATCGAACGGCAAGGCAATATACATCGCCTCCTTGTTGGTCGTCGCGCCCGTGTCATTCATCATTTGCGTCCGCCCCGAACAGGATTTGTCGATGTCAAGAACAAAGTCGATCCGTTTCGCATCCTTCGGAAGGATGATGGTCTGTTCGATGCTTCTGCAGCCTTCTCCCGCCTGACGAAGATGAACCACGTCCCGGTCGTTTTCCCGCGCCACCTTGAAATCCGTGAGTCGCGCCCCATAGAATTCCGAGACATGCTCCTTCCCGGGCGCCGTGTACCGCTCGTATAGATATTCATTGAGCTTGAACTGAGAATCCCGGTCAATCAGCTCCCGACCGAGTTCCTTGTCATAAAGCGAGGTGATCGCGCCCGTCCGAGGATCGAAAACCAATGTATAGAAGCTGTTTTCAACCGTGTATTCATCCTTGTCGACCGTTTTCCGGACGGACCTGGACTCGGACAACGTATAACTCTTGTATCCCATCGGAGGAACGGACTTCGCGTAAAAGGTAAATGCACCATTTTCAACCGCTACGTCGACGGACTCCCGAGTCTCGTTATCCGTAATCCGGACAAACTGCCACCCGTCAGGCAATACTCCCGTTACAGGACCGTCATTGGGGGTACTCAAGGAGTTGAAGACAATCAACTGATTATCCTTCCGCGTGGCGATACGGGAGGAAATGCCTTCAATGGACTGTTCCATGACTCGCCGGGCATACCAGCGCGAGTCCCGGACCATCTGTCTCAGTTCGTGCTGCTCCGTGGCATATTGGAATGCGGGCTTGAGCGCACTGGATCCGGCCGTATGCTCGTGATAAAGCATCAGTCTGTGGTAGGCCTGATAAATATCGCTCCAGGGATACGGCCCGACTCCCAGCGCCTGGTTCAACGTAGCCCACTTTTCGGCCACGGGGACCAGTTCATCCATCTTGCGGGCCAGTCCGAAATACTTGGAATCCGTGGCCGGCTGATCCGCCCACTGATTGTTCCCGTCCTTCTCAAATGTCCGGATGTCGTAGCGGTCCTGTTGAGCCCGGACGGCATCGAAAAACAGATCCATCGTGGAACAAATCATCCGCGGATAAGCATAGGCCTCATTGAGCTGTTTGATACGCAGCGCGTTGTCCAGCGAAAGCAGCGTGAAGTCCCACCCATCCTGGGAGAGGATCACATCAAAGGGCCAATCCTCGTCTTCATAAAAATCGACAATCATCTGAACGGCATCCTCCCCCAAAGGACGCTTCCACGCATACTGACGGGGACGGATCGCATCTCCCGAATAATAGCGCGACCGGACCAGCACCTTGTTGTCGTCATCTCCATCCGCACCCCGCATGTAGAAGACCGGTTCGTCCTGCGCCGGCATGTGGAACTTCATGGTCGGATTGTTGTATCCGTGGAAGAGGTTTTTCAGGCCAGCCTCCTTCGCAAAGGTGAAAAACGGAAGCGTGATCCCGATCACATCGTCAAAATTCGCGGAGGTGGAGGGCCTAATTCCCAGCATGTCCACCATATGCCGGTTGCTCAGATAGAACAGACGGGCCATCACCTCATGACCCAATGTTTCGGTATTTACGGTCGTATGGATGGAACTTATCTGAATGCGCCCCTCGTTGATCCGGCGCTTCAATGCCTCGGCATTTTTCTTGCCGCAAAACGACAGATAGGTCGTTATCGGCTCGGATGTCTCCAAAACGGCCCGGTAACGAGATTCGTAGGGCCAGTCGTCCGTCTGGTCACAATATTTCAGCATCAGCTCCATATTCTCGATCCGGTTCTCCCGGCGAAGCCGATGGGGAATGTTTCCGTATCCCAAATCATGATGCGAATAGGTGACGCAATGGATCGTCCACTTTTTCTGTGGCTGCCACTCCCCGCTCCAGGAGGCAAGTTCCCGGTTCCGCTTCGGATCAACGAATGACAGTCTGACATCCGCGGGTTCGCTCAGATCGGGAAGCAGAACCTCCAGATCGTTCACACCCGAGGCCAGGACCCGGTTTTCCGCAGGACGGGCAACCCCGTCGACAAACGTCCGCAACTCCACGTCAACCGAATCGGCTTGTCGGTTATCGACCTTCACCCAGGCAACCTGAGAGAGCTCCCCGCGGGAATCCGAACGGAAAAACGCGGTTGGTTTGACGCTGTCGACCGATATGATCTGGGCAAACAGATGTACCGAAATCATACAAAACAAAACCGACAGGGCACAAGTTCGTTTTCTCATCTTTATCCGTGTTTTTATTTTGTCAAAAAAATCTTCTCAGAGTAAAAGCATCGAATCATCCGAAATGGGTCCGGGATCAGGCATCGGGTAGTTTGTTCCCCGCCAATCGGGAGATGACCTTCTCCGACGAACCCCAGGAAGAGGGCTTGCTCCCCATCACGAACTCCAGTTCGCCACCGTTCATGATCTCTTCGTGCGTAATGAAAGGAAGGTCGTACTTCCGTCCGTTGAGTTTTGCCGACTGAACATACACATTCCGATCCGAGGCATTGCGTGCCACGATCCTGAATTTTTTCCCGTTATCAAGATTGATCACGGCTTCCGTAAAATGCGGCGAGCCGATCACATACTGCAGACTTGCGGGATTTACAGGGTAGAAGCCCAACGTGCTGAACACATACCACGCCGACATCTGCCCGAGATCGTCGTTGTTGACAAGTCCCTCCGGCGTATCCATATACTGAGTTGTCGTTATTTCATGGATCAATCTCTGGGTTTTCCACGGAGCCCCGACAAAATTATAGGAATAGGGCATCTGGTGTCCCGGTTCATCGCCGTGACCGTATTTACCGATGAATCCCGAGATGTCGACATGAACGGCGCCATGCATCCGCGTGGTGTCGCTGAACACCTGATCCAGCCATTTCTCATACGCCTTGCGGCCCCCCTTTTTTTCGATTATCGCCGCCATGTTGTGCGGGGTATAGCCCGAGTATCCCCAGATATTGCCCGACACGTAATTGGGAATGAGATCCCCCCAGTCGGAGGCATCCATTTCAAGCCAGCTGCCGTCCGGATTCTTGGGCCACAGATAACCGGTTTCCGGATTGTACAGATTGAGAAATCCCCGGGAGCGTTCTTCGAACAGGGCGGCATCCTCCGTCTTGCCCAGTTTTTTCGCAACCTGTGCTATCGCCCAGTCGTAATAGTTCTGTTCGGTCGTCTTGGATACTCCCGTTCCACTGCTGGCCGGAATCCAGCCCTGCTTGACATAGTAATGCATCCCGTTGTTATTGCCATAGGTCGGACTGTTCTTGTCCATGGAGAAGGCTGCGGCACGCATCGCCTGATAACCGTTTTCCACATCAATACCCGACGGATCCTTCAGAATCGCCTCGGCAATGGGTGCCGTCGCATTGTAGCCGATCATGCATACATTGTCATAACCGATGAGCTCCCACACCGGAAGTCCCACCTTGGCATCCGTATATCTCGAAATCAGCGAATTGACGAACTCCTTGTTTTTCTCCGGTTCGATAATGGTCAGCAGGGGGTGCAGCGCCCGATAGGTATCCCACGTCGAGAAATTGCTGTACATGTCGGTATCGGAATGATATTGCTTCCCCTCGACGACGTAGTTCCCGTCCACATCCGAAATAACGTTCGGAGAGATCATGGAATGATACAGACCGGTATAGAAACAACGCTTCTGGCTCAATGTCCCCGAAATGTCGATCTTGTCCATCTTCCGGGACCAGATGCCGGTGGCATTTTCCAGGGCCTGCCGGAACCCGACACCGGAGGCTTCGGCGTCGAAATTCTTCTTGGCACCCTCGTAACCGACATAGGACAGGGCAACCTTGACCTCGATTTCTTCCCCTTCCGCAACCTCGTAGTCAAAGTATCCACGGCTGTCCATATGCTGCACCTTCCGGGCTCCTTCGACCGTTATGCCTCCGGCCGCGACACCCCCGTTCAGGAAGGGCTTCGAAAATTCGGCATAGAAATAGACGGTACGGATACCGGCGGCGCCACAGCACGCCTTGAAACCCCGGATGGCACGGTCGGACAGAATCTCGACACCCGACTGAAGGATCATCTCCTGGATATGATGGGTCGGATCCACGATAATGTGGGCCTTTCCCGCTTTGTTGAACGTATAGCGATGAAATCCGACCCGGACCGACGTTGTGAGCTCGACATCGATGTCGTAGTCGTCGAGCCGGACAGAATAGTATCCGGGGGCCGCCTTCTCCGTATCATGGGAAAAACGGGAACGGTATCCGCTATCGGGATTCTCCTCGGTTCCGGGAGCAAGTTGCAAGGCCCCGGCGGTAGGCATAAACAGGATGTCGCCCAATCCGGCCAGTCCGGCACCGCTGATATGGTTGTGTGCGAACCCTTTGATAACGGTGTCCCGATAATTGTAGCCGGCACACCAGGACCAGGCTTTCCAGTCGTTCGAAGGGCTCAGCTGAACCATGCCGAACGGAAGAGTCGCGCCGGGGAACGTATGTCCGTCGGCCCCGGTTCCGATCATGACATCCACATACTGAATATTGGAAGAGTGGACGGGCATCGACATCAGGCTGCCGACGACACAGCACCAAACGATCAAAACTATTTTTTTCATGGCGGAAACTGTTGCGTTATTTGACGGAAATGACATATTGGCGGGTGTTCTGCGAAGAGTTGCCTACGTAGAGCTGATACTCTCCCTTTTCAATCCGCCATTGCGAAGTCGACTCATCCCAGTAGGCAAGACGTTCGACCGGAATATCCAAAGAGACTTCCGAACTCTCGCCGCTGCGGAGATACACCTTTTCGAATGCCTTGAGCTCTTTGGGCGCCCGCAGCAAATCGCTGTGCTTCTTACCCACATATACCTGCACAACCTCTTTCCCGGACACGGGACCGCAGTTGGTCACAGGAACCGTTATCCGGATCGTCTCCGTTTCAGCATACTGCTTTTTATCAAGCCCGGCCTTTCCAATTTGGAAGGTCGAATAGGAGAGTCCGTATCCGAACGGATATTTGGCCTGGATCCCCTTGGCATCCAGCCACCGATAACCGACCAGAATGTCCTCCAGATATTCGACATCCTTGCCGTCTCCGGGATAGGCCTGCGTTCCGAAGGAGTGTGCGCCGCAATCCTCGAGACGCTCATAAAATGACACGGGGAGCTTGCCGGATGGATTGACATCGCCCGCAAGCACGTCCGCAATGGCATGTCCGGACTCCGAACCCAGATACCAGCTCTCCACAAGCGCCTTCACGTCTTTGTCCCACGAGGTATCGACGGCATTGCCCGAAATCAGAACCACCACCAGGTTTTCATTCACCTTCGCAAGCGCCTCGATCAGTTCCTTCTGACCATAGGGCAGGTCATAAGACAAACGGTCGCTGTTTTCGCAGTCCTGGTGCATGTTTTTGTTCAATCCCCCGAAAAACAGGACAATATCGGCATCCCCGGCACAACGAAGCGCTTCCGTCCGGAGCTCCTCCGCGTCGGAGGTCGCAGGAATAACCTGGCTGTAGGACGCGGCTCCGCCATCGTAGCCCATGGCAAATGTGACGTTCTCCTTCCCGTACTTCTCCTCAATGGCCTGCAGCGGAGTGATCTCCCGCCAGGTCTTGACCTCCGACGCCCCGCCGGCATTACTCATGAGACGCACCGCATTGTCTCCAATAACGGCAATACGGAGTTTCCGTTCTGGTTTCAAGGGAAGAATGCCCTCGTTTTTCAACAGGACAATGCCGTCCTGCGCAATGATCCGGCTCTGGCGGGCATGCTCCTCCGTAGCCAGGGAACCCCACGGTCTGTCGGCCGACATCTGCGTCCGGAAAATCAACCGCAAAACACGCCGCGCCTTCTCATCGAGATCCTTCATGGAGGCATCCCCGCGCCGAAGTGCATTCAGATAGGGGCGGGCCAGATAATAATTCTCGTAAAGATCATCCTTGGAGTACGACAAGTCTTCCGGGTTGGTGCCCATCTCGATATCCAGGCCGTAAGCGGCGGCCTGCCGGGTATCGTGGCATCCGCCCCAGTCCGAAATGACCGCTCCGTCGAAAGCCCATTCCTCCTTCAGAATCCGGTTCAGCAAAACCTCATTGTGGCAGCATCGCTGATTCAGATACTGGCTGTACGAACCCATAATCGACCAGGTCCCCGCATCCACGGCAGCCTTGAAGGCGGGCAGATAGATCTCGCGCAAGGCTCGGTCCGAAACCTTCACGTTGACATGCATCCGATTGAGTTCCTGATTATTCAGGGCAAAGTGTTTCACACAGGCGGCCACATGACTCTGCTGAACGCCCCGGACATAAGGAGCCACCATCTCCGAGACAAGGTACGGATCCTCTCCGAGGTATTCGAAACTCCGCCCGTTCAACGGTGTCCGGCAAATATTGCAGCCCGGGCCCAGCAAAACATCCTTCTTGCGATACCGCGCCTCCTCACCGATCGCTTTCCCATACAGGAGTGACAGCTCCGGATTCCACGTCGCGGCCAAAGCCACCAAAGAGGGGAATGCCGTCGCATAATCGTTCGAACTCTTGAGATAGTTCCATCCATCCCATTCGAGTTCGGCACGGATCCCGTGAGGCCCGTCACTCATGGATACTTCGGGTATGCCCAAACGGGCCACGCCCTTCGACGAGAATTTGGATTGCGCATGGCACAACGCAACTTTCTCCTCGACGGTCAGACGCCCCAGCGCATCTTCCACGCGCTCTTCGAGAGGTGCGGACAGATCCAGATAGACCGCTCCATCCTTCTGCTGCGCCATGGACGTGACAGATGCTCCGATCAGCAACAGCAGCAGACATGTTTTCTTTTTCATACTTATCTTGCAGTTTGGGTTATGTTTTCAATTTCAGACTCAAAGCCGTCATTTCCAGAAATTCTCGATCTCCTCCAAGGATTTGCCCTTGGTCTCCGGCACCATGAAATAGACCACCAAAAGCTGGATCAGGCACATGACCGCGAAGAAAAGGAACGAAAAGACTCCGCCGAACGACTTAAAGATCACCGGGAATAACAGGATAACCAGGAAATTGAATATCCATTGTGTAAACGATGCGAACGCAACGCCCTTGCCCCTTATGGCATTCGGAAATATCTCGGACACAAGCGTCCAGAAAACAGGACCGATGAATGCCGCAAACGAGGCTATGAACAGCAGCAGACAACACAGGGTCACCATCGGATGAAGCCCGAAATGAAAACTGCCCGCCAACAGCCCGTGAGTCACCATCATCGCAATGCTTCCGACAATATACAATTTGCGACGGCCCAGTTTTTCAATCAGCCAGATTGCGAAAAAGGTCGCCAGGAAGTTGATGATGCCGATAAAAGAGGTTTGCAGAAGTGCATTCTTCATCTCGACACCGGCCTCCTGCAGGATTTTCGGAGCATAGTCGATGACGGTGTTGATTCCGCACATCTGTACCAGAACCGCCAGCAGGAATCCGACAAACAGAACCTTCCGATGGGCCGGGTTCGACAGCATCGCCCAACCGGAACTTCCGGCCGCCGATGACGCCACGACCTCCACGCTCTGTCCGATCTGCGCCACCTCACGCGATGCCTCCTCGGAGCCGAGCATCCCGTCCAGAATCCGTTTCGCACGATCCTTCTCTCCCTTGACGAACAGCCATCTCGGAGATTCGGGAATGAAGATCAGTCCGACAAAGTAGAGTACGGACGGAACAATTCCCGAAGCGAACATCCAACGCCAGTTGTTCGCTACATCATGCAGTGAATAGTTGATGAAGTAAGAGACCAGAATCCCGAATGTGATGAGGAGCTGATAGACCGAAACCAGCCGGCCCCGGACCTTCATCGGAGCTATTTCCGCCACATACATCGGAGCCAGGACCGACACCGAACCGACGGAAATCCCGCCCAGCAACCGCATGGCGATGAAAAACGTCGAAGATTCCGCCATTGCCGTTCCGGCACAGGAGACGGCAAAGAACAACGAGACGGCAAGCATCAGCCATCGGCGTCCGAAACGGTCCGACAAAGGCCCGGAAACAAAGGCTCCCACAATGGCTCCGACCAGCAGCGAGCTGACTCCCCAGCCCAACTGCAATTCATTCCATCCGAAATATTCCTGGATAAACGGAACCGCTCCGGAGATGATCGCCACATCGAATCCGAACATCAGACCGCCCATCGTGGCGACACTGCAAACAAAGATCAAATACAGGTTTTTCATGAGTAACGACAGTTTAGGTTCCCGGAAGGGGGGTCGTTGTCCGGAAGCACCGGAACCCCTGATCCGGATTCGGAAATTTTACAGCGAATGCTTTACCGGAGTTATCTTGAACTTCAAACAATAATCCGCATACGGCACACGATACTTCTCCAGAGGAATACATCCCCAACTGTTCACGCAATTCAGTCCGGTCTGGAGTTTGTCGATACAGATATTTACGGCACCATTGCCTTTCAGATCGTTCGTGTGGCGCTGTTTCTTGGCAACGCCCTCATCCAGCTCCTCGATGGAATAGGGGAGTGCCGAAATCCCGAACGGAGCATCGCTCGTAAACATCAGACCCGTCCCGTCCACATCCACCTGACGCCACCACCGGACATCGCTCTTGTTGCCGCTCTCCTGCGGACGGATATAGGGATAATACTGCTCGTCGACACGCTGTTCCCAACGACCGATGGCGGCATGCTCCTTGCGATCCGAATAGGTCTCGCCTGGACCGCGACCGTAATACTGGATCCGGTCATACTCCGACGGCATTTCGAATCGCATCCCGAAACGGTACATGTCGGAGATCCGGGCCTCCTTGTCGGCAGTGAACTGCTGGGTTACGGCAATTTCACCGTCTCCGTTGATGCGGTAGACGATAGTCATCTCCGCCTTCACATCAGGCAAATCGTATGTCGCCACGACCTCGACGATCCCAGACTCTTTCGATGCGCTCATGGAGGTCATTTTCATTTGGGGGGCTTTCCAGACGGCATATTTTCTCGGCAGGTCGGCTCCCAGATCGTTATCGGTCGGAGCCCGCCAGAAGTTCGGCCGCAACATGGTCCCCTCCTTCAGCACTGGAACTCCATCGACGCTGTACTCCTCGATAAGCCCGTACCACTTGTGGAAACTGATCCGGAAGCGGTCGGAACGAACAATCAGATGGTCATAGTAAATACTGTCAACAACCGGATCGACGGACGAGGCACGGACTGCGACCGGTTCGAATCCATAGGCCGTAACAGGTAACTGGTTGTGGGCAACGACCGTCCCGGCCTCAAGCAGTCCGTCGGCCTTTTTCAGCCGAATCTCCGTGTTGATGAAACATTCCTTGGTCCGATCGATCCCGTTCAAATCGCAGCCGAGCACGACATCCGCGCCAGATTGAGGCGCAATATCCATATCACACGAACCCTGCTGCAGGATCCGGCCCTCACAGACCAGACTCCAGTACAACCGATAGTTGTCCGTATTGAGGAAGAAATTCTCGTTGTAGACATGAACGACCCCTGCCGGGAGATCCCTGGCCGACACCCAAACCGGCTGGTGGAAATAGCGTGCCTCACGGGCATGCGGATTCCAGACCCGGTCCGGTGAGATCAGCCCGTTGTCCAGGAAATTGTTGTCCGACTTGTCGTATTTGTTGAAATCGCCCCCATAGGCATAAAACCACTCTCCCCGGTCGTTCTTCATCCGGACCGACTGGTCGACGAAATCCCAGATGAAGCCGCCCTGATAGTTGGGGTATTTCCGGATCAGATCCCAATACTCCTTGAATCCGCCCAGCGAGTTTCCCATCGCATGCGCATATTCGCACTGGATCAGCGGCCGGGAATCATTCTCCTTCAGAAACTTCTCACAACTCTCGTAATCGAAATACATCGGACAGAAAATATCCGTCGACGCCAGTCGTTCGGCCCGCTCATACTGCACGGGGCGTGTCGGATCGTTCTCCTTGATCCAGTGATAGCATGCTTCGAAGTTGGATCCCATGCCGGCCTCGTTCCCGAGCGACCAGATAATGACGGAGGGATGATTCCGGCTCCGCTGCACGTTGCGCATGTTCCGTTCGAGATGGGCGAGGGCGTATGCGGGTTTGTCCGCAAGCGTATGCTCCTGGAAACCCAGTCCGTGAGATTCGACATTCGCCTCGGCCACCACATACAGGCCATACTTGTCGCACAGGTCATACCAGCGATTCGAATTGGGATAGTGACACGTACGCACCGCGTTGATATTCAACTGTTTCATGATTCGAATATCCTCGATCATCCGCTCCTCGGAGACACAATAGCCCGATTTGGGATCCATCTCATGCCGGTTGACGCCCTTGATGAGCACCGGTTGTCCGTTGATCAGAAGTTGTGCGTTCTTGACCTCCACACTGCGGAATCCGACCTGTTGGGGGATCACTTCGATCGCCGTCCCATTTTTATCTTCCAACGTCGCATACAACCGGTAAAGATAAGGGGTTTCGGCCGTCCATTTGAACGGATCGGCAACGGCGATCGACGCTTTGTCCGACCGGCAATCCTGCGAAGCCACCAGTTTCCCGGCCGCGTCGAACAGTTCCAACGCAACATTCAATCCCTTGGCGGCAGGGCTTCGGTCAATCGAAACCTCCAGTACGGCATCCTTGTATTCCCCGTCAAGGACAGTGGCAATACGAAGATCCTGCATGTGCTTTTTTTCGCGCGCATACAGATAACAGTCCCGGGAAACACCGCTCAACCGCCAAAAATCCTGATCTTCGAGATAAGAGCCGTCGCACCAGCGGAAAATCTGAAACGCTATCAGATTCTTGCCGGGTTGCACATAGCGGGTGATATTGAATTCGGCCTCCAGTTTCGAATCTTCGCTATATCCCACCTTGCGGCCATTCACCCAAAGTGTCAGATTGGAGGAGGCTGCGCCAAAATGGATATAAATCTCCTTGCCGCTCCAGGTCGCAGGAATCTCTATTTCCCGCCGGTAGGAACCGACGTAATTGTTTGTTTCGAGGACTTCAAGAGGCTTGCTCACGGCCTGTTTTCCCCACGGAAAGCCATAATTCACATAAATCGGCTGACCATAGCCGTTCAATTCCCACAAGCCCGGAACCGGAAACAGCGCCCACGACTTGTCGTGATAGCCGACCTCCCAGAATCGGTCCGGACGATCCCACAAATGGGATACGAACGAGAATCGCCACAATCCATTGATTGAAAGAAAATTCGACGATGCACTTTTGTCGCCCTTCCGGGCCAGTTCCTCGGACTCATAAGCAAAATAGTTGGAATGCATCGGAGCCCGATTGATTTGGTTGACCCGGGAGTCCCGCCACTCGGGAATCCCCGTGGATGCAAAAGCACCTGCAATTGTCACTGCCGACAGGACGAAGTTCAATAAAACGATTCTCATTCTGACTTATTTTTTAGATGTTGTCTCATGCGGTTTGTCACTCATCTTCAATTCGAGGGTCCCCCCGTTCACAATATCCGCAAAACGGATTCGGAAGCCGTCGATCTGCCGGCCGTTCAATCGAATGTTCTCTATATACCGGTTCTCTTTCGAATTGTTGCGTGCCCGTATCACAAACTCCTTCCCTTTATAATAGTCCGGATTCAGCTTTATGGTTATCTTCTCGAACAGGGGAGAGGTCAGATCCACCCGGGCATCCTGCTCCACGCCGCCGCTCATTTCGAAGAGTCCCATGGACGAATTCACGAACCAGGAGCTCATCTGTCCCTCGTCCTCATCGCCTTCCCAACCCTCGTAAGGCGTATCGCCATAATAGGTATCCAGGATCTCCCGCGTATATTGCTGGGTCAGCCAGGGAACTCCCAGATAATTGAACAGAAAGGCGGCACCCATATTTATTTCATTGCCATGGTTGATATAGTATTCGGCCGTCTGTCCTTCGGTCCGGTCGAAGGCATGTGCCGCAAACTTGAACTCCCGAGCCCGTTCAAAACCGGATTGCAGCCGCTGCAAAGCACTGTCGCGGCCCATGATCTCAAACACCCCCTCGGGATCGTGGGGAACATACCAACTGTACTGCCACGAATTGCCTTCGATGAATCCCTCGTTCGAAAAGATGTCCAACGGTTCCACCCAGGTCCCGTCGGCCCTGCGTCTGCAGACATATTTCGCTTCCGGATGGAATATGTTTTTATAATTGTCCGAACGCCGCAACAGGAAATCGGCATCCTCCTTCCGCCCCAGCGCCTGCGCCAGAACTCCCGCACAATAATCGTCATAGGCATAGTCCAAGGTCTTGGATGCGTGGCCATACTCCGTCGGCATATATCCTTTTTCGTTGTAGAAATCCAGATTCATCTGACCCGCGAATCCGCCGAAGGGCAGATCCATGCCCTGATTCATGACCATGTGGCGCACGGCCCGGTATATCTCCTCTCCGTCCGTTCTTATCCCCTTGTTGTAGGCCGCAACCATCAGCGCAATCTCATGCGAACCCTCCATGATGCCCGAATATTCAATGCCGGTGGGACCTTTGCCGGTCCATCCCGTATGACGGAACATCTCCAACTGTGTCGTAACCCAGTTATCGACAATTTCAGGTGTAATCAAAGACCACAACAGATTCAAATTCCAATAGGAATTCCAGAACGCATCTCCGCCATAGACGGACTCAGAAGCCCCAAGCTGTCGGACATGCTCCTCCGCATCCCGATAACGGCCGTCCACATCATTCCAGGTTTGCTTGCCACAATAGGCCCGGTAAAGGTTCGTATAGAACTTCACCTTGTCCTGGTGCGATCCGCCCTCCACCTCTATGCGGCCCAGCAGCTCATTCCACTCCTTCGCCGCATCTTCGACCACAGCATCGAAATCCCATCCGAATCGGGAAAGTTCCGCATCCAGATTTTTCCTCGCTCCATCAATGCTCACCAGCGAAAGACCCGTCTGTACCATGATCACGTCGCCTTCCCCGGTATTGTAGTCGAGATAGACTCCCAGGGGTCCCTGTCCCGACAATTCATCTATCGACTCGAAAAGTTCCCGACCTTTCCACCCGTTCATCCGCTCGAACGGTCGGCTGAACCTGATCACGAAATGAAGTTTGTAATCATTCCACGGTGCCCAGTTGCCGGAGCGGCAATCCGCATATCCCTCCAACTCCGAATCGGACACCCGGGTTACCTTCGCATCCAGGACCTTGAACCCGTAATCCCATTCCGTAGGGAACTCAAGATCTATGAGAATCCGGGACTGGCGGCTCTTCGGAAACGTATAATGCTGGAACCCGCATCGCGTCGTTGTCGTCAGTTTCACTTTCACCCGATGGTCGAACAACTCCACGCCATAGTAACCGGGAGATGCCGATTCCGTCTGCTTGAGGATCCGGGAGTGGTATCCGGCATTCGCGCCCCGGAACGGAGAGTCCACCTGGGGATTCGACGTCGCCAGATCGAGCGTCGTCGGCATGAATCTCAACCCGCCCATCGTCCAGGCATGAATATGACTGAAGCCGCTGATGCTGTTATTGGAGTATTCGTATCCGCCCATCCAGACATCACCCTGGTTGTCCGGACCCAGCTGCACCATACCGAAGGGCCGTTGTGCATACGGTCCCAGCATCCAGCGGGAATTGGACGTGCCGATAAAACAATCGACATAGTCGATCGGGCGTTCCGAGTCACTGCAGGCACAAAGCCAGATCATACCCAACAGACAAAACAAATATTTCATAGCCTTACCGATAATATCTTACATGCTGAATATACATCCGCTGCGGCAACAGCGCATCATCCGTCCCGTGAATACCGCCCCAGGCATCACCGCCCCAGGCGGAATCCAATATCAGGTAATACGGCCTATCATAGGCCCAATATTCAGGCACGCGGAAATTCCGTTTGTAACTGTAATAATGTACGCCGTCGAAATAGAAATCCAGGCTGTTCTCGTTCCACTCCAGAGCATAGGTGTGAAAATCGTCATAGAGATTGTCAATCTCGAAGAAGGTCTGGGAATAGGGTCTGACAGGGCGGTCATTGATGCGTCCCGCCAGATAGTGCACCGTCGTATAGACCATGCCGGGATTGAACCCCAGGGCTTCGAGCAGGTCTATTTCGCCCCAATGGTAGTTCGACTGGAACTGCTCGACGGGCAACATCCATATCGCAGGCCACGTACCGATACCTCCGGGAATCTTCGCCCGGACCTCGATGCGGCCATGCATGAAATCAATGCCTCCCTTAGTGTCCACACAAGCAGATGTGTAGCGGTGGCCGCCGACACTCTCCCTGCGGGACTCGATCACCATACAGCCGTTCTCGATCCACACATTCTCGGGACGTTGCGCCTCATAACCGCAGCACTTGATGCCATGCCTCCATATCGTGCTGTCGAGCGCTCCCTCGCAGTCGAACTCGTCCGACCAGCAAAGCCGATTGTAGCCACCCCGGTAAGTCGTATAATGAATATCCGGATTGCCGACCACCGCTCCCGTGGGGTCGATATACCGCCACTCGCCGCCGACCACCGCCAGCGCCCGTCGGTCAATGAACTCGAAAGCATCGTCATAGACGAACGGCAACACGGTCCGGCCCAACCGGTCCACATATCCCCATTTTCCCTCTTTTTTCACGCAGGCGCTTCCGTCCCGACAGGGTCTCACATCGTCGTACTTGAACGGAATGGCCGTTCTCCCCCGTTTGTCGACATAGCCCCATTTCCGGCCATTGAACACCGGAGCCAAACCTTCGCTGAAATCCCGGGCCTGAGGATAGCGGAGAGCTATGACTTCCCGGCCTGAACCATCAATAAATCCATACAATCCATTTACGGCCACACGGGCCATTGAATCGACAAAGGGAAAGGCCTTTTCATACTTCATTTTCGTCAACGGGGTCCCATCGCCGTTGTAATACCCCCATACGCCCGATTTGCACACCACGGCCTTTCCCATAAACGATTCGAAACAATCGTCGAATTCAACGGGGATCACGATTCTGTTGTTTCTGTCGACATAGCCCCATTGTCCGTTCTTCCGGACCCCACAGATGCCGCCATTGAAATTCCACATGTTTTCGTACATGATCGGGATAATCTCCCGACCTGTCGAATCGATCGCCCCCAAAGCACCATTACGGACGATGGAGATCCCTTCCCGGAAGTCGTAAACCGCCTCATACCTGGGAGCTACGACGGTATCCCCCTTCGCATCGAGGTATCCGCTCCGCTCATGAAGGCATATCCGTTGATAACCACTACGGAAAAGCTGTCTGTAATCATCGCCCCCCGCATACACTTCATGCACGGCCCCAACAAGGCTGCAACCCACCATCAAGAGATATGAAAAAGATTTCCTCATCTTCAGTTTTCGTGTTTCAAAATACGATCGGCATTCCGAACATGCGAACAATCCCTGCACCCGATTCACCCCCCCGTACATCAGGATCCACTCACCCGGGCGGTCGAACCGGGTATCAGGGACAGAACCTTGCCTGTCATCTCCGTATTTTCCGTCAAAAGAATCATCCGCAAAGATCCTGTCCCCGATACGGCGGTCCGCAAAACCTACTGGCCGATTGTCTGGGCCCCGGCATCAACCCGTCTGTAGGAACGGACCCAGTCGACATACATGGTCCGTTTCTCCTCCGGCCAATTCAACTCATCCACGGTAGGAAGACCCTCCCAGTCGAAGGCCTCGATGTCGAAGAACATGTACATCTTGTGCTCAAAGGGTCCCTGCGTGTCATAGACCTTGACCAAGCGGTTGTTTATGAACATCTTGATCTCGTCCCGGCCGTACTCCACTCCATAGATGAAGAAGTCGTCGGAACATTTCCGGTCCTCTCCGTACGGATCCCAAACCGTATATGAATTCGCACCCCAATTCTCCCCCCAATGCAACGTGATCATGGAGGCGTAGCTATGCTGCTGATAGAGCTTCGAATCACCCACGTTTTCGTAATCGATCTCGAGCTGATCGTAGTTCGTTTCCGGATCGGCCTCGTTCTGGAACCAGAAAGATCCCGAAAGACTCAACCCGTGCACCTTGATGCGGGCTTCATAATAGCCATAATCACACGACTCTTCCTTCGAGGAGACACATGCCGAATTGATCCACAACTCATAATCATCCGGATCATAGGAGGCCACCAGTTTCAGATAACCGTCCTCCACCTTCACATTCTCCCGGACAAACTTGCTCGGAGAACGTCCTGCCCAATAGGGATGATAATCCAACCATTTGTCGGAATTGAGCGACGTGCCGTCAAATTCGTCGCTGAGTTCGGGGATCATCTCCCAGGTTCCTTCCTGCATGGGTTTGGTCCGGCTGTCAATGAGCGACTGGGACGACGGTCCATCATCCTTGGTGCAGGAGCCGAAGGCCAGGGCTGCACACAACAGGCAAAACTGCATTATATCACGTATTTTCATCTTTCCAGGTTTTTACAAATCATCTACATTGATATTTCCTTCCTCGGGGCTTCGGCTCAACGTGAACACAGCTCCGGACTTCTTGAAGACACCGTTGTCCTTGAGTCGCTTGATCAGGTCGAAACCCGTCTGCACATCGGTGCTGACCAGCGGAATATACCCCTGGTTCCATCCGTTTCCGGAGATGGTGATGTCTCCTCCGACCTCGGTCAGATGGGCAAAACATCCCAAATCGTTGATGTCGGCCTGATCCGTAAATACGATATTGCCCTTTACGACACTCAGTTTCTTCCAGTCGTTATAGTTTGAACAAACCCATCCGTTGAGCCAGTTGTCGGAAAGGATCAGATCACCGTCGACCTGCTCCAGATTCGCAAAGGCATCGCTTGTCAGACGGACCGCCTTCTTCACGATCAGATCGCCCTTCACCCGGGTCACGTTCGAGAAGGCATCCGGACTCCAGAAGGTGATCCACGGAGAGTTCTCGATGATGAGATCGCCGCCGATCTCCGTATAGGCCTTGAATCCGTTCGGGTTGATCATGTAAACCTCATTGTTGCGCAGGATGATCGAACCCTCGCACGATACGACATCAAAGAATCCCATGGTCGAACTCATCTGGGTCCCGTCCAGCGTGATCGTTCCCTTTACGGTCGTGAGTTTCGAGGCGATATGTACGAATCCCTCGTCCGTCACACCTCCCGTAATGGTGAGATCGTTGGCGATTTTCCCGGCCGGATCAAAGGCCATGGCCTCGTCCTGACCGTTTATGGTATAGCTCGGAGCGCTGAGGTCATCGAAATCGATAAAATCTTCGTCCGGACTGCGGCGCAGCTTGAGCGTTGCATCCTCCCCAATGACGCCGGCTCCCAACAGTTTCTTGAAAATATCGAATCCCTTTTTCGTATCCGTGCTCTCCAACGGGATCCAACCGCGTTGCGAGCCGTTGTCCATGACGGTCACATTGCCGCCGACCGAAGCAAGATTCTCAAACAGCGAAAGACTCGTAGTGTAGGCGTTATCGCTGAAATCAAGGTCTCCGCCGATCGTCCGGAGCTGCGACCATCCGTCAAGCGCCTCGTCACAACCCCACGATACTCCGGGCTCCGACCCGTCGGGAACACCCCATACATACTGGCAATTGGTCACCTTGAAGTCTCCGCCGACATGTACGAGCGACATGAACGAATAGTTGCGCGTAACGGTGCGGTTGAGGAGCAAATCTCCTTCGATGTCGACAATATTGGTAAAGGCATCGGGATTCCACATGTCCAGCGGCGTATTGTCGACAACAAGATCCCCTCCAATGGAGGTATAGGCACTGAATCCGTTGGGATTGGTCATGTTGAGATTGTTTCTCAGCACAACGCTGCCCTCACACTTCACCTTGTCGAAGAATCCGTACGTGGTTGTCGCAACGGTATTTTCCACACGGATGGTATCAATAACCCGGGTGATTTTCCCGGCGATGGCTGCCAGGGCCTCATCATCAATATCGTTACCCGTAATCACCAGCCTGCGGGCGGAATCCCCGGCTATCGGGAACGTCAGCGCCTCCTGCTTGGAGGTGATCGTATAATCGAGGGCTACCGCGCTGACTCCGATCCACGAAACATCCGTCGCGGCATCGGGATGATTGTTCATCAGAATAACCTCACCTTCGATCACCTGGTCGTTGGACAACACCTTGATCGGATTGAGTCCGAACTCGTCCGGCTGCAGCGGAAGATTCTCTCCCAAAGCCGGATTGTCCGTAACAACCAGATCGCCCTGAAGGACTTTAAGGCCCAAAATACCCTTGATTTCAGTCAGAACCTGGTTCCCCGATATGGTGAATACGCCATTGACGAACTTGAGGCCCAGATCGGAAATACGCTCCAACTGCGGATTGTCCGAAATCGTAATCTCCTCGGTAATGGTCGTCAGCGAGGGAAGATCAAGCTCCTGAACACTGGTGCCGACAATCCGCAGCCGATTGACCCGTTCAATACACAGCGCCGAAAGGTCGGCGATGTCCGAGCCCGTTATGGTCAGGGATGCGATGTCCGCAGACGAGGTAAAAGCATTCACCTGCTGTTGAGTGGTGAGCACGAAATCCCCGCCCTGAATTCTTTCGACAGTCTCAAGATCATCGGTGCTGCAAGCCCAGAACGGCATTGCCAACAGCAACAAAAGCGCCTGTTTCGTTATCTTTTTCATGGTTCAATTTTTACAATCCATCATTAAGGTCAATTTCCCGCTGCGGCAGAGGGAAGAAATAGGCATATTCCGTTTTTATGGTTTTCAGCGTGATATTCGCGGAGTTCACGCGATTGGTACGCCGCAATTCGAACAGATGTTTGCCTTCGTATGCGAATTCCAGGATGTTCTCCCGCCAAACGGCCTCCTCATACGCCTCGGGGCTAAGTCCCGAAAGAGCCGGCAGACCCGCCCGGGCCCGAACCCGATTCAACCAATAATAACCCTTGTCGGTCGGACCGGCCGCCTCCGCATAGGTGAGGGCAACCTCCGCAAAACGGATCAGATCGAGATTGGCACTGGTCGTAGTCGTGGTCGAATAGGGATCCGTAAATTTCCGAACCATCGGGAAATAGAAGATGCTCGAATTGGGGTTGTAGGTATCCAACACATTTCCGTTTTTATCGTAAATCGTTGTGACAAACAGTTTTTTACGCCAATCCGCATCCTCATACTCCCCATAGAATTTCGTGCTCGGGCAGTAGGAACTCCAACAGTTCATCGAATAACCGATCCAGCGTTGAACACTGGAGGCGCTGCCGCCATTGCCGTCCAGCTCCTTGGATATATAGAATTCCGGATACCCGCAACCGAACATCTGCGGCAACACCGACCATGTGGATCCGTCGGTATCCCGATTCATCGAGGTCATGAATATGTGCTCGCACCCATCTATGTAATGATCCACGTCATAGATATTCAACAGATCGGGATCCAGGGCATAGGTCGACTGTTGTTCCAGCACCTCCAGCGCATATTCCGCCGCAAGACGATAAGAGTCGTCACTGTCGACCCACTCATATCCCGCTACGCCCGTCTTTTTCGACGATGCCATCGTCAGATAGACCTTGGCCAGAGTCGCCTGAGCCGCAACCTTGTCGCCCCGGCCCTGAATCTTCTGGATTCCGGTCAAATCAATCGCCGTCTTGAGGTTTTCGATAATAAAGGCGTACACATCCTGAATCGAGCTCTTGGGGGCATGAATCTGACTGATGGACTTGATCGGTTCCCTGCGAATCGGGACCTCGCCATACATCCGCACCAGCATGAAATAGTTGAATCCCAGCAGGAAATGGGCTTCGCCGACGATCTGATCCCGATCCTGCGACGTGATCCCGCTCATTTCAGAGACATTCTCAATGACGGACAAGGCCCGGTTGTTCGACATGTAGGCATATTTGAAAAAGTAGAGGATCTCGTCCGTCTCGGGGGTTATCTCCCAGTTAACGACCAGAGACTCGATGTACTTCCCCGGATAGGCCACACAGGCATCCGTAGTCAGATCATTCATATTCTGCAAAAAACGACCGCAGTAATCGATGTCGTGAAGAGCCTGGTAGGCATATCGCAGGGCAGACAAGGCATCCTCCTTCGTCTGATAAAAACTTTGGTTGGTGAATTGGCCGTACGGAGTGCCCTCTTCAAGACTGCATCCGCCTGCAAACAGGCCAATCAACAGGATTATCATATATTTTTTCATCGCCGATAGAACTTAAAATTTCATATTCAACCCAATCGTATATGTCGTGTATCTCGGGAGATAACTGCCTCCGATACCGTTCTCCATGACCTCCGGGTCATAACCCGTCGCACGGGTAAAGGTAAACGGATTGGTTACATTGAACGAGATTCTCAAGCCCTTGAACACCTTCGGAGCGATGTTCGAGGGGAGGGTATAACCCACTCCGATGTTTTTGACGCGCAGATAGGAGCCATCCTCGACAAAAAGCGAGTTCGAATGCCAGATCCGCTGATAGTTCAACCGCGGATAGGTGTTGGACGGATTGTCCGGAGTCCAGCGGCGGTCCATGGTGCTCGGATTCGACAGGCGCGACGTGGTGAATATGTCGTTCCCATAGACTCCGTAAAGCAGCAGGGAGAAATCCAAACCGGACTTGTGGGTCAGATCCAGGCTGAAACTGTAGGTGAAATCGGGATTCGGATCTCCGATGATCTGACGTTTGCTTTCATCCAGCGTTCCGTCTTCCCGCAACCCCTCGTAGTTGATCTCTCCGGCCGGCGTAACACCATACGGATCCTGGAGAATGCCGTTGGCCTTGTATCCGTAGAAGACATTCATGGGATACCCGATCGCCAGGATGTTGAAATAGCTCTCACCAGCGAAATTGCCGCCGCCGTAAGGTTCGAACTTCAATCCGTTCGCATCGACGCGATAGCCGCCGTCCAATCCCGTACCCAATGCAACCACCTTATTCCGGTTTGCCGCAATGGTTCCGCCCAGGTTGAGGGTCCAGGAGGGCGTATTCACCACCGTTCCATTGACGGTCAGCTCAATACCCTTGTTGGTGATCGTTCCGTCGTTGGTCCATACGCGATCATATCCCGTACTCGGAGAGAGGAACTTCTGACGCAGAAGATCGGTCGTGCGTTTGTAGTAGTAATCGAAAGTAACATTCAGCCGCTCGCCGAACAGGGCCAGATCAAAACCGACATCCAACTGGCTGGTCTTCTCCCAGCCCAGGTCCTCGTTGGGCATACCGCCCCAAATGATATAGCGGCTGTCGGAGCCTTCACGCCCCACTTCGGTACCGACGCCCGAAATCCGGTACTGAACGCCATTCTCCCAGAAATAGTCGAATCCGTACTGTTCGAAGGTCTGATACGGCGAGATTCCCTGATTGCCCGAGAGTCCGTAACTTGCCCGGATCTTCAGCAGGTCGATCCACGAGATGTCCTTCATGAATTTCTCCTCGGAGAGTTTCCAGGCCACGGCTCCGGAGGGGAAATATCCCCATTTGTTGTTCTTGCCGAATTTCGACGCTCCGTCCGCACGGGCCGTGAATGTCACGAAATAGCGGTTGTCGTAGGAATAATTCAGACGCGTGAACCCGGAAGCCAGTTTGGATTCGCTCTCCGAAGCTCCCGTATAGCTCTTCTCGGCATTGTTGATGTTGGCATCCTTGAGGGACTGGTTGACGAACCCTTCGCCTTCCGACCACGAATTCCGGCTGCGATAATATTCGTAGTTCACACCGATCATCGCCGAGAAGGAGTGCTTTCCGCCAAAGACCTTGCTGTAGGTCAGGTAGCTGTCACCGACAAAAGAGTCCGAATTGCTGTCATAAATCATCGCCTGACCGTGCAGGTTCTCACCGGCCTGATCGCCCACGCTGGTATAAAGCGGCGGATTGAACTGTGAGGTTTTACCCATATCGCCCTTGACATAGCCCGATGCCTTGAAAACCAACTCGGGAATGATCTTCCATTCGAGTTCCAGCCGCTCGGCCACGGACTTGTAGTCGGACTTGTCGACCCGTTCGTTCGTCAGCGCCGCCGGGTTGCCGTAATCGAATTCATAGGATTTGTAGTAACTGCCATCGGCATTATACACGGGCCAGAGCGGATTCCGGGTATGCTCCAATCCCTCATTCGTATTCCGGAAATCCACAAACAGCATCGTATTCGAAGACAGCGTAACGTTTCTATGAATCTTGTGCTCGTACTTCAGGTCAAGGGTGTATTTGGAGTAGTTGTTCTCGATCTGCAGCGCTTTGGTGTTCAACATGCCCAGATTGACATAATAACGTCCCTTTTTGGTCCGGTTCTCCACCCCGACGTTGTACTCCTGGCTCAGCGGGGTGCGATACATGTAATCGGGCCAGTTGGTGCGATACGGCCAGGCCCCGGAGGCGATCTCCTCTACGGAGGGATAATAAATGCCGTATTTGTCTTTCTTTCCGATATACAGCGGCTCGAGGTTGGAATTGACCATCTCCTCGTTGGAGAGCTGGGCCATTTTCACGGGATCTCTCCAATATTCGAGCTCCTTGCTGAAGGTATTCACCGACATCTTCATGTTGACCCAGAACACGGGAGAATCCATCGTACCGGTCTTCGTCGTCACGAGAATGACGCCGTTGGCACCTCGAGATCCATATATGGCCGTCGACGAGGCATCCTTGAGCACCTCGACACTCGCCACCATGTCGGGATTCAGCATGATGGAGTTGCCCGCGTCTCCCATGGGGACACCGTCAATGACCATCAGCGGGGCATTGGATCCATTGATGGAGCTGTTTCCACGGATACGGACCTGGACACTGCCCTTGGGATCGTTGTCATTGGTCTGGGCGATATTCAGACCGGCCACACGTCCCTGAAGCAGCTTTTCGATCGAACTCGAAGCCGCCACATTGACCTTATCGCCCTTGACCGATGCGATACTGCCCGTAAGGTCCTTGCGTTTGGTGTTTCCGTATCCCACCACCACGACCTCATCCACCGCAATCCGGTCTTCAGACAAGGCGATCTCGAAATTGGTCTGACTTCCAACGACTACATTTTGAGGAATATAACCGATGAAAGAGATATTCAGCGTCTGTCCGGCACCTGCGTTGAGGGTAAACCGGCCTTCGGCATCCGTGATGGTGCCGATATTCGTTCCCACGATCTGAACGGTCGCGCCCACAACGGGGACATTCCTTTGATCTCTAACGATTCCGGCAATCTTCCGGGGCCCGGCAGATGCGGGGTCGGAGAGTTTCGACTCCGCCAGCACCACATGGTTCCCATTTACGGTGTAGACGATATTCGTCCCGGCAAAAAGCCGCTTGAGCGTCGAATCAATGGACTCATTGTCGACGGATACAGAGACGATTCGGTCAAGATCGGCCAGCGTTCCGGCATATTGGAACCTGTAATCGCTCCTCTTCTCAATGGCGTCGAGGACCGCCTTGACGGACTTGTTCCTGGCGCTCACCGTGATTTGCGCACTCAATGCCAACGGCGAAACAAGCATGATCAGGATTAAGGAAAAGATTCTCAATCTTTCACAAAAAATCCCGGTTCGGGTTAGTAGCATTCTGTTCATCAATGAAAGATTTTAAATTGGTATATTAGGTTTGCGTTCATCTTATCCCGGGTATCGGATCGATGGTTTTTCGAGGTCAACCGGAATCCGGGCGGCGCATTCCCGCCACGCCTTCCGGCAACGCATCGGACTCTGAAAAAAGTAGGGGAGGGCATGCCATCAGTGCTCCGAAACGTTGCGACAGGCCGTGACCTGCCGATACAGTTCCCGGCGTTCGGCTGGATCCAGTTCCCGGAATTCGAAATCGCCGAGATGCGTATTGGCATTCTCGACAATCAAGACCCGGCAACCCTCCGTCATGGCGATTTTATGCCAGACTTCACGGCGGATGTTGTAGGCGATCCCCGGCAGCATCGGTTGCAGATCGTATCCGGCAATACGATTCCCGGCCAGTTCGGCAGCAATCAGGACAGCCTTGCCTTCGAGCAGGACGAACAGTTCATCGGAGCGATGATGAACGTCGAGTTTTTCGATCCGCTCCAGCGACTCTTCCGGAGCATAGTTCAGAACGGCGGTTTGCCATACGGGCCCGATGAGGAACGGGTTGTAACCGGCCTCTTGCGGGTCATAACGTTCGATAAGGTTCATGGCAGGTTCGGTTTTAGGGTTTTCACGAGAAAAAGGGTCAACTTTCGAGAATCCGGTCTACGACCAGTTGTCGGAATTCGGGGGAAAGCATGGCGAAATAGGCCGTGAATCCCGTAACCCGTACAACCAGATCCGGATATTTCGAAGGATCCTTGTGCGCTTCCAGGACCTTCTGCTTATCCATGATATTGACATTGATAAGCGTTCCGCCCATCTCGAAGTGAGCTTTAATGATCGACTCGATCAGAGCCACGTTTTCCTGATGGGCAAATGTCGGATCGAGTTCCCACTGCATCGGGGCCGTATTGCCATATCCGGGCTGAATGCGGGCGATGGCCGTTGCCAGCGAAAGCGAAGCTCCATCGGCCGCAAAGCCGGGCGAAGGATTCGCTCCGTGGGAAATGGGCGTTCCGGCATGACGTCCGTCGGGCGTGGCCCCCACGTGACGGCCGAATCCGACAGTATTGGCCCACGAGAAGAACCCGGGAATGAAGCAGCGGCGAAGTTCCGGCTCGGATTCGCGCCGCACGAGCGTCACATACTCGTCGCGGATACGCAACGCCCAGCGTTCCCCGGCAGAATCCTCGGATCCATAACGTTCGCTGTTCCGGAGCAGTTGGCGGATCTTCTCCCCCTCGGGACCGGCAAAGTCACTTTGCAAAGCCGCAGTCACCGCACGCCATGTAAGCCGTTTTTCCCGTTCGACATGTTGCTCGAGCGCCGAAAAGGAGTCGGCCACGATGGCCAGTCCGGCACCGTCGATGGCCAGGTTGTAGTACTCGGCACCTCCGTCCGAGGCATCGGCGCCCTTTTCGATCGGACCGTGGCTCAAAAGATTGAGCAAGAGTTCCGGCTCGTTGTATTTCTGATAGCTCAGATGGTGGCGGATGCTCTCGGCGGCGGTATGCACAGCCACCCCAAGATGACGGGCAAAAGTCTCCCAAAGCCGCTCGGTCGAAGGCTCGGCGGCGGCAGCCGTCTCATAATAGGCTATTTCGAAAACGCGCGCCATGTTCACCTTCACCAGATCGTTCATCGTATATTCCAGTCCCGGGAGCGACATCCAGTTGCAGCCCACGGCAATGCGACGCCGGGCCAGTTCGGCACTGAATCCGTTGCGCATGAACCCTTCGACAAGCGCCTTGTCACCCGAAAAACGAGGCCATCCGTTGCGGTTCTTTACCAGGTACTCGACCGATTTGCGGAGCAGCCGCGGATCGAGCCCGTCATGGACCCGGACAGTCAGATTCAACGACGTATTGATGCGGTCCGCCGCTTCGAGAATAAGGAATGAAACGGGCGAAGTCTGATCCTTGCCCGAAGTATCGGGACCGCCCAGTTGCCAGTAGACCGGATCGTTGATCAGGAAACAGGAGAGGTAGTAGATCGTCGTTTCATCGTCGAGAAGACCGGCAGCCTTGTCCCGTTCATAATAGGGTTGCAACAAGGCGTCGATCTGTCCGCCCGCACCGTCACGATTGTAGGTCCGTGAAGCCAAATGGTACCAGATAATCCACTGACACGCCTCCCGCAAGGTTTTCGGAGCTTCGGACAGAATCCGTTCATTCACCTCGGCCAGTTCCGTCAGACGAGCCCGGAGTTCGGGGTCATCGCTTGCTGCCGCTTGACGCCGTGCCTCCTCGACATGGCGGGAGATCCATCCCTGCACGGCCCGGATGGCCCGCAGATGGAGATCGTAGAAGTGCTGCTGTTCGGGAGAGTCGTTGATCTCCCGATAATGGAGGATCCGCCCGATCAAACCGTCCCAACCCAACTGCAGACCCATCTCGTAGTCGGGAGCAAAATGGGCATCGTCCCCGATTCCGCAGATAATATCGTATTTCTCGATATTCGCCTTCAGATGGTCGTAAGGATATGCCGGATTCCATTTGTTCGGACGCATTTTCGACATGAAATACATCCACCGCCCGGCAAAAGCATCGTCCGGATCGATATAGACCGGATGGACTGCCATCAGACTGCAGAAATTCTCCGTCCAGGCATCATATCCATAAAACGAGCCGTCGGGATGGTTCGGCCGGATGTTCCATAATCCCTTCGGGGGCACGATCCGTCCGTAGTCATCCTCGTCGAGCGTCCCTTCGACCCGGATCTTCTCTTGGGTCTGCTCCAGTTTACGAGCCCGCAAACGGGCTATTCTCTCTTCGTAATCTTTCATATACAGAATAACGATTTCAAAATTTCCGTTTGAGTCCGAAACGTTCCGGAATCCGTTGCAGGTCGGCGAGTTTTTCCGGAGCAAGGGGAGGCGTCCCCGCCAGAGGGTTATCCATCCCCAGATCATCGAATTTGCCGAAACCGAGCGAATGGAATCCCAACAGTTCATAAGCGACTTTGCCATTCAAGCCGGCAATCACCCGGCAAAGCGCCTCGACAGCCTCCGGCGTATCGTTCACTCCCGGAACGACCGGCGTGCGAACAATGAGCGGAGTTCCCGTTGCGGCCAAACGATGAAGATTCTCGACAATGCGTTCGTTTCCGAGTCCCGTCCAACGACGGTGTTTCGCAGAATCGGCAACCTTCAGGTCACACATCCAAAGCCGGACCAACGGCAAAAAGCGTTCGATGGTAGGCCAAGGCTCCGTCAAATTCGATTCGACAGCCGTGTGAACACCCTCGGCCAAACATCCGCGAAGCACCTCCTCGGCAAAATCCGCCTGCAACAAAGGTTCACCGCCCGACAGCGTCACACCTCCGCCCGACTCCTCGAAAAAGGTTCGGTCAAGCAGCAATTCACGGACAGCCTCCTCAGCCTCTATTTGCCGACCGACCCACGACATAGCCCCCGTAACGCAGACTTCGACACATCGCCCGCATTGCGTGCAATGGCTGCGATCGACCATCACCTTCTCTGCAAACCGGAGGGCCCGGGCCTCGCAAACTGCGATACAACTCCCGCACCCGATACATTTACCGGCGACATACTGCAATTGCGGCCGAGCACTCCAGGTTTCGGGATTATGGCACCATGCACACCGAAGATCGCACCCTTTCAGAAAAAGGGTCGAACGGATTCCCGGACCGTCGTGAATCGACATGCGTTGAATCGTGGTGATTGTACCTTTCATCTCTCGGACTGTTTTTTCTATTGCAAAATTACGGGTTGAAAAGGTATCTGCACCGGAGGATATTTCCTGCATTTCGCACCTTTTTTACGCTATTCCGACATTTTGTTTTTTCACATACCCGTCACATTCCGTTTTTGCGAGATCATTCGTCCGAACGTCTCCGGAGAGAAGATCTGCCTGGAATCTGCAAAAAACCATCAATACACGGAACACCGAATTCTGGCGAAAAGGCGGGAGGATCATACCAAAAAATCCCACGAAATGAGATTGTCAGATTGTTTTTGTCGATACGAAATGCTATTTTTGCCCGAAACGATTCTTCCGATGAGAGACTCCCAGTTCAAGTTGTCCTATTTTCTCAATGCCAATGAGGCATTCCACATCGCCCGGGTAAATATCACTTCGAGCCAGGATCTTTCGCTTCATACCCACGATTATGCCGAGATGCTGTGGATCGAAAAGGGATCGGGTATTCATCACATCAACGGAAAGCAAATCAAACTTTCAGCCGGCGATCTGGTGATGATCCGTCCGGCGGACTGCCACACCTTTTCAGCCACAGGAGGTGGTATTACCCTGGTGAACATAGCATTCCCGATGGAAACCCTCGATTTTCTGCGATCCCGCTATTTCGAGAACAGCAATCTCTATTTTTGGACATCCACGCTGCTGCCGTTTCACATCCGGTTGTCGCAGGATCTGGTCAGACGTCTCTCGTCCCGGGCCGAGGAGGCGATGAAATACCGTCGATCCCGGCTTCAATTAGACAGCCTGCTGTTATTCATCTTCCGGCAGATCACAGCCAACCAGGAGTTTGAGAACAATCCGGAAATTCCGGTCTGGCTCTACAATGCGATTCAGAAATACAACAGCCCCGAACAGTTTGCCCGGGGAGTGGACGGATTCGTGGAGTTGTGCGACCGGAACGTGGATCATGTAAACCGGGTTGTCCGGATGCATTTCTACAAAACGTTGACCGAATTGGTAAATGAATTCCGGATGCGCTATGCCGCAACCCAGTTATCTATTACGGCAATGCCTATCAAGACGATATGCAGCAATTGCGGACTACACAATCTGGGATATTTCTACCAGATATTCCGACAGATCTACCACCAGACACCACGCGAGTACCGGAAACTCAATCAGATGATTGTCTGAGAATCCATATCAACCTCAATACTTGCGCGTAGACACGGCCATCTGATTGTCATGTGTCCGCGACGAAAGGCGCTCCCTTCTCTCGATCTGTCAATAGGGGGGGGGAAAGTCAATGACACAAGAATTTGGTACATTCCGAACGCTGTTACATACATTCCAGGGCATCGAACTTCCTTTTCTGAAATAATAGACGTATTTTTGTTCTGCAAAACAAGGCGATGAAGAAACAACTGGTCATATCGACTTCAATCGACCTGGTGCGGATAGCACCCGATCGCGTCGTCTACTTCGCGTCGGACGGAAATTATTCGACCATCGTACAGACCGACGGTGAAGTCCGTATGGTATCATACCAATTGGGGCAAATTGAAAAGTTGATCGGTTCCCAGCTCGGCAGCGAAGGCGCCATCTTTATCCGCATCGGGAAAAGTCTGATCATCAATCGGTCATACATCTACTATATCAATGTTCCGAAGCAAAAGCTGATTCTCTCGGATGTAAACACATTCAACCACACGGTGACGGCATCCAAGGAGGCGCTGAAGCAACTGAAGGAACTTTTGGAGAAGGAGGCCAAGTAAAGTATGAAAGAATTCAAGGATATCAAAGACGATCAGATTCGCATTATCGGTGAAGATAACAGCGGAAAATCACCTTTTCGACGCTTCTGGATTATACTTCTGTCTGTGTGCGTGCTGTTGCTGGTTGGCGGAAGCATTCTTTTTGCGGTATTGAATCGTGAAAAAGCGTCGGAGACCGAACCGGAACCGGCCTATTTCGAACCGGAGACGACATCCGAACCGATTGTGTGCGAATGGCTCGGCTCTCGGGTGGATTCCCTCGCAAAAGGATTCACCGAAATCCGGGACACGCTCATCAATGACATTCCCCTGCGAATTTATATTCCCCACAATGCCGAAATGTCACTGTATGTCGGACGGATGGATATACGGGACACCTCGGTTGTGTATGCAGCCCAGGCAGCTGATGTTCGGGCCGACAACGGAGGCATCGTCGGAGCTTTTGTACTGAAGGGAACTCCTCGTTCATGGGGATTATCCAAAAAAGGATTTTGCGCATCCATTGATGGAGTGGTGACCGTAGGGGTCGCCGAAAACTCCCCGTTATTCGAAGAGGCCACGGAAAAAGAGGGCTATTTTTTCCGCCAATACCCGCTGGTCGACAATGGGCAACTGGTTGAAAATGCGCCCAAAGGAAAATCCATCCGCAGAGGGATCTGCGACCGTCAGGGGGAAATCTTCATGGTGGAGACCGGAACTCCGGAGTCGTTCCACGACTTTGCACAGGCGTTGGTCGATCTGGGTGTAGACCAGGCAATCTACCTGGTCGGTTCGTCCGCCTACGGCTGGGCCATCGACCAGGCAGGAACCCGCCATGAATTTGGCGATAATAACTACTATACCGGCCGCCGACGCATGCCCAAAAATACGAGTTACATCGTCTGGAGAAGAAAATAGGACAACCGCGGTCATAGACAGGCAGGGCCAAATCGCTCGCATCGGCACACTTCATACACCAATATATCGGTTTCGTACAGTTCGGGGCAAATGTCCGGACTGTACGATTTCTTTTTGTCAATTTTGTATGTGAGGAAATAAGGTCAAAAATCAAAACACATACAAAAGATGAAAAAAACACGGCTACAACAACTTGCTGCGGCAATAGCGGTATTGGGATTGGGATTGGGGGCATGTACTTCCGAGTCGATGACGCACCAAGAAGCGGCCCGGTGGATTGCCGCCTGTACTCCCGAACAGATTGACATGGGGTCCGTGATTCGAATCGAGGCAACCGACTCCCTGCTGGTCCGACTGGATACCTTGCGCCCGTTAGGAAAGGTATTCCGCTTCTCGCCCTCGATTCAGGGCGAAGCTCTCTATGCCCAAGGAGGCCGGTATCTCGATTTCAGACCCAGCCCCGGCACTTTGGAACCGGAAGAGACTTATCGCTGTCGATTGGATATGGCGGCTCTGACCGGTATCGACACGTTGAAGGAGTTCGCTTTCGAATTCCGGGTAGCACGCCGTGAAGTGAAATTCAAGGAGGTTCAGGTTCATATTGATCCGGAAAATGGAGAACAGGTTCAGATCGAAGGGATCTTGAAATTCAGTGTCCGGCCCGATGCCATTTTGTCTGACAATTCATTGTTGGTTTGCAAGGAGAAAGGGGCCATTTCGCAAATCCAACCAACGGACCAGGAATTGCAATACACGTTCTGCATTTCGGGAATCCGACGCAAAGCAAAGGATTTCGGTCTGGAGATCGAATACAATCCGGTTGCGGGATTCGCTCCTACCGTCACAAAGGTTGTCGTTCCCGGGCTGGCGGAGTTCAAACTGCTGCGGATGGAACGCCACGAGGCGGTACAGCCCTATCTGGAACTGGAGTTCAGTGACCCGCTCGATGCTTCGCAGGAATTGGACGGGCTCATCACGATCGACGGGATCGAATCCCTCCGTATCGAGCACTCTGGGACCCGGGCACACGTCTTTTATCCGAATAACGGGCTGACGGATCTGGTGTTGCGGCTCTCCGATCTGATCCGCTCCAAAGACGGACGGACCTTGAAAGCCGAGTTCTTGCAGCATATAACGCAGGAGGTGCTTCCTCCGGCCGTTGAGATCCCCATCAGTGGCACGATCCTTCCTGACGGCCGGAAACTTACACTGCCGTTCCGGGCCGTCAATCTGGCCGCGGTCGATGTCGAGGTGGTCAAGATCTATGCTGACAACGTGCTGACCTTTCTGCAGGAGAGTGAAATGGAGGAGACCTCCGGGCTGCGCCGGGTCGGACGGCTGATCTACCGACAAACGGTCCGGCTGGACAAAGACCCGTCGCTGAACCTTCACCAATGGCAGAACTTTTCGGTCGACCTGAAAAACCTTTTCCGGCAGGAGCGGGGAGCAATCTACAACATCCGGTTCTCGTTTCGCCAAGCCTATTCGCTCTACGACCGAGTCCAGGCAGCCAATTTCGATCTGCAAAACGGACTAACCTCATTGGATGAGGAAACTTGGGACGAGCCGTACTCCTATATCGGACGCCAGGCCCCGGATTACAAATGGGAAAACTACGAATGGAGGGAAAGTGACGACCCATCCAAGGAGAGCTACTACATGACGACGGAGCACATGCCCGAATACAATCTGGCAGCCTCCAATCTGGGGCTGATTGTCAAACGGGCAGACTCCGACCGTCTGTGGTGTACGGTCTCGGACATCATGACCACCACGCCACTTGCCGGGATTCGCGTAACCGCCTATAATTTCCAATTACAGGAGATCGGCTCGGCCAGCACCAATGAGCAGGGGTTTGCCGACTTCCGCACGGATGGAAATCCCTTCGTCGTCACAGCTTCCGACGGTATATCCACCACGTTTCTGAAAATCAACGGCGCTTCGGAACTTTCGACAAGCCGGTTTGATGTCGGTGGCAAGAAAAACCCGCAAGGGATCAAAGGCTTTATCTATGGAGAACGCGGAGTCTGGCGGCCGGGGGACGAGATATACCTCACACTGATCGTCGAGGACAAACAGCATGCCCTTCCGGCCAACCATCCCGTGACGATGGAGCTCTATACTCCGGGCGAACAGCTCTACGACCGGCAGACACTCACCCGGAGTGTCGATGGCATTTATGCCTTCCGGACAAAGACGGCCGAGGATGCACCGACCGGACAATGGAATGCACGATTCAAGGTGGGCGGACAAACGTTCCACCACACCGTCCGCATCGAAACCATCAAGCCCAACCGGCTGAAGATCAATATCTCGTCACCGGAGTTACTGCGTGAGGCAACCAATGCAGAGGTCGGAATCGAGGTCCATTGGCTGACCGGTCCCGTTGCTGCCGGTTTGCAGGCCGGAATGGAGATGTCGCTTTTCCAGAATCCACACCCATTTGCACATTATACCGATTACCGGTTTGCCAATCCGCTCTACGCTTTTTCACACGCCAAGCACAACATCTTCTCCGGCCGACTGGACTCCTTGGGACAGATTGCCAAACAGATCCGCATCCCCGATACCCAACAAGCTCCGGGAATGTTGCAGGCCAATCTGATTGCCCGGGTGGCGGAAGCCGGAGGCGACGAAAGCATCACCTCCCGAAGTGTTCGCTACTCCCCATACAGCGCCTACGTAGGAATCCGGCTGGGCGATCGGGAGTTTGAAACCGATTGCGACCTGCATTTCCCGGTTGTCGTAGTCGATCCCGACGGCCAAGCTCTCGATTCACGCGAATTGGAGTACAAGATCTATCGTCTCGACTGGAGCTGGTGGCAGGAGGGGTCGGCCGCGGAGTTAAGCCGTTATGTCCAGAGCGA
>CALUIG010000005.1 GCA_944320625.1 uncultured Alistipes sp.
AAGCGCCTAACCCAGATAGGATTTCAGCAGCTTCGAACGCGACGAGTGACGCAGGCGGCGGATTGCCTTCTCCTTGATCTGGCGCACCCGTTCACGCGTGAGGTCGAACTTCTCACCGATCTCCTCGAGGGTCATCTCCGAACAGCCGATGCCGAAGAAATACTTGATGATGTCGCGCTCGCGCTCGGTCAGGGTCTCCAGTGCCCGGTCGACCTCCGTCGACAACGACTCGTTGATCAGCCCGCGGTCGGCATTCGGCGAATCGGGATTCACCAGCACGTCGAGCAGCGAGTTGTCCTCACCGTCGGCGAAGGGTGCATCGACCGAGACATGACGTCCGGCCACCCGCAGCGTATCGGTCACCTTCTCCTTCGGGAGTTCGAGCTCCGTAGCCAGCTCCTCGGGCGACGGCGTACGCTCATGCTCCTGTTCGAAGCGGGCGAAGGCCTTGTTGATCTTGTTGAGCGATCCCACCTGGTTCAACGGCAGGCGCACGATGCGCGACTGCTCGGCCAGGGCCTGCAGAATCGACTGCCGGATCCACCACACGGCATAGGAGATGAACTTGAAACCGCGCGTTTCGTCGAATTTCTCGGCAGCCTTGATCAGTCCGAGATTCCCCTCGTTGATCAGGTCCGGGAGACTCAGTCCCTGGTTCTGGTATTGTTTGGCGACGGAAACCACGAACCGCAGGTTCGCCTTGGTGAGTTTCTCGAGTGCTTCCTGATCGCCTTTCTTGATCCGTTGGGCGAGTTCCACCTCCTCTTCCACCGTGATGAGCTCCTCCTTACCGATCTCTTGCAGGTATTTGTCCAGCGAGGCGCTTTCGCGGTTGGTGATGGACTTTGTAATCTTGAGTTGACGCATATATTTACCTAACTTCCTAAAATGGTTCCTTTCGACACGAAACCCGCCTCCGGATCATCGGCTACTCGACGAGCATGTAGCTTGCCGAGCGGCCATTGGGATAGATACCGTCGATCGAACGGATCTTCTCGGTCATCCGCTGCATGTCGCTCAACGAATAGACCGCGCGATCGTTGATGTGGGTAATGACGAATCCCTGCTTGACGCGGGCGCGGGCCAGAATGCCATCCGCCTTGATGCCGACCACCTGCACACCGCCCTTTATATCCAGTTCGCGGCACAGTTTTGTTCCGGCATCGGCGAATTTTCCTCCGAGGGCCTCGACCACATCGACGTCCTCTTTGGTCATCAATTCCGTTTTACCAGCCTTATTACGCAAAGTGACCTCAATTTGTTTCACCGCGCCGTCCCTTTTTACCGATAATTTGACCGTATCATTGGGTCGGCGTTTGGCGATCTGCTCCTGCAGCGTCGAGGGCTCGGAGATCTTCACGCCGTCGATGGCCAGAATCACATCGCCCTTGCGGATTCCGGCTTCGGAGGCCGCACCGCCTTCGACGACACTCGCCACGTAGGCTCCACCCAGTTCCTTGATTCCCAGTTCTTCACCCTCGGCATCGAGGAAGTCCTGATCCACGACGCGGAACTGAATGCCCAGCAATGCGCGCTGCACGACCCCGAACTCCTTCAGATCGACCACCACCTTGCGGACGATCGACTCCGGAATGGCGAACGAATAACCCACATAGCTTCCCGTCTGCGACTTGATGAGGGTATTGATTCCCACCAGTTCTCCGTGGGTGTTGACCAGCGCACCTCCCGAGTTGCCGGGGTTCACCGCAGCATCGGTCTGAATGAACGATTCGATGCGGAAGTCGTTCGGTATGGCACCCAGCTGCCGGGCCTTGGCACTCACGATTCCGGCCGTGATGGTCGACTGCAGATCAAAGGGCGAACCGATCGCCAGCACCCACTCGCCCAGACGCAGGGCATCCGACGACCCGAAGGGCAGCGTCGGGAGATCCTTCGCCTCGACCTTCAGCAGCGCGAGGTCCGTCGCCGAGTCCGTACCGATGAGTTTGGCATCGAACGTCCGTCCGTCGTTGAGTTTCACCTTGAGTTTCGAGGCGCCGTCGACGACGTGGTTGTTCGTCACGATGTAGCCGTCCTCCGAGATGATGACACCCGAACCGCCGGCCCGCTGTTCGCGGTACTGCGGACGTCCGTCGCCGTAGCCGTAGTCCTGCGGGATGCCGAAGAACTCCAGGAAGGGGTCATAGCCCCGCCGCGGCATCGCCACCTGCTGAATGGCCTCGATGTTCACGACGGCCTTCACCGCATTCTCCGCGGCATAGGTCAGGTCGGGATACTGTTCGTTCTGATACGACGTGAAATGGTTGCCAAGTGCCGGGGTACGCTCCACCTCGCGCTCGACATATGCGATGGAATCCTCGCGGGATTCCCCTACGGCCCAGGCTGTTGCTCCGCCGGCGGCAGCCGATACGGCCACGATTCCCAAAATCAAAAATGCCTTTTTCATAATAACATCAGAATTTAGAGTTTATCAATGAGAGGCCATTTTTACTGCATAGGCAATGTTCTGAATTTCCTTTCGTGGGACAAACGGACGGAATTGTCCGGTTAGTATGTCCGATTCGTACAAAAAAATCGGGACATCCTCCACACGGATGTCCCGACCCTACAAGTTCCGTGCACTACAGGCCGAATTCCCGGCGGATGGCATCCACGGCATCGAGTTTCTCCCAGCCGAAGAACTCGATCTCGCGCTCCACTTCGCGGCCGTTCTCCCAGACCTTCTCCACCTTCGTGTAGGGGCGGTTTCCGAAGTGTCCGTAGGAGGCCGTGGCCTCGAAAATCGGATTCTTCAGTCCGAAGCGCTTCACGATGGCGGCCGGACGCAGGTCGAAGAGCTTTCCGATACGGCGGGCGATCTCGCCGTCAGTCATCCCTTCGAGGGCCTTCGGACGCGGCGAACGGTAGGTGTCGACGTAGATCGACAGCGGCTCGGCAATACCGATGGCGTAGCTCAGTTCCACAAGCACCTGATCGGCGACACCCGCCGCCACAAGGTTCTTGGCGATATGCCGGGCGGCATAGGCCGCCGAACGGTCCACCTTCGAGGAGTCCTTGCCCGAGAAGGCACCGCCGCCGTGGGCCCCGCGACCTCCGTAGGTATCGACGATGATCTTGCGGCCCGTGAGCCCCGTATCACCGTGAGGGCCTCCGATGACAAACTTGCCCGTGGGATTCACGTGCAGGATATAGTCGTCACCGATCAGTTCCGAGAGTTTGTCCCCGGCCCGCTCCAGACGCGCCTTCACCCGCGGGATGAGGATCGTGCGCACATCCTCGCGGATGCGCTCCTGCATCTGCCGTTCGGCCTCCTTCTCACTCAGTCCCCCGCCCGGGCGGATGAACTCGTCGTGCTGCGTCGAGACGACGATCGTATGCACGCGCAGCGGACGGTTCGTCTGCTCGTCGTACTCGATCGTCACCTGCGACTTCGAGTCGGGGCGCAGGTAGGTCATCACCTTCCCTTCGCGGCGGATGACCGCCAGCTCCTTGAGGATGACGTGCGAGAGAATCAGCGTCGCGGGCATCATCTCGCGCGTCTCGTTGCAGGCGTAACCGAACATGATGCCCTGGTCACCGGCCCCCTGCTCCTCCTCCGCGTCGCGTTCGACACCCTGATTGATGTCCGAGGACTGTTCGTGAATGGCCGAGAGAATGCCGCACGAGTTGCAGTCGAACTGGTATTCGCTCTTCGTGTAGCCGATGCGCTCGATCACGCGCCGGGCCACGCCCTGCACGTCGACATAGGCCTCCGAGCGCACCTCGCCCGCCACGACCACGAGTCCCGTGGTGCAGAGCGTCTCGCAGGCGACCTTCGAATTGGCGTCGTGGCGCAGGAATTCATCGAGAATGGCGTCGGAAATCTGATCCGAGACCTTATCGGGGTGCCCTTCGGACACCGATTCCGATGTAAACAAAAAACCCATTTTGATCCGTTTTTTGAGGTTAAACGTATAAAATGGGAAAAATTGGCTGTTGAGAATAAAAAACGTGCTGTTTTAGCAATTTTTTATTGTGGTTTGCAATCAGTCAAATCTTTCCACATTTCCCCGCTTGACAGACGGGACCGCAAAGATAACGAGTTTTCGCGGATTGACAAGCGAATTTTTCGAGTTTTTGCAAAAATCGCACGCGCGCCCTCCCTTACCTATAAATATAAAAAGAGAGGAACGACCCTGCAAGGATCACTCCTCTCTTTCTGCTTATCGGTTCGGGGAACTACCGTCCCAGCATCTTTTTCACCTCGGCGGCAACGGTAGCACCGTTGTATCCGAACTTCTCGTCCAGGACCTTGTAGGGAGCCGAATAGCCGAAGTGATCCAGTCCGTGAATCACGCCCTTTTCACCGACCAGGCCCAGCAGATTGACCGGAAGTCCCGACGTCATGCCGTAACGCGGCAGCCCGGCAGGCAGCACCGTCTCCTGATACGACCGGGGCTGATCACGGAACACGCCCTCGCTCGGAACGCTCACCACGCGCACGGCAATGCCCTCCTCGGCCAACTGCACGGCACCCTCGACCAGCGTCGAGACCTCCGAGCCCGATGCGATAAGGACCGCAGCCGGTTTGGCCGCATCCATCACGACGTATCCGCCCTTGGCCACCTGCATGGCCTCCTCGCGGCGGCTGGCACCCAGCGTCGGCAGGTTCTTGATGTTCTGACGCGAAAGGACCAGTGCCACCGGGCGGTGCTCCTCGACGGCCAGTTTCCAGGCCATCACCGTCTCCTCGGCATCCGCCGGACGCAGCACAACCATCGAACGCTCACCGTGGTGGTTCCGCAGGTGCTCCATCAGGCGGATCTGCGCCTCGTGCTCCACGGGCTGATGCGTCGGGCCGTCCTCACCCACCCGGAACGAGTCGTGCGTCCAGACATAGACCACGTGCAGCCGCATCAGTGCCGAAAGGCGTACGGCCGGCTTCATGTAGTCCGAGAAGACGAAGAACGTCCCGCAGACGGGAATCACGCCGCCATGCAGCGCCATGCCGTTCATCACACAGGCCATCGTCAGCTCCGAAACACCGGCCTGGAAGAATTTTCCGGAGAAATCGCCCTTCGTGAAGGCTTTTGTCTTTTTCAGGAATCCGTCGGTCTTGTCCGAATTCGACAGGTCGGCCGAGGCCACGATCATGTTGTCGATCTTCTCGGCATAGAGTCCCAGCACCGTGGCCGATGCGGCCCGTGTCGCCACGTCGGGCTTCATGTCGATGGACTTGTAGTCGATCTCGGGCAGACGACCCGAGAGGAAATCATCGAGTTTGCGGGCCAGATCCTTGTGCTCGCTGCGCCAGGACTTCTCGACCGCGGCCTGCTTTGCCGCCCACTCCTTCAGCGCCTCCCGCCGCGCCGCAAAGACTTCGCGGCTCTCCTCGAAGACTGCAAACGGATCCTGCGGATCCCCGCCCAGATTCTTCACCGTAGCGGCAAAATCCGCCCCCGCGGCTGTCAGCGGCTGTCCGTGGGTCGAGACCTTGTTTTCGTAGTTCTCGCCGGCAGGACCCTTGGCGCCCTTGCCCATGACCGTCCGGCCGATGATGAGCGTCGGACGCTCCGTCTCGCTCTCGGCGGCCACCAGCGCCTCGCGGATCTCGTTGATATTGTGTCCGTCGATCGAAAGCACGTTCCAGCCCCACGCCTCGTACTTCATGGCGACATTCTCCGTATCGACCTCGTCCACACGGGTCGAGAGCTGGATGTTGTTCGCGTCGTAGAACATCACCAGATTCGCAAGCCCCAGGTGGCCGGCGATACGGCCCACGCCCTGCGAAATCTCCTCCTCGACGGCACCGTCCGAGATGTAGGCATAGGTCCGGTGGGACATCCACTCCCCGAAACGCGCCACCAGGAAGCGTTCGGCGATGGCAGCACCCAGGGCCATGGCATGCCCCTGGCCGAGGGGCCCCGACGTATTCTCCACTCCGCGCATCACGTCAACCTCGGGATGTCCCGGTGTCACGCTCCCCCACTGGCGCAACGACTGCAGATCCTCGGTCGTATAGTGTCCGGCCAGCGAAAGCGTCGCGTAAAGCATCGGCGACATGTGACCCGGATCGAGGAAGAACCGGTCCCGGAAGGGATAATCCATCCGATCGGGATCGTAGCGCAGGAACTCGGCAAAGAGCACCGTGATGAAGTCGGCGCCGCCCATGGCTCCGCCCGGATGGCCCGATTTTGCCTTTTCCACCATCGCCGCGGACAGGATGCGGACATTGTCGGCTACGCGCGTGAGTTTTGAATTCGTTGTAGACATAGAGTTAGTATTTTTTTAACAGGTTTCCCGGTTTTGCAAGGTCCGACCAATCTTTTCCCTGCGGTCGGAGACCCGACAGCAAAGATAATAAAAAGTAAATAAAAAGAAACTATCCAACTTGTTTAAGCTCCAAAACTTTTGCTTTTTCTATCTTTTCCTTTGCATAAGGCAGGGTCACGGTAAACGTCTGCGCATCGGTCGACGGGAGGTCGAACATCGTATCCATCATGATCGCCTCACAGATCGACCGCAGGCCGCGCGCCCCGAGCTTGAACTCCACGGCCTTGTCGACAATGTAGTCCAGCACCTCGTCCGAGAAGGCCAGCTTCACGCCGTCGAGCTCGAAGAGCCGGACATACTGCTTGATGATGGCATTGCGCGGTTCGGTCAGGATCGAACGCAGGGCATCGCGCCCCAGGGGCTGCATGTAGGTCAGGACCGGCAGACGCCCCACCAGTTCGGGAATCAGCCCGAACGACTTGAGGTCCTGGGGCGTGACATACTGCATGAGGTTCGAACGGTCGATCGGATCGGCATCGATCCGTCCATAGCCCACGGCCCGCGTATTGAGCCGCTGGGCGATCTTGCGTTCGATTCCGTCGAATGCCCCGCCGCAGATAAAGAGGATATTACGCGTATCGACCTGGATGAATTTCTGTTCGGGATGCTTGCGTCCGCCCTGGGGAGGGACGTTCACGACCGTTCCTTCGAGGATCTTCAGCAGCGCCTGCTGCACCCCTTCTCCCGAGACGTCGCGCGTGATGGAGGGGTTGTCGCTCTTGCGGGCGATCTTGTCGATTTCGTCGATAAAGACGATGCCGCGCTGGGCCTGCTCGACGTCGTAGTCGGCCACCTGCAGCAGCCGCGAGAGGATGCTCTCGACATCCTCGCCCACATAACCCGCCTCGGTGAGCACCGTGGCGTCGACAATCGTGAAGGGAACCTTCAGCAGCTTGGCAATCGTACGGGCCATCAGCGTCTTGCCCGTTCCGGTGGGGCCTACGAGCACGATATTCGACTTGTCGATCTCCACGTCATTCTCCTTCGGGGCGTAGAGCAGGCGTTTGTAGTGGTTGTAGACCGCCACGGACATGTATCGTTTGGCTTCGTCCTGGCCGATGACGTACTGATCGAGGAACTCCTTGATCTGGGCCGGTTTGAGCAACTCCTCCTTCTTGAAGGGTGCCGATGACGAACGGCCCTTGCGGTCCGAGGCGACCTCGTTGTCGACCAGGATCCGGTAGCCGTTTTCGATACACTTGTTGCAGATGTTTGCGCCATCCACCCCCTGAAACATGATCTCCACTTCAGAGCGTTTGGCGCCGCAGAAGGAGCAGCTGTCGGCGCCGTTCCGGTTATTGTTATTGTTGTTGCGATTCTGTGCCATGCGGATCATTTCTCTCGTTTGGAGAGCACGGTATCGATCAATCCGTACTCCTTGGCCTCGGCGGCCGAAAGCCAGTAGTCACGATCGGCGTCCTTTTCGATCTTGCGGATCGACACGCCGGAGTGCGCTGCGAGGATCTCGTAGAGTTCGCGTTTGGTCTTGAGGATCTCCCGGGCCGTGATCTCGATGTCGGAGGCCTGACCCTGGGCACCACCCAGCGGCTGATGGATCATCACCCGGGCATGAGGCAATGCGGCCCGCTTGCCCGCGGCACCGGCCGTCAGCAGCACGGCACCCATCGAGGCAGCCAGCCCCGTGCAGATGGTCCCCACGTCACACGAAACGAGCTGCATCGTGTCGTAGATGCCCAGTCCGGCCGAAACCGACCCGCCGGGCGAATTGATGTAGATCTGGACGTCCTTCTCGGGATCCACCGATTCGAGAAAGAGCAGCTGGGCCTGGATGATGTTGGCGGCATCGTCGTAGATCGGCGCCCCGAGGAAGATGATGCGGTCCATCATCAACCGCGAAAAGACATCCATCGTCGCCACGTTGAGCTGCCGCTCCTCGATGATCGTCGGCGACACGTAGGCCGCACTGACAGACTGGAAATCATGCAGTTTCAGCGAACTGATCCCGCAATGCTTCCGCGCGTACTTTTCAAATTCTGACATATTTTCCCTGTATCTTTGCATTCACGCCGGGATTCGCAGGTCCGGGACGGCCCCGGACATCCGAAATTCGCAGCAAGTACGGTCACAACGTACAAAAGTAAGGACTTTGCAAACATCACGCCTGCAAAGTCCAAAGATAGTTAAAAATCCGCGAATCTTAAAGCTCCTTCGCCAATTTTGCGAAATCCTCCGCGGAAACAGCCTTTTCCGTCACCTTGATCTTCGATTTCACATCCTCCACGACCTTTACCTCGTAGAGCTTCTCGTAGATCTTCTGGCCCTGCTCCTTGTCGGCAAGGATCTTCCCGGCATATCCGGTCAGCATGTCATCCGGAGCCGACGGCATGCCGTACTGTGCAAACTGGGCGGCAGCCAGGGCCTTGGCCTCGGCCTCGGCCTCCTCCTTCGTCACGGTGAGGTTGTCGGCCTTGATGAAGTGCTTCTGGAGGTAGTTCCAAGTGAACATCTTCAGGAACTGATCGAAGTCCTTCTCGATCTCCTCCATCGTGAACTTGCCCTCGTTGATCGTGTAGAGCCAGCGCTTGAGGAATGCCTCGGGCATCTTCAGGTCGGCCTTCTTGAGCAGGTAGTCGCGCAGCTGCAGCGTGAAGAGATAGTCGCTCTCACGGCGCAGCTCACTCTCGATCTGGGCGTCGATCAGCTTGTCGAAGCCCGCCTCGTCGGTGACATCCCCCTGCGGGAAGGCCATCTTGAAGAACTCCTCGTTCAACTCCGGCTCGGCGAACTTGCGGATCTTGGTGATCTCCAGCTCGAACTCGGGATTGATCCCCTCCAGCTCGTTCTCCTTGACCTGCAGGCAGGCGGCACGCTGGGCCGGATTCTTGTAGAGTTCGTTGATGTTGACGTGCATCTTGTCGCCGACCTTCTTGCCCTGGAAGGGCTTGCGCTCCTCCTCCGACATCGAGATCAGACCCACGTAGGCATCGGCCACGTTCATGTCGCCGTTGTCGAGCGTCACGGTCAGCGCCTCGTCCGACGTCACCGTCTCGGCATCCACCAGGCGGCCGTAGCGGCGCAGGTAGTTCGAACGGTAGTCATCGTGCATCTTCTTGTCGATCTTGATCCGGTTGTAGGTCAGCTTGTCCTTGTCCGAGAGGTCGAGGTGGATGGCCGGGGCCTCGCCGATCTCGAAGACGAATTCGAATTCGGTGTTGTTCTCGAAGTCGAAGGCGCCCTGCTCCTCGGCCGGGATCACGTCGCCCAGGTAATCGATGCCCTCCTTCTGGAGGTATTCGAAAGCGGCGTTCGAGGCCATGCGGTAGGACTGCTCGGCCACGACACCCTTGCCGTACATCTTGCGGATGATGCCCATCGGGACCATGCCGGGGCGGAATCCCGGAATGTTGGCCTTGCGACGGTAGTCGCGCAGCGCCTTCTCGACCTCCTGGCCGTAATCGGCCTCGCCGACGGTCACGCGGATCAGCGAATTATTCTCGCCGTGCTGTTCTCTTACAATGTTCATAATGAGTGTATTATATCTGATTTCTTACGTTTTTCCGTTCGGAATCGGGAGGCAAAGATACGAAATTATTCCCATCCCGGCAACAGAAACTCCCATAATATAAAGGAAATTATGATTTGTGGTTTGCTTTTCGTAACTTTGCAAGCTATATTGCTTCGAAGAATGAAAATCGCAGCCATACTACTCCTGATCCCGGCCCTGCTCACGGCCTGCGGGAACTCCCCGGCACGCACCCGCAAACCGTCGAAAAACACCATCACGGCCCCCCAACAGGCCGAGCCCAAACAATATACCTACCGGGTGAAGGCGACCTATCCCCATTCGGCGGAAGCCTACACGCAGGGGCTGCTGTGGCACGACGGCACCCTCTGGGAGGGTACGGGCCAGCACGGAGAATCGGTCGTGCAGACCCTCGACCTCGAAACGGGGCGCAGCCGCGAACTGGCCCGCCTGCCGCGCTCGGAGTTCGGCGAGGGGATCGCCATCCTCGGCGACGAACTCTTCCAGCTCACCTGGCAGTCGAATACCGTACACGTCTACCGCATCCGCGACGGAAAACTCGAAAAAATCCGCGAACACCGTTATCCGGGCGAGGGCTGGGGCCTCACAACCGACGGGGAGCGGCTCTACATGACCAACGGCACGGCAAACCTCTACACCGTAGACCCGGCAACGTTCCGCCGCGAGAAGCACGTGACGGTGACCTGGCGGGGCGAGGCGGTTCCGTACCTCAACGAACTGGAGTGGATCGACGGCCGGATCTGGGCCAATGTCTACACGACGGACCAGATCGTGATCATCAACCCGGCAACGGGTGTGGTCGAGGGGGTTGTGGACCTCGCGGGACTGCTCTCCCCCGAGGAGTACACGCCGACGACCGACGTCCTGAACGGCATCGCCTGGGACCCCGCAGCCAAACGGCTCTTCGTCACGGGCAAGAACTGGAGCAAACTCTTCGAAATAGAGATCATCGAAAAATGATACCGACAGATACGAAAAACGACACGCTGCACGCCCTGCTCACACGCCGCATCCTGCTGCTCGACGGCGGATTCGGCACCATGGTCCAGGGCTACGGATTGCAGGAGGAGGCCTACCGCGGCGAGCGCTTCCGCACGTGGGACGTACAGCTCAAGGGTTGCAACGACCTGCTCGTACTGACACGTCCGGAGGTGGTGCGCGAAATCCACGAAAAATACCTGCAGGCCGGGGCCGACATCATCGAGACCGACTCGTTCAACGCCAACGCCGTATCGCTGGCCGACTACCGGCTCGAAGCCTTCGCCTACGAGATCGCGCGGGCCGCGGCCGAAGTGGCCCGTGCGGCGGCCGACGCCTTCACGGCACGCAATCCGCAGAAACCCCGCTTCGTCGCCGGATCGATGGGCCCGACGAACCGCACGGCCTCGATGTCGGCCGACGTCGCCAATCCCGCGGCCCGCGAAGTGACCTTCCGGCAACTGGTCGACGCCTATACGGAGCAGGCCCGCGGCCTGATGGACGGCGGTGCGGACATCCTGCTTGTCGAGACCGTCTTCGATACGCTCAATGCCAAAGCGGCGCTCTACGCCATCGACCGGCTCTGCGAGGAGCGCGGGCGACGGATTCCCGTGATGGTCTCGGGGACGCTGGCCGACGCCAGCGGCCGTACCCTTTCGGGGCAGACCGTCGAGGCCCTCGCCGCTTCGGTGGCCCATGCGCAGCTGCTCTCCATCGGACTGAACTGCGCCTACGGCGCCCGGCAGCTGATGCCCTACCTCGAACGGCTGGCCGCCGTGGCCGAAACCCGCATCTCGGCACACCCGAACGCCGGTCTCCCGAACGTCATGGGCGGCTACGACGAAACCCCCGAAATGTTTGCCGAGGATGTCGGCGAATACATGCGCCGCGGCCTGGTGAACATCGTCGGCGGCTGCTGCGGCACGACCCCGGCACACATTTTCGAGCTGTCGAAGATCGTCGGTCAATACGCTCCGCGCCCGCTGCCCGAACCGCGCCACATCACCACGCTGAGCGGTCTGGAACCGCTCCGGGTGGTTCCCGAGGCCAATTTCATCAACATCGGTGAGCGCACGAACGTCGCCGGATCGGCGAAATTCGCCCGGCTGATCCGCGAGGGCAATTACGAGGAGGCCCTTTCGGTGGCCCGCGCCCAGGTCGAGGCCGGGGCGCAGGTTGTCGACGTCTGCATGGACGACGGACTGATCGACGGGCCCGCGGCGATGCGGACGTTCCTCAACCTGATGGCTTCGGAGCCCGAGATCGCCCGCGTACCGGTGATGGTCGACTCGTCGAAGTGGGAGGTACTTCAAGCGGGACTTGAAGTGACGCAGGGCAAGTCGGTGGTCAACTCCATCTCGCTGAAGGAGGGTGAGGCGGAGTTCCTGCGCCGTGCCGCGGAGATCCACCGCTACGGGGCCGCCGCCGTGGTGATGCTCTTCGACGAACGCGGACAGGCCGATACCTTCGAGCGCAAGATCGAGGTCGCCGAACGTGCCTACAAGCTGCTGACCGGGAACGGATTCCCGGCCGAAGACATTATTTTCGATCCCAATATCCTGGCCGTGGCCACGGGAATCCCCGAACACGACGGCTATGCCAGGGCCTTCATCGACGCAACGCGCTGGATCAAGGAGCACCTGCCCCATGCGAAGGTTTCGGGTGGCGTCTCGAACCTCTCGTTCGCCTTCCGCGGCAACAACGCCGTGCGCGAGGCGATGCACTCGGCATTCCTTTACCACGCGATCCGCGCCGGAATGGACATGGGGATCGTCAATCCCCAGATGCTGCGTGTCTACAGCGAGATCGAACCCGCGCTGCTCGAACGCGTCGAGGATGTGATCCTCTGCCGCCGGGCCGATGCCGCCGAGCGTCTCACGGAGTATGCCCACGAGGTGCAGCAGACGGCCCAGACCCAGCCGCAGGCCCCCGATGCCTGGCGCAGCGGTTCGCTCGAAGAGCGCATCGACCACGCCATGCTCAAGGGGGTGGCCGACTGGATCGAGGAGGATGCCCTGGAGGGATACAAGGCGCTCGGAAGCCCGATGGAGGTGATCGACCGGCTGCTGATGCCCGCCATGGAGCGCGTCGGCGTGCTCTTCGGCGAAGGCAAGATGTTCCTCCCGCAGGTGGTCAAGACGGCCCGCGTGATGAAGCGCGCCGTGGCAGCACTCACCCCCTACATCGAACAGGGTGCCGCCGCGTCGGCCCACTCGGCCGGGAAGGTACTGATCGCCACCGTCAAGGGCGACGTCCACGACATCGGAAAGAACATCGTCTCGGTGGTGATGGCCTGCAACGGATACGAGATCCGCGACCTGGGCGTGATGGTCGAGGCGGAGCGCATCGTCGACGAAGCCGTGGCGTGGGGCGCGCAGGCGATCTGTCTGAGCGGCCTGATCACGCCGTCGCTCGACGAGATGGCCCACGTCTGCCAGGAGCTTGAACGACGCGGACTGCGCATCCCGGTGATCATCGGCGGCGCCACGACCTCCGACCTCCACACGGCCGTGAAGATCGCCCCGGTCTACTCCGGCGCAGTGGTCCACTCGCCCAATGCCAGCCAGAACACCCAGATCCTCGCCCGTCTGACAGGCGACGGGGCCGAACAATACGTCGCCGAGGTGAAACAGCAGCAGGCCACCCTGCGCGAAGAGTATGCCCGCAAGCTGCGTGAACGCGACCTCATTCCGATCGTCGAGGTCCGCAAGGCCCGCCGCAACGCCGAGGTTCACAAGCCCGTCGTGCCGCTCCACTCGGGACGCATGGTCTTCCCCGATTTCGACATCTCGGATGTCGAGCCCTTCATCGACTGGAACTTCTTCTTCCCCGCCTGGGGATTGAAGGGGCGTTATCCCGAGATCCTCGACCACCCCGAAAAGGGTGCCGAGGCCCGCAAGCTCTTCGACGATGCCCGGGCCCTGCTGGCACGGATCCGGGACGAGCGGCTGTTGACCCTGCAGGGCGTCGTGGGGATCTTCCCGGCCCGTGCGGAGAAGGACGACATCGTCGTCACCGATCCCAAGGGACGCGAAAAGCGGCTCCCGATGCTCCGCAACCAGACCCGCGGCGAGGAGAACCGCTCGCTCGCCGACTGGATCGCTCCCAAAGGCGACTGGATCGGCTGCTTCGCCCTGACGGCCGGAATCGGTCTCGACAAACTCGAAACGCAATTCCGGGACAAGGGGGACGACTATTCGGCCATCCTCGCCAAACTCCTCGCCGATCGCCTCACCGAAGCCTTTGCCGAGGCCGTGCACACCTTCGTGCGGCGTCAGATGTGGGGGTATGAGACCGAAGGGGCGCTCGACATTCCGCGCATCATCCGCGGCGACTACCGCGGACGCCGCATGGCCTTCGGATACCCCGCCTCCCCCGACCACTCGCTCAAACGAGAGGTCTTCGACCTGCTGGCCGTCGAAGCCACTACGGGCATGCGGCTGACCGAAAACTGGATGATCAATCCCGGCGAAGCGCTCTGCGGACTGATGTTCGCCGACGCCGAATACTTCTCCGTCGGTACGATCGACACCAAACAGCTGCTCGACTACGCCCGCCGCCGCGGCATGGAGGTCGAACAGATCAAGAAACTTATCCCGAACAATATCTGACCCGAAAAGATGAACGTCGTCGATATTATCCACGAGGCGATCGCCGCGAAACGGACCCGGTTCGCCTTCGAACTCCTCCCGCCGCTCAAGGGCGACGGAAGCCAGAAGATCTTTGCCGCCATCGAGCCGCTGATGCCCTACGACCCGGCCTACATCAACATCACCTTCCACCGCGAGGGAATCAAGGAGACCGTGCGCGAGGACGGCAGCGTCGACTGGCACGTCGTCCGCCGCCGCCCCGGAACCGTCGGCATCTCGGCCGCCATCCAGCACCGATACGGCGTGGAGGTCGTGCCGCACCTGATCTGCGGCGGACTCTCGAAGTACGACATCGAGGACACGCTCATCGACATGGATTTCCTCGGACTCCACAACGTCCTGGCCCTGCGCGGCGACAAGTCGCAGAACGAACGCCGATTCATGCCCCATCCCCAGGGACATGCCCACGCCGTCGATCTCGTACGGCAGATCGCCGACATGAATGCCGGACGGTTCATCGACGGAGAGGTCGAGGAGTGTCACCACTCGAAATTCTCGATCGGCGTGGCCGGCTACCCCGAAGTCCACTTCGAGGCCCGCGACATCACCTCCGACATCGCTCACCTCAAGGCCAAGATCGACGCCGGAGCCGAGTATGTCATCACGCAGATGTTCTTCGATAACCGCAAGTATTTCGACTTCGTGCGCCGCTGCCGCGAGGCCGGAATCACCGTGCCGATCATCCCGGGGCTGAAACCCATCTCGACGATCCGGCATCTGGAAGTGCTGCCCGAAACGTTCAGCGTCGAGATCCCCGAAGAGCTCGTCCGCGAAGTGAAGGCTCATCCCGAGAGCGTGAAGCAGATCGGAACCGAATGGACCATCGCCCAGAGCCGCGAACTCATGGCGGCCGGAGTCCCCGTGCTGCACTACTACACGATGAGCCGTACGACCAATATCCAGAAAATCGTCTCGACGATCTTCTGACACGAACATACCCGCGGAACTCCCGGACCGGTATCCGGTTCCGGGTCCCGCAACCCATTTTTTCAAGTCCTTATGGAGAGTGAAAAAGAGATAACACCCATTGAATTCCGCCGCCACCTGCACGCCCATCCCGAACTCTCGTTCCAGGAGCATGCCACGGCTGCCTTTATCGAAGAGCAACTCGAACGGCTGGGCGTCGAACACCGGAGAATCGCCCGGACCGGCGTGCTGGCAACCATCCGGGGCTCGAAAACCCCCGACAACGACAGACGCACCGTCATTCTGCGCGCCGACATCGACGCGCTGCCCGTCACCGAACGCAACGAATGCCCGTGGCGGTCGCAAAACAACGGCGTGATGCACGCCTGCGGGCATGACATGCACGCCGCCGTGCTCTTCGGAGTCATCCGGCGCTTCGTGGAGAACCCCGACTTCCGGGGAACGGTCCTCGCCCTGTTCCAGCCCGGCGAGGAGTGCAATCCCGGAGGCGCCTCGCTCGTACTGGCCGAAAAACCGTTCGACGGATTCGACATCCGTGCCGTCGTCGGCGAACACGTCGAACCCCAACTGGAGGTCGGAACCCTGGGATTCCGCGCCGGAAAATACATGGCTGCCAGCGACGAACTCCGATTCCGGATCCTCGGGTCGGGCGGGCACGGAGCCATGCGCAAGCAGCTCAAGGACCCCGTGGCCGCAGGGGCCGAACTCCTCACCCGGCTGATCGCCCTCAACGGTGAGGAGTGTGTCCTCTCGATCGGCCGCGTCGAGGCCGCCGGAGCCACGAACATCGTCCCCGACGAGGTCTACATGGAGGGGACTCTCCGGACCTTCGACGAACAGGAGCGGAAGATCATCCATCGCCGCATCGGAAACATTGCCGCGGAGATCGACTCCCGGTACGGAGTCTCGACGCGCGTCGACATCAGCCACGGATACCCCTGCGTGGTGAACGACGAACTGCTCGTCAAACGGGCCGTAACACTCGCCAAGGCCGACGGACTGAAGGTCGAAATGCTCCCCCTGCGTACAACGGCCGAGGATTTCGGATTCTACTGCCGGCAATATCCCTCGATCTTCTACCGCCTCGGTGTGGGACCCGAAGCGGGACGGACCCATACGTCGACATTCAACCCCGATGAACGCGCCATCGACACGGGAATCGGATTCATGTACAGCCTCGCCCGGCAAATTCTGGAAAAATAACGACGATGAACAAGAGACAACAACGACGATCCGAAAAAGGAACGAAACGCGCAGACCGCGCGGAGATCATTCTCCACCTGTTCCGGGACTTCCCCAATACGCAATTTACGCTCAAGTACCTCGCATCGGTGTCCGGAGGGGCCTCCAAGGAGGGACGGCGCGAAACCTTCGAGATCCTCAGCCAACTCTTCGACGAAGGGATCGTCGAGGAGTGCTCGCGCGAAAAATACAGACTCTCGCAGCAGCACCGGCCCCTCTACGAAGGAGTTGCCAGCATGACCCAGTCGGGAGCCGTCTATGTCTCGGCCGAAGGGCTGGACAGCGACATCTTCGTCCAGGCCCGCAACGCATACAATGCCCTGGACGGCGACCGGGTCGAAGTCGCCGTCATCCACCGCGGACGCGACGGTCGGTTCGAAGGCGAAATCACCCGTATCATCGAACGCTCCCGCAAACCCTATGTCGGGGTGGCCGAGGTCGGAGCCCATCAGATCTTCGTCCGCGCCGATTCGCGCCGCATGCCCATGGACATCTACCTCTCCAGGCGCACCTGGCCCGACGTACGCGACGGCGAGAAGGTCGTCGTACGCATCGTCGACTGGCTGCCCGGAAGCAAAAGCCCCGTGGGTGAACTCGTCGAACGACTCGGAATGGCCGGGAACAACGACACCGAAATGCACGCCATCCTGGCCGAATACGACCTCCCCTACCGCTTCGAACCCGAAGTCGAGGAGGCGGCCGCAGCAATTGACGGACGCGTCACGGCCCGTGAAATCGCCCAGCGGCGCGATTTCCGCAAGGTGACCACCTTCACCGTCGACCCCGCCGATGCCAAGGACTTCGACGACGCGCTCTCGATCCGACGGATCAAGGACGGCGTCTGGGAGATCGGTATCCACATCGCCGACGTCACCCACTACGTCAAGCCCCACTCCGTGATCGACGACGAGGCCATCGAACGCGGCACGTCGGTCTATCTCGTCGACCGAACCGTCCCGATGCTCCCCGAACGCCTCTCGAACGAACTCTGCTCGCTCCGGCCCAACGAGACAAGCCTCTGCTTCTCGGCCGTCTTTACCCTCAACGAGAACCTCGAAATCCTCGACGAGTGGTTCGGGCGTACGGTCATCCACTCCGACCGCCGTTTCACCTATGCCGAGGCCCAGGAGGTCATCGAAACCGGCCGCGGAGACTTCGCCGAGGAGATCCTCACCCTCAACCGGCTGGCACAGGCCCTCCGCGCCCAGCGCTTCAAGAACGGAGCCATCTCCTTCGAACGCGAAGAGGTCAAGTTCCGGCTCGACGACGACGGAAAACCCCTCGGCGTCTACTTCAAGGAACAGAAGGAGTCGAACCAGATGATCGAGGAGTTCATGCTGCTGGCCAACCGCCGCGTCGCCGAATTCTGCGCACACCGCCGCAACGAAAAGGGACGCGCCATCCCCCGCACGATGGTCTTCCGCGTCCACGACTCCCCCAGCGAGGAGAAACTCGACCGTTTCCGGCAGTTCATCCTCCGCTTCGGACACGTATTCAAAGCCTCGAAGGGACGCGCCGTAGCCCGTGAAATGAACAAGCTCTTCAAGCAGATCAAGGGTTCGACCGAGGAGAACGCCGTCTCGACCATGGCCGTGCGCTCGATGGCCAAGGCATACTACTCGACCGACAACATCGGACACTACGGACTCGCCTTCCAATACTACACCCACTTCACTTCGCCCATCCGCCGTTATCCCGACATGATGGTCCACCGACTGCTGGCCCACTACCTCGACGGCGGGAAATCCGTCGAAAAGGAGCCCCTGGAGAATCTCTGCGCCCAGGCCTCCGACCGCGAGATCATCGCCGCCGAAGCCGAACGGGCTTCGATCAAGTACAAGATGGTCGAGTTCATGAAGGAGCACATCGGCGAAGAGTTCGACGGACACATCTCCGGACTCACCGAATGGGGCGTCTACGTCGAACTGGACGAAACCCATATCGAAGGCATGTCCTTCCTGCGCGACATCCAGGGCGACTTCTTCCTCTTCGACGAGCAGCAATACGAGATCATCGGCCGCTCGACCGGGATTCGGATGACCCTGGGCGACGCCGTGCGTATCCGCGTGAAGCGCGCCGACCTCCAGAAGCGCCAGCTCGACTTCGAACTCCTGCTGCCGGGAACCGCCGCACGTCGCGGGTATGCCGGGGATGAACGCGGCCGCGGCCCGAAAGTCCGCACCTCAACCCGCCGCAAAGGACGGTAACAGGATTGTTCCCCAACCGCACAAAAAAAGGGGACCCGGATTCCGGGTCCCCTTTTGCATCCTGTGTCGGACGGATCAGAAGAGGTTCACACCGTCGAGCGTCGCGATCAGGAAGGTTGCGGCAACCGACAGAATCGCGTAAAGCTCCGGGAAAGCCGCCAGAATCAGCGTCTTACCCATGACGTCATGGCCGTTGCCGATGGCTGCGATACCGTTGGCGCAGATCTTGGCCTGGTAGATCGACGATGCCAGGTTCACGATGCCGACCAGAATACCCGCACCCAGAATCGCGGCGCCCTGGATCATCGTCGGATTCGTCAGACCGCCCTGAACCAGGAAGAAGCAGACGAAGCCGTAGAGACCCTGCGAACCCGGAAGTGCCGAGAGAATCATGTAGCTACCGAAGGCGCCGCTGTTCTTCTTCATGGCACCGACGGACGCCTGACCCGCAATCGCGGTTCCCACGGACGATGCGATACCAGCCAGACCCACCATCAGCGCTACGCCGACGTAAGCCATTACCAATGCAGTTGTTGTTTCCATAATCTTTGAAAAGGGTTTTGATTGTTATTTTTATTCGTTTGTCTTGTCCATTTTGCGGATCGGGTCGAACGACCGCGTCGCCATCTCGAAGCCCGCGTTCTTGAAGAACTCCACGAACGTCAGACGCATCGGGTGTACGAACGACGAGATTGTCGACATGAAGAGGTTGATGCCGTGGCCGATCAGAAGGATCGGAATCATCACCAGCAGGCGGGTCACGATACCCGCACCCTCCGGAACGAAGCCCTCAGCCAGCGTATTGAAGACCAGGGCCAGCACACCGCCCGAAAGTCCGATGGCGAACAGACGGATGTACGACAGCACGTCGCTCAGCAGGCCCGTGATGTTGTTGTAGAGGTCCCAGAGCCCGGCTCCGAAGTTGATGAGCGGATTGCGCTTCGGGTTGTTCAGCAGCAACAGCAGCACGGCACCGATCCCCAGCGCCACGTAGAAGGCCACCGACCCGGAGGTGAAGCCCGGAATGGTGATCCCCGCCATGGGCAGCGCAACGGCCAGCACACACGACACGAGGATGATGAACCACCCCAGCTGTCCGAAGGCCTGCGTGAGGCCGAAGCAGCGCGTCGTCGTCCAGATGTTGAGCGCCATGCCGAAGAGGATCTGCACCACGCCGATCACCAGCGACACGATGAAGAACTTGCCCTGGAAATCGAAGAACGGAATCGACGGGAAATACTCCCCGAGGCTCAGCCCGAAGAACGAGCCGCAGATGCCGCCGAAGACGATCGTCGAAATGGCGCACAGCGTTGCAAACCACGATGCCCGGCGCATCATGCCCGGTTCGCGGAACTTGTGCAGCATGAAGAGACCCGCCAGGAGCAGGATCAGTCCGTAACCGGCATCGTTCAGGCAGATGCCGAAAAAGAGCATGTAGAACGGTGCAAAGTAGGGTGTCAGGTCCAGCGAACCGTATTTCGGACGCGCATAGAGGTCGCCGATCATCTCGAAGATCCGCGCAAAACGGTTGTTCTTCAACTTCACGGGCGTATCGTCCTCCGGCGTGGGATCGCTCTTCAGCCACACCACGTTGGGATATTCGGCAAGCAGGGCGTCGACCTTCTCCGAGGTCTCCGTCTCGGCCCAGCCCTCCATCACCAGCAGCGTGCCGTCGGCCTCCTGCTGGGCCGTAGCGGCAACCCGCACGCCCTGCAGGCGCTCCTTCAGCATCGCGCCGTATTGTGCCAGCAGCGCCTCCGAAGCCACCACACGCGAAAACTCCGCATCCAGCGCCGCGAGTTTCGACTGCTCCTCCGCGATGCGGCGCTCCGCTTCGCGGATGTCCATGTGCGGCGTCTTCATCTCCTGGGCGTCGAGCGTGATCTCCGCGCCCGGAGCTGCCACCACAACGAACCAGACCGTCGAGTCGTTGCGTGCGATCTCCGAAATCGAGTAGTGCCCGGACCACTCCGCAACCTGTTTGTCATAGGTATTGCGCTGGGTGAAGAAGTAATGCAGAAGGATACCCTGCTCGGCGAGCCGCTCCGTGCGCGTCACGTCGAACGGTCCCCACGGGCGCAGTTCGTCGGCCGCCTTCTCCAGCCGCGCGATCTCCGAACGGATCGACGCCGCATCCCGCTGCGCCGCCGCATAATGTTCGTAGGCCTCCTCGCCCGAGGCGAACGGCGCAGCACCCGAATCGCAACGCGCTCCGTCGCTGCGGAACGTCTTCAAAAACTCCGCAGCCTTCGTGCAGCCCTCGATGTCGAGCAACAACTGCCGGTCCTCCTCCGAAGGTTCCCAACCCGTCGTGGTGATGTCCACCAGCCCCAGGTCGCGCAGCTTCCCGATAAAGTCCTCACGCTGTGCCGCATAGAGCACAAAGTCGTATTTCGACATTCTCGCTATCATAGCATCGCGCCCTCCCCGGCGGCCTGTTGTTTGGTTTTCACGATCTTCTGGGCCGATTTCGAAAGGTTCTCCTCATCCTCCATGAAGCGTTTGATCTTCCGGATGGCATCCTCGTAGCCCGGAATCTGCACCTTTTCGTAGAGATTCACCTTCTGCGTCGTCTTCCGACGCGCAAAGTCCAGCAGCTCCATCCGCCGATTGTAGACCTCGAATTCCAGTCCCAGGCGCGCAAGCCGCTTCAGCATATCCACTCCGTCGGCGAACCACGCCGGAGAGGAGAACAGGTCGTAGGCCTTCTCCTCGAACCGCACGTCTTCCAACTCCGGAATGCGCACTCCTGCAATCTTCCGCACCCCGAGATCCACGTCCGAAATGCGGAGCAGGTCACTGTCGAACTCTCCCCACAGCGAAACCATGTAGTCGTACTCCCCCTTCAGGGCGTCGAGCCGACGTCGGTAATCCGCCGCGGAGTCCTTCGCCTTCTTCACCTCGGACCGCAGCGCCGACTCCTTGCTCTTGATCGTAGGAAGAGCCTTCTGGCGCATTTTCAACTGCTTGCCGAGTTCGCCCAGCGAAGTCTTGTTATATTGGAACTTGATGGCCATCGTGCGTTATGCCTCCTTCCAGTATTTCTTGATGAGTTCCTCCTTGATGGCGACCTCCTCCTTCGAGAAGTACTTCGCAAAGAGGCCCCATGCCGTATCAAGCATCTCCGTAATGCCGATGTTCACGTCGATTGCCAGCAGCTTCTCCGAGTAGTCGCGGGCGAATTTCAGCGCCCGTTCGTCGTAGTCCGAAAGGTCGAAGCCGTTTTCGAGTTTCGTCTTCGCGTTCGCCGCATCGGCGTACAGACGCACGCAGGCGTTCATCACCTGCGGGTGGTCTTCACGCGTCTTCTTGCCGATCACAAGCTGCTTCAGACGAGACAGCGATCGGAACGGGTCCACGATGACCTTGCCCGTATCGGAGTCGTTGCGCAGGAACAGCTGACCCTCCGTGATGTAACCCGTATTGTCGGGGATGGCGTGCGTGATGTCGCCGCCCGAAAGGGTCGTCACCGCGATGATCGTGATCGAGCCGCCGTTGGGCAGCTGCACGGCCTTCTCGTAGATCTTCGCCAGGTCCGAATAGAGCGAACCCGGCATCGAGTCCTTCGACGGAATCTGGTCCATACGGTTCGACACGATCGCCAGCGCATCGGCATAGAGCGTCATGTCGGTCAGCAGCACCAGCACCTTCTCGCCCTTGTCCACGGCGAAGTACTCGGCGGCCGTCAGCGCCATGTCCGGAACGAGCAGACGCTCCACCGGCGGATTCTCCGTCGTGTTGACGAACGACACGATGCGGTCCAGCGCCCCGGCGTTCTCGAACACCGACTTGAAGTAGAGGAAGTCGTCGTTCGTCAGTCCCATACCGCCCAGGATGATCTTGTCCGCCTTGGCGCGCAGCGCCACGTTGGCCATCACCGCATTGTAGGGCTGGTCGGGGTCGGCGAAGAACGGGATCTTCTGCCCCGTCACGATCGTGTTGTTCAGGTCGATACCCGCGATACCCGTGGCGATCAGCTCCGAGGGCTGGATACGCTTGAACGGGTTCACCGTCGGACCGCCGATCTCACGGGCCTCGCCCTCGATGATCTCACCCCCCTCCAGCGGTTCGCCGTAGGCGTTGAAGAAGCGGCCGGCAAGCGCGTCCGAAACCCGCAGCTTCGGAGGCTCCCCGTGGAAAATAACCTCCGAGTCCGTCGAGAGACCTTCGGTGCCGGCGAAAACCTGAAGCGTCACGTTCTCGCCCATAATCTTCACCACCTGGGCCAGTTTCCCGCCCACCGTGGCCAGTTCGTCGTTCCCGACACCCTGCGCCCGCAGCGTAACCGTCGCCTTGGTGATGTTGTCAATCCGGGTATATATCTTCTGAAATGCGCGTGTTGTCATGGCTTATTTGTTTTTTTCACTCACGTACTCTTCGATCTGGCGCTTGTAATCCTCGAACTTCTCCGACTTCCACTCCGAGTAGTTCATCTGACGGAAGAGGTTGATCAGACCCTTGAAGAACTGCGAGCACTCCTCGAAATCCGCAAACGAGAACGTCTTGCGGCAGATGCCCAGCACCATTTCGTACATCATCTTCTGACGTTCGATCGGGCAGTTCGCGTCGATGTCGTCGAAGGCATCCTGCTGCAGGATCACGAAGTCGATCAGCTCCGACTTCCAGAACCGCTCGTGGTACTCCACCGGAACACCGTCGTCGCCCAGAATGTTGATCTGGTCGTTGGCCTCCTTGCCGCGCTGAACCAGCGTCTTGCCCGCATACACAAGGTCCACCCAATCCTTCTCGATATGGGCGTCAAGGTATTCGCGGATCTCCGGGTATTCGAGGTATTTCGAGTAGGACTCCAGCGGGTCGATGGCCGGATAGCGCTTCGAGTCGGCACGGCCCTGCGACAGTGCATAGAAGCAGCGCGCCGCCTTCTTCGTCGATTCCGTAACCGGCTCCTTGAGGTTACCGCCCGCAGGCGACACCGTCCCGAGGAACGTCACAGAACCCGTCTGACCGTTCGTGAGCTTCACCAGACCCGCCCGCGAGTAGAAGTTCGAGATGATCGCCGAAAGGTCCATCGGGAAGGCATCCTGACCCGGAAGCTCCTCCAGACGGTTCGACATCTCGCGCAGCGCCTGCGCCCAGCGCGACGTCGAGTCGGCCATCACCAGCACCTTCAGACCCATCGAACGGTAGTATTCGCCGATCGTCATACCCGTGTAGACCGAGGCCTCACGCGCCGCAACGGGCATGTTCGACGTGTTGCAGATGATGATCGTACGCTCCATCAACTTGTGGCCCGTGCGCGGGTCGACCAGCTCGGGGAACTCCTTGAAGATCTCCACCACCTCGTTGGCGCGCTCGCCGCACGCCACCATGATGATCACGTCGGCATCGGCCTGTTTCGAAATCGCGTGCTGCAGCACCGTCTTGCCCGCACCGAACGGCCCCGGGATGAAGCCCGTACCGCCCTCGGCCATCGGGTTGAACGTATCGATGGCCCGCACGCCCGTCTCCATCACGCGCGACGGCCGCGGTTTCTCCGTATAGCAGCGAACGGCCTGCTTCACCGGCCACTTCTGCACCATCGTGATTTCATGATCCTTGCCTTCGGAGTCGGTCACCACGGCGATCGTATCCGTAACCTTGTACGTCCCGGCCTTCGCCACGCGCTTGACCGTATAGGTTCCCGTCATCGTGAACGGAACCATGATCTTGTGCATAACCCACTGCTCCTTGACCTCACCCAGCCACGACGCCGCCGAAACCTTGTCGCCCGCCTTGGCCAGCGGCGTGAAGGCCCACTCGGCCGAAAAATCAACCGGATCGGTCACCGACCCGCGGGCGATGAACAGTCCGTCCATCTTCTCCAGGTCGTTCTGCAGACCGTCGTAGTTGCGTGACAGCAGTCCCGGAGCCAGCGTCACTTCGAGCATGTGGCCCTCGAATTCGACCCGATCGCCGATCTTCAAGCCGCGCGTGCTGTCAAATACCTGCACATAGGCCGAATCGCCTATGACCTTGATGACCTCCGCCATCATCTTCGTATCACCCGCCCAAACATAGCAGATCTCGTTCTGGCCAACAGGTCCGTCAGCCTTGACGATCACGATGTTGGAGATGATACCGTTTACACGTCCCGTAGTTTTCATCGTATCTTTTTATTGTTTATTTTCAATCAGTTCCCGGCCGTCCAGCTCCGCCATCAGGCAGGCGAACATCTCCCTTCCGCGTGCAACGTCGAGGCGCGTCCAGCGGGCCACGATATTCACGCGAACCAGGTAGGAGAGAATGGCGTCGAGGTCGAAATAGTTGAATGTCGCCAGTTCCGAGGCCTCCGTCCAGCGGATCAGGTCCAGTTTGCGCTCCTTCTCCACCAGATTGCCCTCGTCGTTCACCGCAGCGATCACCGCGTCGATGTACGGGAGTTCGCCCCGCAGCCCGAAATCGGCCGCAGAGCTGCGCTGCAACTGCTCGGCCACGTCGCCCCCGCCCACGACCGACTCCTCGATCGAACGGCCCGTCGCCCGGGCGGCAATGGCTGCCGTGACGTTGCGCAGATTCCGGTCAAAGACCGACCATGCCCGCAGAAAACGGCTCCGCGAACCTGCGCAGGCCGCATAGTAGGCTCCGAAGAGCTCCTTTTCGAAGCGCTGCGCCGTATCCACCGACTCGGCATCCTCACCTTCGGGATCGGCATAGGCACGGACCACCCGCGCCACCTCCCCGGGAAGCCGACGCGGAGTCTTCAGCTCCTCCTCCAGCTCCTCCCGCGTCAGGTTGCCCAGCGGATTGAAGGCCGAACGTCTGCCGCGAAGCGCCGCAAGGTTCTCACAGTCGTAATAACCGTAGAGCAGGCGCACCTCCCGGGCATCGGTCCGACTCACCCCCTCGAGAATCTCCTCGATGATCCCCCGGGCATCGAAGCCCTTCGTATCGGAATCGAGCGTGTAATCCCGGAGCGAGGCGACCAGACAGTAATATTGGTTTGCGAACATCTCCTAAGCCTTGAACAAGAGTTGGTAGACCTTATCCCGCAGGTATTCGCCCAGCAGAGCCTCCAGGTCGGCATCCGTAAACGAGATGTAGTAGCCGCCATCCTTGGCGCCCACCTTGAAGCCCGTCTTCACCTCCTTGGACCAGCCCACCTCGATGCCGGCATCGAGCAGCGTCTTGGCACTCTTGGCAAAGGCCGCATCGAGCTTCGCACGCGCATCCTCCGGAAGCAGAGCCTGCAGTTCGACCTTCCCCGAATCGGCGCCGTTCCAGTTCTTCGCAACAGAAACGAGCATCTCCCGGATAAAGGTTGCATCCATAGCCGCAGCCTTCACACCCTCGGCGATCGACTTCGTAACGATCAGCGACGCAATCTCCGACTTGATCTTCGAAACGGCCTGTTTCCCGGCCAGCGAAATCTCCGTCAGGGTGTTCTTCTCCACATCCTCGGCCTTCGTCTGCGCCTTCCGGATGATCTCCCCGGCCTGGGCCTCGGCCGCCGAGACGATCTTCCGGGCCTCGGCCTGAGCTTCCGAAACCAGCTTGTCGGCCTCGGCACGACCTTTCTCCAGCCCTTCGTCATAGAGTTTCCGGGTCAGCTCTTGCAGTTTGTTTTCCATAGTGTTATCGTATTTTGATTATCGTTTTTCATTTTCGGACACAAATATACGAAAAGATTGCGCACAAACCGCAGCCCCGAACGACAAATTATCCTCTTTTAACGAATTTACAACACAAAACGGGTAACAACGGCAAGGAAATCGCCCCTGCCGCATTCCTGCAACAGGGGCGATCACTGTCCGATACCGGAACCGATGAACCTATCGTGTGGCCGATTCGCCGTAAATGTACTCCACCGGCGACTTCTTGAAACGCAGAATCCGCGTATCATTCGCCCCCGCACCGTTCTTCATCATGTAGAGATTCGCCAGCGCCCCGGCGATGTACCACCCCGAACCCTCCGGAGAATAGACTCCGAAAAGAATGTTGTTGTAGTGGTTCGAGTGTTTGATGCCGTCGGCATTCCACTGCGCCGCAGGACCGTACCAGGTCACGGCCTCGTGTTCCGGGAAATCGGGGCTCCAGGTCCCGACACTGATCAGTTCGGTCAGCTGCAGCGAGCCCACCACGATGTCGTGCCGGCGCTGCTGGCTGCGGCGGACCAGCGAATGCCCCTCCCACGGAACCCGCAGCTTGTGGGAGCCGCTCCACATGATCCAGACGTAGTCCGTGGCGTCGAAGACCCGGTTGTACTCCTCCATCGACGGAAGTTCATAGCCGTCCGGCGAAAGGGCATCGGGCGGAAGCTTGTTGATATGTGCCGTCATGTTCGTCGAAAAACCTTCCAGAACCGCCTTGCCGTCCTGCTCCACGACCCGCAGCCCCTGGCCGCTGTCACCCTGATAGGCCCAGCCCCAAAGGTCGAAAAACTCTTCGGCCGTACAGTTCGCCAGATAGTCGTAGACGCTCATCCCGGCCTTTGCCGCCGGGTCCGCAGACGAGAGAACCTGATCCTCGAAACGCCGTGAATTGCCCCGCGCATTGTACTTGCACCACCACACGCCGTGGAACCACGTCACCGGAAGCCCCCAGTTGCGGCGCACCACCGTATAGACCTCCCGCTGCGAACCGTCCGCCCGATTGCGGACCACCAGCCGTGCAGCCTGCGGACGGCCGTTGGCCGTCGGGTCGTTCGGACGCCAGCCTCCAAGCACCCGGAAGGCATTCGCCCGGTCGGCATGCGCAGAAATCAGCACCCACGGATCCTCACCCTCGTCGAACTCCACGACCAGCTCTTTTTCCGCAGGGAGAACGAAAACGCCCAGTTCGTTGTCGACGTAACGGCCGAAATCTACCGTATAGGCGTCATTGTCAAAATTCAAATCTCCTTCGATCCGCGTCGGATTGTCCGTCAGGCGCAGCAGAATCCGGTCCTCGGGATAGATCTGCGACAGTCCCTTGCGGCGGAACAGGACCGGAATCTCGGCCGAGGCGCGATTCGGAGCGTAGAGCGACTTGCGGATCCGGAAGAGATTCATATCCGCAGGACTGCTCCCCGTCGAGACCTCCTCGACCGTCAGGGGAAACGTCGTCTGCGGTACGACCTCCAGCTGGCTGTCGCACGCCACGGCCAACAGAACCTCCGTATCCGTATAGGGAAGTACGAGCGCCGTGCCATCCTCCTCGATCCGGACATCCCCGGGAATCGTCGACCGGGCCCGGTCGACCGTCAGGCGTCCGTCCCAGTCGGGAGAAAGATCCGAATTCCCGCCGTCGTTCCACGACTCGACGACCAGCGAAACGTCCGTATCGATGATGTCCTTGCGCAGCGTCACCGTATAGATCCGGTTCCGCACGAGCGGACGCGGCAACGCACTCTCAAGCGTATGGCGCTTCCCGTCGATTACGGCCCCGACTCTCACCCGCAGATCGGCATTGTCCTGCTCGCAGAGATAGGCCACGCCCGGGGTATCCTCCGTCAACGGCAGCGAATGGGACGTCGTCAGATCCGCACGTCCCGCCCCGGCGGGTGTCGAAACCGGATCCTGCGGCAGCAGGTAGCCCGCAAGGGCTGCATCGAGCAGCGTGAAGGTGTCAACCTCCACACTCCCGGCCACCCGCAGCCGCAGGTCAAAGCGCACCATGCCCCGGGTCAAAGTCAGCGGAACCGCGCCCGAAGCGGGTGAAACCTGTCGCAAATCGAGACTCCCGACCGCAAACCCGGCCGTCGCAGCATCAAGGACTCCGACCGTCGCATCGAGCCACTCCGCCTCCGGAAGCCCCGGAGCCGGTCTCCCCGAGGCGACCTCGGGCCGGGCGTCCGCCACCACGTAGAGCCGACCCGAAAGGCGTTCGAGCGGAAGTTCACAGCCGTTGTCCGCAACGGGCAGCGACTCGTAGATCCGGGTCAGAAAACCCTCCTCGAACAGGTAGGCATGCACCTCCCCGAGCGCATCCTCCGACGCCGTGCCCGACTCCGTCGCAAACGGCGCCGCCGAGATCCGAACCACCCGCCCGGCCGCGGAATCCTCCGAAAGCGGGCCGTGGGTATCCGTACACGAGGCAAGAATCCCGGTCAGGGCCAGCAGGCCCCATGTCCGAAACCTAAAGTTGTTGTTCAGCGTCTTCATGTGGACCGTATTTTGACCGTCTCCCGATCGGGACTATCGGCGTACGGGAGTCAGTTCCGTGTCACCACCCTCTTCCCACTCGTCGAACGAGAGGTCCAGACGCACGTCGATCACATCCTTGCGAAGGGTCAGCGTATAGATTTTATTGCGCTCCAGAGCCCGGTCCAGAGTCTTGGAGAGTCTCTTCGGCTGTCCGTCGATCTCGGCCTCGATAACCACCTCCAGACCGTCGTTCTCCTGCTCGCAGACATACAGAACCCCCGGCGTATCCTTCGTCAGCGGCTCCGAGATCTCCGCCACGGCATCCTTGCGCTCAACATCGGCAGGCGAAAGGACTCCCTCGACCGGGAACAGGTAGGACGACTGTGCGGCATTCTTCAGCGTAAGGCTCCGCACCGAAGCAACACCCGCCGTGCGGATCTGCAGGTCGAAACGGACCACTCCGCGCTTCAGCGTCACCGGCAGTTCCGTCTGCGAGTTCTCCATGCCGTCGAGCGTCAAACGGCCCGAGAAAAAGCGGGCCGGAGCGCCGTTCCGCGATCCCACGGCAAGCCGCAGCCACTCGCTTTCGCTGATCGGATGCTCCTGCAGCGCGTCAAGGTCCAGCAGACCCTCGGTATTGGCTACCACGTAGAGCGTCCCGGCGTGGCGGTCCAACTGGATTCCGTAACCGCCGTCCACCAGCGTCGGAGCCTCGTAAACCTTCGTCAGGACTCCCGACTCGAAAAGGCATGCTCGCAGATCGGTCACCTCGTTCTCGCCATCGAGCGCCTGACCCGTACCCTCGTAGGAGGCCAGCTGCATCCGGACAACCGGAGACACCCCCGGATCCGATGCCGGAACAATCGCCTCGGAGCAGGAACTTGCCCCCAGTGCCAGCACCCCGGCAACGGCAAACAGCTTCATATTCGTCTTCAGGTTCGTTTTCATTTTCATCTTGTTCTAATTGTTCTTTTTGATTTGGTTATTTGATTTGCAGATGTTGTTCGAATCTCATTCGTAGATGTACTCCACGGGCGTCTTCACGCAACGCAGCACGCGCGTCTTGGTCGTATTGTTCGAGACGTACTTGATCCAGTTCTGCCCCGGACGGTCCGCATCGGCATACCCCTCCATGATCCACGTCTGCGACGTGTCTCCCCAGGTGGCCAGCAGAAGCATCATGCGGGCTATGTTCCCGGGAGTCGTATCCCACTGGTGTCCGAGGCCCGCCAGAACCCAGGTCGAACCTCCGGAACGGAATTCGTAGATCGCAATCGTCCCGTAGGAATTCCCGAAAAACCAAGGTGCTCGCTCCTGGATGCGGACCGTGATCTCCTCCTCCGCACGGTTCCGGTAGGTCCGCTCCCCGACTCCGCCGATGTTGTAGTTCTCACTGCGCGTGAAGAAGGCGTAGTCGTCGTAGCCCGGCACCCGGTAGCCGTCGGGAGCCATGGCCGTCGGGTCCAGCGTTCCGAAGTTCTGCCCCGAGGAGCGCATCCCCTCGTGGTAGAAGAAGGTTCCGTCGTGACGGAGCGGAAGCCCCTGCGTGTTGCCCGCCTGGTACTGGTCGCCGAGCAGCGACAGCAGAGTCGCCTCGTCGCACGTCGTCAGGTAGTCGGCCAGGAGAGAATCCGCAGCCGGGTCCCCCGAAATCGGAACCTGATCCTCGAAGCGCTTCACGTCGCCACGCAGGTTGTACTTGCACCACCATATACCGCCGATCTCCACAACCGGCAGACCCCAGTTGAGCCGTCGGACCGTATAGCGTTCGTCGCTCCCGTCCGGATCGGTGATCACCAGGTGAGCCTCCTGCATCCGGCCGTCGGCCTCCGGATCGTTGGGCTTCCACCCGCCCAACAGACGCCACGACTCCCCTTCCCGGACCAGATTCATCCATCGCGGAGTGCCGGAAGCAAACTCCAGGCGTACCGCCATCTCCGCGGGAAGCGTAATCCGCGCCAGTTCTCCGTCGACATAACGTCCGAAGTCGCAGATCCCCTCCAGATCGAATGACAAAAGCCCCTCAACACGGACCGGATTGGCCGCGAAAACCAATACCACACGCCCCGAAGCGACATCATTCCGAGAGAGCGTCAGTCCCATGTACTCGGTCCGGGTGCCCGGCACCCGCAACGGCGTGGAGACCGAAACCGCCGCCACCCGCTGCAAATCCCGCGTCACGGCATCCGGCACGACACTCACCCCGCGGACATTCCCGTCCACACGAACCTCGGAATCCGCATCGGCAAGCAGTACCAGACGCAATTCGCTGGCCGTATGGGGAATAAAGACCGTATCACGCGCGGCACTGAAGGTTACACCCTGCGGAAAGGTCGAAGCCTCGACATCCACCAGAGCCCGGCAAACCGGAGACGACTCCGTCGAGGAGCCGCTCTCCCAGGTTCCCGTCGAAACCGACACGCCGGCATCGGCTCCCCGGCCGTAAACCTCCAGCGTATAGACCGTATTGCGGAGCAGTTGTGTCGGCAAGCCGACCTTCAGACGGTGCCAGCCCCCGCCGAAGCGCACGAGCACCTCGGCCGTCACGCCGTCACCGGGCTGTTCACAAAGGTAGAGCAGCGTCTCCCGGCGATTCGTCAACGGACGATCCCCGTAGTCGCGGCGGAACTCCGTCCGCGAGGCAGACGCCGGCGTCGCCGGCGTCCCGGTCCCGTAGACATACCCGCCGTCGGCCAGACCGGCAAGCGTCACGGTGTGGACCTCCACCTCCGCATCCCGCGAAAGCAGGTCGATTCGCGCCACACTGCGCCGCAATGTCACCGGAATCGGTCCGGAGACCGTCGAAACGCCCTCCAGCTCCACGGAGCCGGTCATCGATACGCCTTCGCGGGTCATCTCCCCGATCGTACCCTCGAGTTGAAGAAACTCCCCGAGAGAAGTCTCCTCCGGAACCAGCGTCCCGAACGAGGAGATCTGTGACGCATTCGCCGCAAGACGAAGCGTCCCGCGCGGCGAGGCTGTGGCGAAAGTATAAAGGGCTCCGTCGGCAGAGGGCTGTCCCGGAAGCACCTCCCGGAGTACTCCACCCTCGAACCGGTAGGCCGTCACCGTTCCGATCCGCGTCTCCGCATCGTACTCCGGCAGGGCACTGCGCTCCGGAACTTCCGCAGCCGCGGCACTCAGCCGCAGCGCAAAGGTCGTTACCGAAGAATCGGGCGCAAGCGTGCGCTCCTCCGCGCACCCCGCAAGCAGCACCGACACGGTCATACTCGCCGCCGCATAACGGTATATGATCTCTCTTTTCATGGTCTTCTCGTTAAGGATACAGTGTCGGATTCGACCGGCTGTCCAGATAGGACGCCGAATCGATCGGCATCTGCGAAAGATTGTTGACATAGAAGGTATTCATCAGTTCCTGTGCCCACGGACCATAGGTAAACGAGCTGCTGTGGCTGTAACCCATCACGTGCCCCAACTCGTGAAACATGATCTCGCAAGAATAGGTATTCGTATAGTGCTGGACCCACGCCTGCTGGTAGGCCCCGAAGACCGAGCCACCTCCGAGCCCCACCACTCCGTTGCCCGCATAGACCAGACCCACGTTCAGACTCCGGGTCTGCCGCATCTGCGCAAGAACCGTCTCGGGGGAGACCTTGTCGTTCACTCCCCCGTTGCCGTAGAGCCGATCCTGGTTCGCACGCAGAATCTCCTCATGTTCCGGCATGTCGATCATGTAGGTGAAGTTCAGAAACAGGGCGACAACCTCCCGGCAATGCACCGGACGAATGCCCATCCAGTTGCCCACAGGACCTCCGTTCGGCAGATCGGGATCCCCGCCGTAGAGACTGAACGCGATGTTCCAGCCGTGCAGGATCCCCTGCAGCTTCGCCCAATAGGGATCCTCCGATTCGATCTTGAACTCGATGCCGTTCAGATCCTGCAGCTCCAACTGCGGAAGCTCCACCCAGCGCCCCGAGGCCGAAAGACAGAGATTCGGACGCTGCAACAGCAGCAATGGTTCGTAGAAATCGGCAAAGGCCGGAATCCGGTCGAAATAGGCCAGGTCCAGAAACTCTTCGCCCACGGACGGTATCCGGGCCCGGATCAGGACCCCCGTCAAGGGCCGCGGCGAGTAGAAACGCGCATGCAACTCGCCCTCATCGGTTATCGAAAGCTGAAGCGGAGCCGCCGTATTGAACCGACGCTGCGTCGGATCGGTATAGACCTCCTTGGGCTCGCCGTCCTGGAGTATCAGTCCGTGCGCGCCCTCGGCGTAGGCTCGCTCCGTGATGAACATCGTCCCCAGCTCGTTGTCCGGATGGACGACCGGCGTATTCACCTGCCCGATGCGGTTGGCTTCGATCCGATCAAGTTCGAAATCGAAGAGACGACGGACCCGACCGCCCCGGTAGGTGCGCGTCACGACCTCGATCCCCCCTTGCAGCGGGGAACCCTCCAGCGTCGGCAGAAAAAGATAGGAAGTCGAGGCCGCGAGATCCAACTCCAGATCCGAACCGTCACTCTCCCCGACGAAACTTCCGTCGCCGTTCATGCCCGTCCGGAAACGCGGCCCCGTAAGCGTCACTCGCTCCGAAAGCATCGAGGTACGGACATAGGGCGTCGCATAGTCCAGGGCAAAATCGGCTCGCCCGACAATACGGTGCTGAAGGGTCTGCGTCCCCGTGATCTCGGATTCCACGTTCCCGGAGGAATCCGTCGTAACCCGGACCGAGAAGGGTGTCTGTGAATAGAAATATTCGGCCGCAAGGGGCCGCCCGAGATCCGCCGGGAACGAAAGCCACTCCTCATCGGCCCGGGAGATCGGATGAATGACCGCACCGTCCTGCTGTTCGTCGCCCCGGATTCCCAGGATCAGAAGCCGGTAGTCCCCGGCCCGCAGGCCTTCGATCCGGAATACCGAGGTCTCCGGATCGTAAAGTCCCTTCAGGTCGCCGACCACCGCCCCCGAAGCGTCGATCACCCGGAACTCCACCCGGTCGTAATCCGCCACCCGAAGCTGTGACGACCGCACGGCATCCCCCTCGTAGGCTGTATAGTTGAGCCGGAAAACCGCTTGATCCGCCCCCGGAACCGACGGAGCAACAGTCCACTCGTCCCGTTCGCAGGAGGCCGCAAACAGTCCGATCCACAAAACTGCGAAAAGAATTCTCCTCATTTGGCGCTTTTATTGCTATATTTGTAACTTCAAAACATCCGGCCCGGCAACTCCTCCGCACAACAAAAACGAAGGATGCTCCGAAACCGGCCGCAAAAGTAGCGTCTCGCAAAGAGCTTTCGCGTAACATGGGTTACGGCGAATCTCCGATCGAACATTCAAGTCTCTATGGAGTGTGAAATTTACGACATGCCTCTCTTCCGCGGAGGAGACAGAAACCTGCTGGAAACCATCCTGCAAAAATCCCCGGGACGCTATGCCTCCTACCGGAAAGGCGACTTCATCGCCCTGCAGAACAGTATCTGCCGTTCGCTGCTGCTTCTGTGCGAGGGAAGTGTCTATGCCCAAATGACCAGTTCCGAAGGCCGCGAACTCACCCTCGACACCCTCTCGGCCCCCGACACCCTCGCTTCGGCATTCATCTTCGGATCCGAAAACCGATACCCCGTGTCGATCGTCGCCAACTCCGACTGCCGGCTCTGGGTCGTAGGGCGAGACTGCATGCTCCGGATCCTCGAACAGGACAGGACCGTATTGCGGAATTTCCTGACCATCCTCTCCGACCACAGCCTCTTCCTGAGCCGGAGAATCAACGAATTCGCCCTGCAAAGCCTCTCGTCACGGATTCTGGGATACCTCAAGGACAACCACGCCGTCCGCAACCTCCAGGAGACGGCCTTCATTCTCGGGGTGGCGCGTCCGTCGCTGTCGCGGATGATTGCCCAGATGGTCGAACAGGGAACCATTCGCAAAACGCCCGAAGGGTATGTGCTGAACTGAACATACGGGAGGGCGATT
>CALUIG010000006.1 GCA_944320625.1 uncultured Alistipes sp.
CTGCTCACGGAGGAGATTTTCGGCTCCGGGGCTTTTCTTGGGTTAGGACCCGATAGCCTTGCGGTTCCGAGACCTTTCCCTGCTTCCGGATCGATTCCGGTTCCGGCCCATGAAAAAACCGCCCGAAACTGTTTCGGACGGCTTTTTCATGGAGGGGTTGCCGCAAGGCTGACCCGCTCTTCCTGTCGGCGGTTACCAGATGATCACACGCTCCTCCTCAGGCAGGAACATCTCCCCGTCGGTGATACCGAAGGCGTCGTAGAAATCCTGCAGGTTGCGCAGCGTGGCGTTTACGCGCCATTTGCCCAGTGAGTGTACGTCGAGTTTCGTCAGACGCGCGATCTCCTCGTCGCGGATGTTCTGGGCCCAGAGCGTAGCGTAGGCCAGGTAGAAGCGCTGGGCATCGGTGAATCCGTCGATCGGAGCCGGAGCCTCCTTGCCTGCCAGCGAGTTGCGATAGGCCGTGTAAGCCACCCGCAGACCGCCCTGGTCGGCGATGTTCTCTCCCAGCGAAAGGGCGCCGTTGGCGTGCAGGGCCGGCTGGTCATCCTTGGCCGGGAGCACCTCGATGGCATCGAACTGCTTGACCAGAATCTCCGTTTTCGCCTTGAAGGCCTCGGCATCCTCCTCGGTCCACCAGTTGTTCATGTTGCCGTCCTTGTCGAACTGACGCCCCTGGTCGTCGAACCCGTGGGTCATCTCGTGGCCGATCACCACGCCGATGGCACCGTAGTTCACCGCATCGTCGGCATCCGGGTTGTAGAACGGAGGCTGCAGAATCGCGGCCGGGAAGCAGATCTCGTTCGTCGTCGGGTTGTAGTAGGCGTTGACCGTCTGCGGGGTCATTCCCCACTCGGCCCGGTCGACCGGTTTGCCGTACTTTTCGAGGTTGTCCTTCGTGGCCCAGACACTTGCGTCGCGCAGGTTTTCGTAATAGCTCTTCGCCGGATCGATCTCAAGCGTCGAATAATCCTTCCATTTGTCCGGGTAGCCGATCTTCACGGTGAAGGAACCCAGTTTCTCCTGGGCTCTGGCCTTCGTGGCATCCGACATCCAGTCGAGGGCGGCGATATGCTGCGAGAGCGACGTCTGCAGGTTCTTCACCAGTTCGGTCATGCGCTGCTTGTCCTTTTCGGGGAAGTATTTTGCCACGTACATCTCGCCCACGGCTTCGCCCAGCAATCCGTTGGGTACCGACATGGCCCGTTTCCAACGGGGTTTCTGCTCCTGCTGGCCCGACATCGTGCGGCCGTAGAACTCGAACGAGGCGGTCTGGAAATCGTCGCTCAGCGACGAGGCTCCGCCGTCGATGATCTGGGCGGCCAGGTAGTGACGGATCTTCTCCAGCGGGAGGGTCTTGAACATCTCATTGACACGCTCCATGACGCGTTTGTGCTGCACGATCATGCGGTCGGCATCGGCCAGTCCCATTCCGGCGAAGTAGACATCCCAGTCGATCGCATCGTAAGCCTTGGCGAACTCCGCGCGTGTCATCGGGTTGTACTGAGCGGGAATGTCGCGCTGCTCGACATTCGAGAAGAAGACTTCGGCCAGCGAATCCTCGATCTCCAAAGCGTCGGCTGCGGCCGTGGCGGCTGCGGCTTCGTCATAGCCGGCCAGCGTGAAGATCCGGACCAGGTAATTTTTGTAGGCCTCCTTGATCGAGGCATTCTCCGGGTCGACATAGTAGTCGCGGTCGCCCATCGAAAGGCCCGATTGGGCCACGTAGAGCGTATTGACGTTGCTGTCCATCAGGTCGGCCATCACGCCGATGCCAAAGAACGGATTGGCCAGGGCCATATGGATCCTGGCCAGCACGTCGGGGAGTTGCTTGCGGTCGGTCAGCCCCTCGACAAGCTGCAGATCGGCGGCCAGCGGCGAAGCTCCCTCGGCATTCAGACGCGTGGAGTCCAGCCCCATCTTGTAGAGGTCCGCAATCTTCTGTTCGACGCTTCCCGGAGCGGTTTCGAGCCGCGTCATCTCCTGGAAGAGTTGGTTGATGCGCTTCTCGTTGTTTTCGCGCAGCACGTCAAAGGAGCCGTAGCGCGAGAATTCGGGTTTCAGCGGATTGTTCTTCTGCCAGCCGCCCGTGGCATACTGGTAGAAGTCGGTGTTCGGTGCCACCGACAGGTCGAAATTCGCAAGGTCGATGGCCGGGGTCTTGGTATTGGTGTTCTGACAGGCTGCCATAAAGGCCACGGTTGCTGCTAAAAGGATGATACGTTTCATGTGTGGTTCGGGTTTGTTGAAGAGAAGCGGAGACTTCCGGAGCTCCGGAAATCTCCGCTTCGGGATTGTTTGTCCGCCGTGTGCGGTCTTATTCGCGGATAGCCTCTACGCCGGGCAGCGTGCCGAATTCGATGTATTCGAGCAGGGCGCCGCCACCGGTCGAGATGTAGGATACCTGGTCGGCCAGTCCGAACTTGTTGATGCAGGCTACCGAGTCACCGCCGCCGATGAGCGAATAGGCACCCTTCTTCGTGGCTTCGGCGATGGCCAGGGCCACCTCCTTCGAGCCGGTAGCGAACTTGTCGATCTCGAAGACGCCCACCGGGCCGTTCCACAGGATCGTCTTGCAGCCGAGGATGTGCTCGCGGAAGATCTTCTTGCCCTCGTCGGCGATGTCGACACCCTCCCAACCGTCGGGGATGTTGTTGGCCGGAGCCGTCGAGGTGTTGGCGTCGGCCGAGAAGGCGTCGGCGATCAGTGCGTCGGGCGACATCACCAGCTGAACGCCCTTCTGCTTGGCCAGTTCGAGGATCTCCAGTGCCACGGGGAACATGTCGGGCTCGCAGATCGAGTTGCCGACCTTGCCGCCCTGGGCTGCGGCGAACGTATAGGTCATGCCGCCGCCGATGACGATCGAATCGACCTTTTCGATGAGTGACTTGATCACGCCGATCTTCGTCGAGACCTTCGAACCGCCGATGATGGCGCAGAACGGGTGCTGCGGAGCTTCCATGAGCGACGAAATGGCCTTGACCTCCTTCTCCATCAGGTAGCCGAACATCTTGTCATTGGGGAAATGCTTGGCGATCAGGTAGGTCGAAGCGTGCTTGCGGTGTGCCGTTCCGAAGGCGTCGTTGATGTAGCAGTCGGCATACGAAGCGAGTTTCTTGACGAACTCCTTCTGCGGACCCTCCTTCAGGGCCTTCTTGGCGGCATCCTTCTCCTCCTTGGTGGCGTCCTCGGCCAGACCGCGGGGTTTGCCCTCCTCCTCGGCGTAGAAACGCAGGTTTTCGAGCAACAGAACCTCGCCCGGCTTGAGGGCCTTGGCCATTTCGGCGGCCTTCTCGCCCATGCAGTCCCCGGCGAATTCTACCTTGGTGCCGAGGTTCTTCTCGATGGCCGGAATGATCTGCTCGAGCGAATATTTCGGGTCGGGATTCTTCTTCGGGCGTCCCATGTGCGACATGAGGATCACCGAACCGCCCTCGGAGAGCACCTTCTTGATGGTGGGCATGGCGGCACGGATGCGCGTGTCGTCGGTCACTTCGCCCTTCTCGTTGAGGGGCACGTTGAAATCCACGCGGATGATCGCGCGTTTGCCTTTGAAATCGTAGTTGTCGATCGAGATCATAGCTCTTTGAATTTTAGGTATTTTGTAGAAATTTTTTCCGTGAATGCCGTATCGGCGACAAATTTACGAAAAATTTTCAGTAAATCTGTTATCCGAATAACAGAAAAATAACCTCCCGGCAAAAAACGAACCTTCCGGAGCGACAAATCCGCTCCGGAAGGCCTGTGTCAATATTTGTACCGCACCCACTTGAAGAGCTCCTTCAGGGTGGGTTTCTTGCCGTACATGAAGATCCCCACGCGGTAGATCTTGGCGGCGAACCAGACCATCACGATGAACGAGGCGTAGAGCACCGCGAGCGAGAGGAGAATCTCCCACCACGGGATGTCGTAGGGGATGCGGGCCATCATCACCACGGGCGAAGTGAACGGAATGATCGAGAACCAGAAAGCCAACGAAGAGTTGGGGTCCTTGATGACGGCCAGCATCATCAGCAGGGCGAGGATGATCGGCAGCGTGATGGGCATCTGGAGTTGCGAGGCGTCCTGGACGTTGTCGACGGCCGAGCCCACGGCGGCGAACATGGTCGAATAGAGCAGGTAGCCTCCGAAGACGAACAGAAGCAGACATCCGAAGATCTTGAGGATGTAGCCCAGGTCGGTCATGGCGGCCACGGCCTGCAGCATGTCGGGGTCCAGGCCGCTCATCGAGGCGGCGTCGGGCATGCCCTGCTGCATGGCCTGGACGCCGGCCATGGCCTCGGCGGGCATCAGGTGGGGAAGGACGAAGCCGCCCACGGCGACGATCAGCACGCCCCAGATGAGGATCTGCACCACGGCGACGGCCGCCACGCCGAGAATCTTCCCGAACATCAGGTCGAAGGGACGTACCGACGAGACCATCACTTCGAGCACGCGGTTGTTCTTCTCCTCGATGACCGACTGCATGACCATCGATCCGTAGATCAGCAGGAACATGTAGAGGATGAAGCCGAGGACATAGCCCAGGGCCGTGGCTACGCCCGAGGACTGGGCCTGGGTGTCTTGCTCCTGGGATTTGTCGTTGCGGAAGGTTTGCAGCGTGACCGTGGTCTTCACCTCGGAGAGGATCCGGTCGAGGTTTTCGATGTCGTAGGCCTTGAGTTTCTCGGCTTCGAGGATCTTCTCGATCTGGCCGGTGATGTTGCTCTCGAGGGAGAGCGACGACGACGAATTGGCATAGAGCCGCACGTTTGCGGGGTTTTCCAGGATGTCGGAGCCGATGTAGAGGACGCCGAAGCGGTCGGTCAACTCCTTGCGTGCCTCGTCGGTCGAGAGGTCGGTGGTCTCGAAGCGGATCTCTTCGTCGCTTTCGAGCTGCGGGGCCACGAGCCCGCTTTCGTCGATCACCGCGATCGTCTTCCGCTCGCCGCGCGAATACTCCATGATGAGTGCCGGGGCGGCCATCAGGGCGATCATCAGGACGGGCATGAGCAGCGTGGTGATGATGAACGATTTCTTGCGTACGCGCTCGTTGAATTCGCGCTGGATGATGATGGGTATGTTGGATCTTGACATGGCTTTTCTTGAATTAAAGTTGGCCGTTCACGGCCCGGATGAAAATGTCGTTCATCGAGGGGATGATCTCGCGGAACGAACGCAGGTCGACCGCCTCGTTCACCGCCGCGATCACGGCCCGAACCTCGTCGTCGCTGGCAACGTGGAGCTTCAGGGTCCGGTAGACGGACTCTTCGGCAGCCCCTTCGAGAATTTCGCAACGACCCTCGACGGCACGCCGCAGGGCCTCTTCATCGCCGCGGTAGGCCACCTCGAAGAGGTTGGCTCCGTGGCGGCGGCGGATGTCGTCGACCCGTCCCGAAAGGATGTTGTGCGACTTGTTGATCAGCGTGATGTGGTCGCAGATCTCCTCCACCGACGACATGTTGTGCGTCGAGAAGATCACCGTGGCACCCTTGTCGCGCAGGGCCAGGATCTCCTCCTTCAAGAGGTTGGCATTGATGGGATCGAATCCCGAAAAGGGTTCGTCGAAGATCAGCAGGCGCGGCTCGTGGAGCACCGTGACGATGAACTGCACCTTCTGGGCCATGCCTTTCGAGAGCTCCTCGACCTTCTTGTCCCACCAGCTCTGGATCCCGAATTTCTCGAACCATACTTTCAGCCGGGCCAGGGCGTCGCGGCGCGAAAGGCCCTTCAGCCGGGCGAAGAAGAGGGCCTGTTCGCCGACCTTCATCTTCTTGTAGAGTCCGCGCTCCTCGGGCAGGTAGCCGATGCGGTAGACATCCTCGGGGGCGATTTCGTGCCCGTCGAAGAGGACACGGCCGCTGTCGGGGGCCGTGATGCGGTTGATGATGCGGATCAGGGTGGTCTTTCCGGCTCCGTTGGGTCCGAGGAGTCCGTAGACCGAGCCTTCGGGAATGGCGAGCGAAACGTCATCGAGCGCCGTATGTGCGGCGTAGCGTTTGGTGACGTGTTCTGCCGTGAGCAACTCCTTCATGTCGAATTTTGTTTTTCGGATCGTTACAGCCGCAAATATAGAAACAAATTTTGAATATCAAAAAATATTTATCGTTTTTCGATAATAAAGGCCCGCGGGACTGTTCCTGTTTTGAGACTTGTCCATGCGCGGAACTTTCCGTATCTTTGCTCCGTGAAGGAGTCGAAATTCGTCAAAGCCAAGATTGTTGCGGGGTATGTGCTGCTCGTGGCGGTCAGTATCCTGGCCATTGCCTACGTCTATCGGGCCGTGGTCCGCTTCTCCTCGCCCGACAGGGACTACGCCCTGCTCCATACCAAGCGTACGGCCGTCAACCGCACGCTCTACCACCTCTATCAGGCCGAAAGTTACGGTCAGCTGATGATCGCCGGCTACCTCTCCTATGAAAACCGCTACCGCAGCGAATTGCGTACCGTTCAGGGTTGCATCGACTCGCTGCGTTCGCTCACCGACGGGGAGGACTCCTTGCAGCGGATGCGCCTGGACAGCATTACGCGCCTGCTGGCCGACAAGGAGCGTCGTACGATGAGTCTGCGCCAGACGATCCGGGCCGGATCGACCGCCGGACTGCTGGACAAGAGCATCCGTGAACTGATCGGTCCGCAGACCAGCATCGTGGCCGATACGATGCCTTTCCGCCGGATCGAAAGCCTGGAAACGGAGGCCGAACCCCGGAACAAACGCCGCTTCCTGGAGCGGATGACCGATCTGTTCGCATCTCCGGAGGATTCCGCAGGGGCGGCTCCGCACCGCGAGGGGATCGGAACGATGCTGCCTGTCGGAATGGTGAAGGACACCATCGAACTCGTGCTCCGCGCCCTGCAGGACAGTGTTACGAGCAACCGTCTGACGATCTACGACCGTGCCTGGCAGGAGGGGTTGCGGCTGAGTTACAGCAACGATCTGGTAAACATGAAGATCTACAGCCTGATTCTCGACTTCGAAGCCGAGGATACGGCCCTGCTGATGCGGCGGATCCGCCGCTCCGAGGGGATCCGGCGCCGTACGTCGCATATCCTGGGGGCCGTGACGGGCGGATCGATCCTGCTGATGCTCTTCTTCGTGGGGATCCTCTGGCGCGACATCAACCGCGGGAACCGCTATCGCCGGGAGTTGGAGCGTGCCAATCGGGAGAAGGAGGCGCTGCTGGCAGCCCGTGAACAGCTGATGCTGGCCATTACACACGACATCAAGGCGCCGCTGGGCTCGGTGATGGGCTATATCGACCTGTTGTCGCGCCTGACGACCGACAAACGGCAGGGACTCTACCTCCACAACATGAAGGACTCTTCGGAACACCTGCTGGCTCTGGTCAACAGCCTGCTGGATTTCTACCGGCTGGATATTAACAAGATCGAGGTGAATCGCGTGGCCTTCAATCCGGCCCAGCTTTTCGAGACCATCCGGGCGGGATTTGCCGCCTCGGCCGCTGCCAAGGGGCTGGACCTGCGTCTGGAGACCGGAGACGGGGCCGCGAAGATCGTGGAGGGGGATGCTTTCCACATCCGGCAGATTGCCGACAACCTGTTGTCCAATGCCCTGAAATTTACCGATAAGGGTTGGGTTACGCTGCGTGTTGACGTGGTGCGGGGGACGCTGGTCTTCTCCGTGCGCGATACGGGCCGCGGAATCGGGCGTGAGGAGCGCGAACGGATCTTTGCCGAATTCGTACGGCTGAGTTCGGCCCGCGGTGTCGACGGATTCGGATTGGGACTCTCGATTGTCGACCGTCTGGTAAAGCTCCTCGGCGGCAAGATCTCACTCGAAAGCCGGCCCGGGGAGGGGAGCCGTTTTATCGTTACGCTCCCGGTCCGTGAGACCGGTGAGGTGGGGACACTCTCCGGAGACGTCCCGGAAAGCGTGCCCGGCGGCGCGGATGCGGCGGCCGAACGCGCCGCCGGAACGGAATTACGGGTGTTGCTGGTCGATGACGATCCGCTGCAGTTGGAGATGGCCGCCGCGATGTGCCGCCGGGCACGAATCGCGGCCGAAGGGTGTCAGTATCCCGAATATGTCGGGAAACTCGTTGCCGAAGGGCGTTTCGATCTGGTGATGACCGACATTCAGATGCCTTCGGCCGATGGGTTCAGCGTGTTGAAGACCGTGCACGGGGTTGATGCGTCGTTGCCCGTGGTGGCCGTATCGGCCCGCGGGGAGCTCGATGCCGCCGATCTGGCCGAGCGGGGTTTCGCCGGATGTCTGCGCAAGCCCTTCTCTGCCCGCGAACTCGTGGCGGCGATCCATGCCGCCTGCGGGGTGGAGGAGGGGTTGGATTCGGAAGGGCCGGATCTCTCCGGAGATGCGGCACCCGGCGGTTCCCGGGAATCGGATGGGGTCGATTTCCGGGTCCTGACGGCCTATGCGGGCGACGATGCCGAAGCCGCCCGGAACATTCTGCGCTCCTTTGCCGAGCAGACCGCTGCAAATTGTTCGGAGTTGGAGCAGGCCCTCGATGCCGGGGATGAGACGACGGTGAAAGCCCTGGCTCACAAAATGGTCCCGCTCTTTACGATGCTTGGGGACCGCGGAGTGGCCGAAGTCCTGCGCCGGGCCGAGGCCGGTGATGCACATGCGGCCGGAATCCGCAGCGGAGAGTTGCGCGGGATCCTTGCGAAAATCCGCGCGATCGTTGCGGAAGCCGAAAAAACGCTATCTTTGTAGCCTTATGGAACGGATTCTGATCGTAGATGACGATATAACCTTCGCCCTGATGTTGCGTACGTGGCTCTCGAAACGCGGCTTCGATGTGGCGACGGCCTCGACGGTTGCCGCTGCACGTACGGCTCTTTCGGACGAGGAGTTTGCCTTGGTGCTCAGTGACATGCGTTTGCCCGACGAGGATGGAATCGCCCTTTTGCAGTGGATGTCGGGAAGGGCGATTGCGGCCCCGGTGATCGTCATGACGAGCTATGCCGAGATTCAGAATGCCGTGCGCTGCATGAAGCTCGGGGCCCGCGATTACGTGTCCAAACCGGTAAACCCCGACGAACTGCTCAAAAAGATCCGGGAGGCGCTGGAGATGCCTGCCAAGGCCATGCCGGCTGCCAAGCCCGTGCGGAAAAGCTCCCCGAAGGAGTCTTTGGAGTCGCATTCGTTCAGCTACATCGAAGGACGCAGCGACGCTTCGCGGCGCCTCTACGAATACATCCGGCTGGTTGCCCCGACCAATATGTCGGTGCTGGTCAATGGAGCCAGCGGTACGGGCAAGGAGCATGTGGCCCAACTCATCCATCAGAACAGCAAACGTGCCGGAAAGCCCTTCGTGGCGGTCGATTGCGGGGCCATTCCGCGTGATCTGGCGGCTTCGGAGTTTTTCGGACACATCAAAGGCTCCTTTACCGGAGCGGTGAGTGACAAGAAAGGGGCTTTTGAATTGGCCGACGGCGGAACGCTCTTCCTCGACGAGGTGGGAAACCTTACCTATGAGACCCAGGTGCAACTGTTGCGGGCCCTTCAGGAGCGGAAGATCCGCCCCGTGGGTGGAAACCGCGAAATCCCGGTCGACATCCGCCTGGTGGCGGCCACGAACGAGGATCTCGAAGCCGCCATTGCCCGTGGAACTTTCCGGGCCGATCTCTACCATCGGATCAACTCCTTCTCGTTGCGTGTCCCGAGTCTGCGGGAGCGGTGCGAGGATATTCCACTCTTCGCCGACTTCTTCCTCGACCAGGCCAACCGCGAACTGGACAAGCACATCGTCGGATTCGAGGCGGCGGCGGTCAAGGCCCTTGCGGGGTACGACTGGCCGGGCAATCTGCGACAGTTGAAGAATACGGTAATGTCGGCCACGCTGCTGGCCGCCGGAGAGTATATCTCCGTCGGGGATCTGCCGCGCGAAGTCACCGGTGCAACGGGTGCTCCGGGGTCGTTGTCGCTGCACGATCCCGTCTCCGAAGAGGAGCAGATCCGCCGCGCCCTGGCTGCTGCCGGGGGAAACAAGTCGCAGGCCGCCAAACTCCTCGGCATCGACCGCAAGACGCTTTACAACAAACTTCATCACTACGGCATCGAGTAACCCGATTTCTGTCGGGCTCTCTCCGGGGTGTGGAATATCTCCACACCCGGAACTGTTTTTCCACACCTTCCCGTCGTTCCCCGGAGTTGCGGCATTGGTGTGTATTTTACTGATTGACTGTGTTTTTTGTCGCCTGTTGCCCCTTCCCGGACGCTCTGGCACCCGGTTTGGACTGCTGAAAAAGCAGAACGCGGCCGAGGGCCCGTTCCCGAAAAGATGAAAGTTCTAACCGTTAAAAAACACCAAGCGATGAAAAACCCTCTTGTCATGCCGGCAGCACCGTAAGTTAATGGAGGGGAGCGGTCGTTGGCCGTGCCCCGGGAAACCGGAACTTCCGACGCAGGAGTTGTCCGATTCCGATCAGCCCTGGATTATATCGAAGGATGATCGGCAGGACGGGTTGCAAAGACCTCGGGTGTGGAGTGTGGAGATGTACAAGGTCATAGCGGAGGATTTATCCGGCCTTTAATCCGATTCGGATTCAATAATTAACAAATTGTTTGCCTGGTTCCCTGCCTTCGGGCGGGGATTTTTTTGTCCGGGCGGGTCGCAGGTCAGGGGAAGAACAGCAGGATCCAGACTCCGAAGCGCTCCTTGAGTTTCTGAATGGCTATTTTTTTCTGTTTCTTGACCGTTTCGACCGAGAGCCCCAGCTCTTCGGCAATCTGTCCGGGCTTTTTCCCGGCCAGGGTCATCCGGCAGATCTCCCGACAGCGCTCCGGGAGTTCGTCGACGGCCTCGACCACCTGGCACCAGAGTTCGTGTTCCAGGATGGCATCCTGCAGCAGCGTGTCGTCCTGTGCCTGGTGCTGCGACAGCACGGCCATGCCGGTTTCACAGACCCGGCGGTGACGCTCGACGTTGTAGACGCCGTGGATCGTCGCGCGGTAGAGGTAATTGCGCATCTTCTGCCCGTTTTCGAAGCGGATCCGTCCGTTCCACATGGCGACGAAGACATTCTGCACGATGTCTTCGGCCTCCTCGGGGTCATGTGCGTAGCGGCAGGCGAAGTTGACCAACGACGCGTAGTAGGTTTCGAAGAGACGGCGGTAATAGTGCTCGTATGCGAGGTGCTCGGTCACGATTCCGGGGTTTGAAGAGTGAGAGACAAGGACAAAATTAAAAAAAATAATAAATACGATCGGCCTTCCCGTCCCGAAAAATCCGGAGATTTTTCGAATCGTTTGTGTAAGATGTTGTTTATCTTATGGTTGTAAAGATGGAGATATTCCTTACAAATGAATGCCCAGTCCCGGTTTTACCCCCTTGCAACCGCTCTGGCAGCCCGTTTCGGAGGCTTTGGCCGGTCCGCGGATCCAAAAAAAATGACGAATCGTTACCCCTTTTTCCGAATTACGGTGTAATAATATAAAAAGTCGGATGTTTGCCATGAAAGACCACGATGAAATTTCCGATCTCGTCGTCCGTTTCCTGCGCGGAGACGCGGATGCCCGGCAGATCGAACGTCTCGAACAATGGCTCGATGCCTCGGAACGCAACCGGAACATCTTCGAGCAACTGTGCCGCGACCTGGAGTCCGGACACCGCTACGTACACGTGGATACGCAACGCGCCCTGCGGGCCGTGGAGCGCCGGACCTCCCGGCGGCATCTGTTGCTGCGGGTCCGCTATGCGGCAGCCGCAGCCGTTGTCTGCTGTGTCGCGGCCGCAGGATTCCTCCTGTTGCGGGAGGGTGCCGCGCCGGAACCGCTCCGCGACTGGCCCGAGGTGGCTGCCGAGGTCGTCCTGACCCTTCCCGACGGTTCGAGCCGCGACATCGAAGGGCTCTTCGCCGCCGATACGCTCGGAATGAGGCGCGACAGTTCCGGAATCCTGCGGGTCGGAACCGTGGAGAACCTCCGGGAGTCGGAGCCCGAATATTGCGAAATCGCCGTCGGAACAGGTCCCGAACAGACCCTTGAATTCGGCGACGGAACCCGTGTCTGGCTCGGAAATCATTCCCGACTGCGCTTCCCGATCCGTTTCGGCGAGGAGATCCGTCGGGTCGAAGCCGCAGGTGAAATCTACTTTGCCGTGGCTCCGGATCCCGGCAAGCCGTTCGTCGTCGATCTGGAAAACGCCTCGATCCGCGTCTTCGGCACCGAATTCCTCGTGCAGCAGGGGCAGGGACGCTCCGTGGCAACGCTCGTCGAAGGTTCGGTCTCCTTCACGGCGGTTGACGGAAAGTCGGTTGTCATGCACCCCGGTATTCAGGCCGAGACTTCCGGGTCGGGAATCGAACTCCGCGAGGTCGACACCCGGCTCTATACGGCTCTGCGGGATGGATTCCTGGTCTTCGACCGGATGACGCTCGAGGAGATTGCCCGGCGTCTCGAGGACCGTTACGAATGTCGGATCCGCTTCGGCAATACCGAGGCTGCCCGGGAGGTCATCTCGGCCCGGATCCTGCGCTATCCCACCTTGCGGCCCATTCTCGACCTGCTGGCTCGGGTCGGTCATTTCCATTACGAAGAGGAAGGAGGTGACATCGTCATTGAATAACCGGCACATCACTCTTTTCCAGCCTCCTCCCGCCTCGGCGGGATCCAGATAAGCCTTCGGGCCTTGTTCCTCAAAAAAACCTCGTTGACATGAAAAAAATCTACTACAACCCATTCCGGAAACTGCGCGTGCTCCTGACGGCCGGATGTCTGTTGCTGACGACACTGGTCATGGCACAGAATCAGCCCATTACGCTCAGTATGCCGGCGTCTCCTCTGTCGAAAATCTTCGCAGAACTGCAACAGCAGAGCGGTCTGTCGTTCGTCTACAATGCGGGCGAGATCGCCCGGATTCCGAACCGTCCGGTGCAGGTCGTGAATGTCCCGTTGAGCCGGGCACTCGACTACGTGCTTCGCGGAACGAACCTCACCTACGAATTCAGTGACCGCCATGTGGTCATCGTTCGGGTCCAGCCCCGGGCCGCCGCTACCCCCCCCTTCGCCCCGCGGAGCGCGAACTGACCGGTACGGTCCGCGATGAGAAGGGCCTCCCGATGGCCGGCGTTACCATCGCCATCATCGGAACCGACCGCGGTACGACCACCGATGCACAGGGAAACTACCGCCTTAAAGGTGTGGCCGACGGCCTGACTCTCGCCTATTCATTCGTGGGTTATACGACGCAGCGCTTCCAGCTCCACATGGAGGAGACTCACGACGTGCGTATGCAGCCCGAGGCCGTCGACGTCGGAAACGTCGTCGTGACGGGTATCTTCACCCGCAAGGCCGAGAGCTTCACCGGTTCGTCGGTTACCGTTACCCGGCAGGAGCTGATGAGTCGCGGAAACCAGAATTTGATCCAGAGTCTGAAGAATATCGATCCGTCGTTCAACATGATCGACAACCTCTCGATGGGTTCCGACCCCAACAACCTGCCGGTGATCGAGATGCGCGGATCGTCGTCGTTCCCCGATCTGAAGGGGCAGTACACGCAGGACCCCAACCAGCCGCTGTTCATCCTCGACGGCTTCGAGACCACGCTTCAGAAGGTCCTCGACCTGGACATGAACCGCATCGAGAGCGTCACGCTGCTGAAGGATGCTTCGGCCAAGGCCATCTACGGTTCGAAGGCCGCCAACGGCGTGGTGGTCATCGAGACCGTGAAGCTGACGGCCGGCGAAGTCCGGGTGAACTACACCGGAAGCCTGTCGCTCGAAATCCCCGATCTGTCGAGCTACAACATGTGTAACGCCGAGGAGAAACTCGAACTGGAGCGTCTGCTGGGCTTTTACGACGGCGATCATCCGCAGAACGACATCGACAAGAAGGACCTCTATTATAAAAACCTGGAGGCCGTGCGCAGCGGCGTGAATACCGACTGGCTTGCACAGCCCACGCGTGTCGGGGTCGGACACAAGCATTCGGTGCGTCTGGAGGTGGGCGGCGAGGAGCTGCGTGCCGGATTCGACTTCGGCTACAACGACGTGCAGGGTGTGATGAAGGGGTCGTTCCGCAACACGATCTCCGGAGGTGCCGACGTCAGCTACCGCTGGAAGAAGTTCCTTTTCCGCAACCTGATCACCCTCACGGGAACCAAGTCGGAGGATTCGCCCTACGGCTCCTTCTCGGACTATGTGGCGCTGAACCCCTACTGGCGTATCCGCGACGACAACGGCAATCTGCTCGAAGAACTGGGCTACGGACCGGTCTATTCGGGGGTGGTCTACAACCCCATGACCGATGCCACAAACGGTACGCGTTACGGTTCGAACTACTTCGACGTAACGAACAATACCTATCTCGAATACCAGTTCAACGACCGGTTGAAGGTGGTGGGACGCTTCTCCTTCACGCAGCAGTCCACCGGTACGGAGGAGTTCCTGCCGGCATCGCACTCGTCGTTCCGGGATATTCTCGCCTCGTCGACCGAAGAGTATCTCAAACGCGGCTCCTATACCTCGGGACACGGGAAGTATGCCTCGGTGAGCGGGGACCTGAACCTGCAGTACAACCAGACCTGGGGACGTCATGCCCTCTTCGCCAACGCCGGTGCGAACATCGAGCAGAACCGGAGCGAGAACTACATCTATTCGGCCGTGGGATTCCCCAATGCGCAGATGGACAACATCATCTTTGCCAAGCAGTATGCCGAAAACAGCACGCCCACGGGCAGCGAGTCGCTCAACCGGGCCGTCGGTGTGCTCTTCTCGGGCAACTACTCCTATGACAACCGCTACCTGGCCGACATGACCCTGCGCGGGAATGCCTCCTCGCAGTTCGGAACGAACAGCCGCTGGGGTCTCTTCTGGTCGGCGGGTCTGGGCTGGAATCTCCACAACGAGCCCTTCCTGCGCGATGTGCGGTGGCTCCGGCAGCTCAAGATCCGCGGATCGGTCGGTACGACGGGTTCGCAGTCGTTCAACTCCTACCAGGCGCAGCTCCTCTACAACTACTACACCGACCGCAACTACCAGGGTATGTCGGGCGTCTACCTCGAGGCGCTGGCCAACGAGGACCTGAAATGGCAGCAGAAGTTCGATGCCAATATCGGCTTCGACATGGATCTCTGGGGACGGCTGAAGCTCCGCTTCGACTACTACCGTGCCGTGACCAAGGACTTCCTGACCGACATCAACATCCCGCCCTCGCTCGGCTTCACGACCTACAAGGCCAATCTGGGCGAGATCCTCAACCAGGGTATCGAGTTCAACCTGAGCGGCAATATTTTCTCGCGCCCCGAGGATCGTACCTCGATCATCCTCTTCGTCAACGGTACGCACAACACCAATGAAATCCGCCGGATCTCCAACTCGCTGCGGTCGGTGAACGCCGAGCAGGACGAATTGTCGAAAACCGACAACCGTCCGTTGGTCCGCTTCGAGGAGGGTGAGTCGCTGAGTGCCATCTGGGCGGTCCGTTCGCTGGGTATCGACCCGGCTTCGGGACGGGAGATCTTCCTCACCCGTGACGGGCAGATGACCGATACGTGGGATGTGGCCGACAAGGTCATTTGCGGCGATACCGAGGACAAGCTCCGCGGCATGTTCGGATTCAACATCGAATACAAGGGTCTTTCCGTGGCGCTGTCGTGCAGCTACCGCTGGGGCGGTCAGATCTACAACACGACGCTCATCGACAAGGTCGAGAATGCCCAGATGAACGGAAACGTCGACCGCCGGGCCTACTACGCCACCTGGAAGCAGCCGGGTGATCGGGTGCTGTTCCGCAACGTCGGCGACTGGCAGCAGCCCACGCTGGCCACTTCGCGCTTCGTCCAGGACTACAACCGGCTGGACATCTCCTCGATCTCGATCGGCTACGATTTCTACCGCTGGAAGTTCCTCAAGAAACTCCGCATCGAGCGTCTGCAGCTCTTCGTGAACATGAACGACGTGGCCTCCTTCTCGAGCGTGAAGATCGAGCGCGGAACGACCTATCCCTTCGCACGTACCGGCTCCTGCACCCTGATCGTCAACTTCTAAATACTCCGAATCATGAAAAAAGCATTCTCATACGCAATATTGCTGCTGGCGGCCGTGGCCCTCTCCGGATGCGAGAACTGGCTCGACGTCCAGCTCAAGAGCAAGGTGAAGTCCGAAGATCTGTTCTCCTCGGAGCAGGGATTCGAGGACGCGCTCGTGGGCGTCTACTCGAAACTCGCCGGGGAAGAGCTCTACGGGCGACAACTGACCTACGGGTTCTTCGAGACACTCGTGGGCAACTACGACCTGGACTATACCAACAATACGGTCTATGCCGACGTGGCCCGGGGCAGCCTCTCCGCAACGAACGTCCGCAGCCTGACGGACGGCTTCTGGAACGGACTCTACAACACGATCGCCAACCTGAACAACATCCTCGACTGCATCGACGGCAGCCGTAATCTCTTCTCCACGGGACGGTACGCCCTGATCAAGGGTGAGGCGCTGGGTCTGAGGGCCTTCCTGCACCTGGAGCTCTTCAAGATCTTCGGGGACTTCTCCGATCTCGACGCTCCGGCAATCTCCTACGTGTCGTCGCTGACGAAGAATCCCGTTCCCAATTCGTCGGGCCGCGAGGTGATCGCCCGCGCCATCGAGGATCTCGAAACGGCCGAGGCGCTGCTCCGGGATGCCGATCCGATTTGCGAGGGGAGTTTCTCGGTGGATGGCGACGTTTTCCTCGGAGACCGCCACCTGCGCATGAACTGGTATGCCGTACGGGCCCTGCGGGCTCGGGCGCTGCTCTGGAGCGGTGATCTGGAAAATGCCTATACGGCCGCTACGACGCTGATCGCCGACTGTACGGAACGATTCCCGTGGATTGCATCGGAGAACCTGACCGGCAGTGACGAGCGGCAGTGTGATTACTCCTTCTCGACCGAGCACCTCTTTGCCCTGAATATCTTCAACCTGGAGAACCTCTACGACAAGTGGCTCTCGAAGGAGGCCGTGGCCGCCGAGGTGCTGAGCAAAGGTTCGTATTATTTCGAGCAGTGGTATGAGTCCGGGGATGTCGGGGCTACCGACTACCGCAAGCTCTACGTCTCCGAACGGGTGACGGTCGGCTACTCGACGAACTACATCGTCAAGCGCTTCTACCAGCCCGAGGGCTACAACAGCGCCTATGCGGCGCGTATTCCGCTGTTCCGCCTTTCGGAACTCTACTACATTGCCGCCGAGTGCCGCATCGGCAAGGACAACACCGAGGCCTGTTCGCTGCTGAACACCGTGCGGCAGCACCGCGGGATTACCGTCGGATTGGATGCCGCAACGCTCGACGATGCCGGTGTGATGAGCGCCCTGCGCAACGAATACCTCAAGGAGTTCTGGGGCGAAGGACACTTCTTCTTCCTCTGCAAACGCCATGCGTGGATTCCCGACGGGAAGATGTACCGTTACCTGCAGTACACGCTGTCCGATGCCTTCACCGTCGAACGCCCCGATCTGGAGACCGAATACAACCAATAATGCCATACGACCATGAAGAAACATATTGCATACGTGCTGATGTCGGGATTCCTGGCCCTTGCCGGAACCGGATGTTCCGAGCACGACATTCTGATCTATGAAGACGATGCGCCGGCCGTCTATTTCGAGATGCTGGCAGCCGACGGAATAAGCTTGCGCGATTCGCTGGTCTTCTCATTTCCCGTGACCGAAGAGCCCACCCACCAGCTCGATCTGCGGGTCCGGATCATCGGATTCGCCGCCGACCATGACCGCACCATCGGTGTGGGAGTCAATGCCGGGGAGTCTACGGCCGTAGCGGGTACCCACTACGAGCTCCCGACTCAGGTGACACTCCCGGCCGGGGCTTACGAAACGACGGTTCCCGTCACCATCCGCCGTGAAGGGCTTCAGGATCGTGAAGTACGCCTTGTGGTGGCCCTGCAGCCCAATGCGGACTTTGTGCTGGGATTTACCCGTGGACACGAGGCCATTCTGCGCTGGGGCGACAAGTACATCAAACCCGACAACTGGGATTCGACCGTCTACCGGACCTGTTTCGGGGATTTCACCGAGAAGAAGTACGGCATCATCCTCGCCGTGTGCGGCATCGAGGAGCTGCCCTCTCCGTCGGACATCTCCACGCTGGGCTACTACAACCGCAAGGTGCGGGAGTACCTCTCCGAGAATCCCCAGTATGAGGAGGACGGAACGCCGATCACGATCCCGGTTTACAACGGAGGATCGGGCGGACTGGGTTAATCCCCGTACCGAGAATCATGAAAACGTAGAATGTAAAAAGATCTGACAATGATACGCAAATACGTATGGCTGACAGCCCTGTCCGCAGCCGTTGCGTTGTTCCTGGCGGGCTGTGTGAAGGACAACGGAAATTACGATTATCGTACGCTCACGCCGATCGAGATCGACATGGGCCTGAACTCCTCGACGGTGGTGGTCCGCCAGTTGGGGCGGCTGAAGATCGAACCCACGGTGGTGCAGGGCTCGGGAAACGAGAATCTCACCTACCGCTGGCAGCTCAAGGATGACCTGTATGTTCCGGATCCCGCTCTGGGTTACTTTATCGACTCGCTGCTCTCCACCGACCGGGTGCTCGACATCACGGTGGACCTTCCGGCCCGGGACTACCATCTGATCTACTACGTCACCGACCGGACCAACGGCGTGACGGTGAACGAGAAACTCAGCCTGCGGGTCGAGACCATCGCACCCCAGGGCCTCATGGTGCTCCACGAGGAGGCCGACGGCAAGGGTGATGTAAGCATGGTGATGAACCCCGAGGTCAATGCCGGAATCGAGGGGTATTCCGACGATTATGTGACGCACGCCATCTTTTCGGGGAACAACGAAGGGCTGCATCCCGAGGAGGGTGCCATGATCGTGGCTCCGAATAATGGCGGTAACCACATCTATCTCTTTCAGGGTGGAGACCGCGGCGGTTACCGCCTCTCGATTGCCGACATGAAGATCATCGACACCTATCAGGAGTGTTTCCGCGAGGGGATCGAGGAGGTCGGATTCGAGGGGTTTGCCTTGTGGAGCGGCAGCAAGGAGTATCTGGTCAACAAGGGCTCGATCTACTTCAGCGACAGCAACACGTCCGGCATCTATGCACAATACGATGTGCGCTGTTTCGGCGAACCCTATGATGCGGCACCCTATATCGGCGGGAATGTGACGGCGGGGGCCTTCTCGGGAGTACGGTGCTGTTTCTTCGACAAGCTGAGCAAGCGTTTCCTCTACATCGACTATCAGCCGGCGGTGCTGGCCTTCACCAATTCGGGAACGGCCTTCGATCCGAAAAAACCGCTGGAAAACGAAACCGAGATGGTCTATGCCCAGATGGGTTATCCGAGCAATTTTTACCTCGCCCTTATGCAGCAGCCCGGAAATCCCTCCTGCCGGAAGATCTACGCCATCGACATGAATGCCAACTGGTATGATGCCGGGGCCAATGCCGGGGCCGGTCTCTATGACCTCTCGACGGCGGACGGCATGGCGGAGGCTTCGCTCTTCGCCTTCGGAACGCGGGGTCCGGTGATCTTCTACGGCACGCCGCAGCGGATCTACCGCACCCTCTACGAGAATCCTTCGGCGGCGGAGTTGTTGTTTGATGTCACGCAGGAGTATCCGGGCTACGAGATTTCGCTCCTGTGGATGTTCAATGACAGCATTTCGGACTCTTCGTACTACGGCAAGCTCCTCTATGTGGGGATCTGGAATCCCTCCACGGGTGACGGCAAACTCCTGCAGTATGTGGTCAGCGAAACCAACGGCCTGGTCGAGTCGGGTCCGAAGGTCTACGACGGATTCGGACGGATCGTCTCGTTGGGATACAAGTGGCAATAACTTTTTTAAACTTTTACAGCGTAATGATACGGAAAAACTGGATGCGCGCGGCCATGGCCGCAGCGGTTGGCGTGTTTGCGGCGTCGTGTGCCGACAATGGCTGCAAACTCGAAGGGGTGATTGGCGGCATGGAGGGAAATTCCACCGTTTACGTTCTCGCCAAGGTGGGCGAATACGGCCGTGACACGATTGCAACGGCAAAGGCCGAAAACGGACGTTTTGCGTTGCAACTGCCCGACAGCCTCACCGGAAGGGTCTATAACCTGGCGGTCGATGGGAGCCGCAGTACGGCGCTGTTCGTTTCGGAGCGGGGCAAGGTCCGCATCGAGGGGGATCTCAGCGATTTGTATTTCGCACGCGTCTCGGGCGGCAAGGAGAATGCCCGGATCAATCTGATGCACGACTTCAGCCGCGACTTCAATGCCCGGCGCAACAAGGCTCTTGCAGAGACCAGGGACCACGCGATTTTCCAGGCTTTCGACGCGGAGTACAACCGTTTCTTCGATTCGATCACCTATTCCGATCCTGCGTCGGTGTATGCTCTCTATACGGTGCTTGGACCGATTACGATGTACAAGATCGACAAGCTCGACTCGCTGCTGGCGTTTTTCGCACCCCTGGCCGGGCATCCCTATTACAATGAACTGAAGGCGCGGGCCGACATCGTGCGTTCGGTATCGCCCGGAGCCGTGGCGCCCGATTTCACGGCTCAGACTCCCGATGGCGGGACCATCCGGCTGTCGGATTTGCGGGGCAAGTACGTGTTGCTTGATTTCTGGGCTTCGTGGTGTATGCCCTGCCGGGCCGAAACCGTGCACACCCGCAAATTGTACGAGGCGTTCCATCAGTCGGGTCTTGAGGTGCTCTCCTTCTCGCTGGACAGCAAGGCCGAGGATTGGAAACGTGCCATCGAGGAGGACCGGATGATCTGGCTTAACGCCAGCGACCTGGTCGGCGGGAAACTCTCGCCCGTGGCTCAGGCCTACGGTATCGACGGCATTCCGGCCATCTGGCTCATCGATCCCGAAGGGCGGATCATTGCCGAGGGATTGCGCGGTGAAAAACTCTACGAACGATGCAGCGAACTGTTTGGGAAATGAGAATTGCGCTGCTGATCCTTTCATTGGGCCTGGCGGCACAAAGCCTCCGGGCCGATGAGGGGATGTGGCTTCCGACGCAGTACGAGAATCGTGAGGAGGTCATGCGGGAGTTGGGCCTGCAGGCCGACGGGGCGGCTTTCGAGTCGGCCTCCCGGGCCGTGGTCCGCTTCGGACAGGGGTGTACGGCCTCGTTCGTCTCCGCGAAGGGGCTGCTGCTGACCAACTATCATTGTGCCTATCAGGCCGTGGCCCAGCACTCCTCGCCCGAACGGAATATCGTCGAAACGGGATATTGGGCCGTCGGCGGAGTCCCCGAACTGCCGGTCAAGGGGCTGAGCGTGGAGATCGACCGGGTCGTGCGCGATGTGACCGACGAGGTGCAGAAGATTGTCGCTGACGGGATGTCGCTCTACGAGGCGATGCGGAAGGTTGCCGCACGGCAGGCTGCCGAGACGCCCCGCTACCGCTGGACGGTACGCGATTACCGGGCCTCCACGTGCTTCGTGCTCTACGGCAGTGAGGTCTTCAATGACGTGCGGCTGGTGGGGGTGCTGCCCCAGAGCGTTGCGAAGTTCGGCGGTGAGACCGACAACTACATGTGGCCGCGTCACAACCCCGATTTTGCCCTCTTCCGGGTCTATGCCGCACCCGACGGAACTCCCGCCTCCTATGCTCCGGAGAATGTGCCCTATGCCACCGGGAATTTCCTGCATGTCTCGCAGGAGGGGTATGACGAGGGCGATTTCGCCCTGAGCCTCGGCTATCCGGTGCGGACGACGCGGAGCGCCACCTCCGCCGAGATCCGGCGCACGCGGGATGTGGTCAATGGGCCGATTGTCGCCATCCGCGGGCGGATGCTCGATGCCCTGCAACAGCGCATGCGGGCCGACCGTGCGGTGAATCTGGCCTATTACGAGGAGTTCAATGCCCTGGCCAACGAATACAAGAATCTGCTGGGTATGAACGAATGGATCGACCGTCAGGGCCTTGTCGACCGTAAGCGGGCTTTCGAACGGGATTTGGTCGAATGGACGCGTCGGGAAAAGCGCTTCCCCGGGGTGGAGCGTTACCTGGCGGCGCAGGAGCGGATGCTGGCCGATTCGGTGGAATCCCGGGCCGTCAACTGCATGCTCGAGGGATTTTATCGCTGCAGCCGGATGCTCAACTTCGTCATGGCTTTCGGCCCGGGACTGGAGACCTTGCGGAAGGGCGGCGTGAATACCGGCATGTCCCGGAAGGACTACCTTCACAATGCCGCCTATTATTACGGACGGATGGTTCCCGAGGTGGATCGTGAGATGACCGTCCTGGGGATGGAACTGGTCCGGAAAGAGCTTCCGGCCGACCTGCTGCCGTCGTTCTATGCCGAACAGGTCGACAGCCTCTATGACGGCGACATCCGCCGTTTTGTCGATACCCTCTATGCACGGTCGATCTTCGCCGATTCGGTACGGATCCGCCGCTGGCTCGATGCCCCGTGGTGCTCCTATGACGAGGACCCGGTCGTTGAGGTCGAGCATTCGATCGACGAGGCCTTCCAGCGCGCACGCACACGTACCGCACAGAAGAGTTACACGTCCGACCGGCAGGCAATGCAGGATTATCGGGCGGCGCAGATCGCTTTTCTGGGTGGAGCCTATTATCCCGATGCCGACCGGACGCTGCGCTTCTCCTATGGACGGGTCTGCGGACTGGATACGCGCGGATTCCAGACCCGGTTCTCGGAGATCGCGGCCAAGGACGACGGGGTGAATCCCGATTACCGCCGCACGGAGCGCCTTCGGGAACTCGGAGCAGAGATCCGGGATGGACGGGCGTGCGACACGCCGCTCTGCTTCATCACCGACGGGGATGTGACGGGCGGAAATTCCGGAAGTCCGATGCTCGATTCCCGGCTGCGGCTGATCGGGCTGGTCTGTGACTGCAACTGGGAGTCGATGACGCGGGACTACGGATACGATCCGGCCCTGCACCGGGTTATTACCGTTGATATTAGGAGTATTCTGATGCTTATCGAACGCTATGGCGGAGCCGGAGCCCTGGTGTCCGAGATGACCGGGGCGCAGTGAGCTCCGGGAGGCATGGCCCAGACCGTGTGAGGTTCTGTTTCCGCACGTCGGGACTCCGTTTCCGATGACTTCGGCGCGGTGTTTTCTGTCCGCCGCTCTCCGGAGTCTTCGGTGCGGAGGCTTCACCCGGTTTTCGCCTTTTGCCGCATCCCGGAGGTGTTCCCTCGCGCTGCCGACAAAAAAACGGAACGATCAGTCGTTCCGTTTTTTCGTGTTCTTGGCAATGCGGTCGAGGTGTTGGCGGAGCTGTTCGCTGAACTCCTCGCGGCGGTGCTTGAGGTTGGCCCGCCACCCTTGCCAGCGCATGTAACGCAACCGCTTTTCGGGGTAGATGTCCCGGATTGTCACCAGGATACCCGTCTCCTCCACCCCTCCGAAATCGGGATTCGACACCGTGTCGAAGACCCGCATCGTGGGGGAGAGATTCATGTAGGCGTTGATCAGCGGCGGGATGTTTTCGTTGAATTCCCGGACCTTCTGGATCAGGATCCGGTAGTTTTCCATATAGGTCGTACCGCAGAAGAGCTCTTCGTAGTAGGGGTCGTCGAGATCGAGCCGGATCGGATGGATCCCCTCGACCAGCCCCTCGCGGTCGGGAAAGTAGCGGCGCAGGAACCAGATCAGCGCATTCCGTGCCACGGCCTTGTAGGTGGTGTACATCGTCACCTTGCCGAAGAGGTATTTTGCCTTGGGATTCAGCACGATCAGGGCTCCGATTCCGTCCCAGAGGTTATCCAGGGCATAGATGCTCTTCGAATTGCCGCGGGCCTGGTAGGCCGGCTGTACGAACGAGCGTCCGAGTTCGATGGTGCGCGGCAGGTATTTCTGACGGAAGCGGTCGCTGAAGCGGAAGTAGTGCTCCGTTGAGAGGTGGCGGGGATAGGGGGTGGTGCAGACGATAAACCGGTATCCGCCGACAATCTCCCGGGCTGCGGGATCCCATACGATGAGCTGGTAGTATCCGTCCCCCGCGAGATCCTCCTCGTCGATGTCGAGCTCCTTGCCCGTTCCGCCTCCGGCACCGCGGAAGGCCACTTCGCGGAGCCGCCCGATTTCGCGCATCAGCGACGGACACTCCGAAGCCGGGAAGATATAGATCTCGTTGCCGGCCTTGTGGGTGTCGCGGACCTTGCGGGCGGGGGTGAGTTCCGCCAGCAACAGTTCCCGGGCGACGGGTTCGATGATGGGTTCCATGGTTTCCTGTTGCATACTGCGACAAAAATACCAATAATTACCGGGATTTTGCGGGTTCGGAGAGCGTTTTTTCCAAAAAATACGCCTTTTTGCGGACTTCTTCCACCTGTTCGCGGAGTGATCCGCAGCGTTGGAGATCCGCGACCGGAATCGGCTCCCCCACGACAATCCTGAAATGGCGCCCCTTTTGGGAGAACATCTCGTCGGGAAGCCACAGCATCTCGATGTTGAACTTGACGCCCAGGGCCTTGCGTAGGCGGTAGAGACGGTAGAAGAAGTTCGACAGACGCCCCTCGACGAAGACCGGAACGATCTGCCGCTGCGAGGCGTATGCCTTTTTCAGGAAACTGATCTTCCACTCGGGGTCCGTCACCCGTCCGTCGATCATGCGCGAGCAGAGTCCGGCCGGGAAGGTCAGGATCGGGCGGTCGCCGAAGAACTCCTCGTCGAATTTCCGGGCATAGGCCGCACTCTGCGCTCCGTGCTTGTTGACCGGGATCCAGAGCGGGCGCAGCGGCTCGAGGTGCATCAGCAGGTCGTTGACCACCACGCGGGCGTCGCCGAAGTGTTCGATGAGTTTGTCGGCGAGCATCATGCCGTCCATGCCGCCGAAGGGGTGGTTCGAGACGAAGAGGTAGCGGCCCCGCGGATCGAGGTGGTCGAGCCCTTCGATGGAGTAGGAGACCTCCCACTCGCGGAAGGCCGCGCGGATAAACTCCTGGGGCGGCAGCGACCAGTAGCTCTCGAGGATGTGGTTGATCTCCGCCTCGTGGATCGTGCGGCGGAGCCAGTTGACGACCGCACGGGGAATCCAGCGCGCGGCGTGCGGCGCTTTCTCCCTGATTACGGCGCCGATGTCTATCTGAGGCATGGGGGCTTCGAAAATTTAATGCGACAAATATACGGATTCTTTTTCGGAAAAACACTAACTTTACGCCCAAATAGACCTTTGTCGATTCGCGATCATGTCAGCTTATCATACGCCCGTGCTGCTGGAAGAGTCCGTGGCCCTGCTCGGCATCGTGCCGGAAGGGACCTACGCCGACCTTACGTTCGGCGGAGGCGGCCATTCGCGCCGTATTCTCGCCGATCTGGGGCCCGAAGGGCGCCTGTACGGTTTCGACCAGGACCGCGATACGCGGGCAAACCGGCCCGATGATCCGCGTTTCCACTATGTTGAGAGCAATTTCCGCTTTCTGCGCGGGGCGCTGCGCCTGCGCGGGGTGACGCAGGTCGACGGCATTCTGGCCGATCTGGGGGTTTCGTCCCACCACTTCGACGCCCTGGAACGCGGTTTTTCGTTCCGCGGGGACGCCCCGCTCGACATGCGCATGAACCAGCGCGGGCGGGTGACGGCCGCCGATGTCGTGAACACCGCGTCGGTTGAGGCGTTGACCCGGATTCTGGGCGATTGGGGAGAGGTGGAGACTCCGTGGAAAGTGGCCAACTGCCTGGTGAAGGCCCGTGCGGCGGCTCCGCTCCTGACCACGGCGCAGCTGGTCGAGGCGGTGAAACCCTGTACGCCGGCCAAGGAGGCCGCGAAGTTCCTCACCAAACTCTTCCAGGCTCTGCGCATCGAGGTGAACGGTGAGATGGAGGCACTGAAAATGGCTCTGGAACAGAGCCTGAAGGTGCTGAAGCCCGGCGGGCGGCTGGTCGTCATCTCCTACCATTCGCTCGAAGACCGCCTGGTGAAGAATTTCCTGCGCAGCGGGAACTTCTCGGGAGAGGTCGAGAAGGACTTTTTCGGGCGTTCCCTGGCCCCGTTTGATCCCCTGACCCGCAAGGCGCTGGTTCCTTCGGCCGAGGAGCTGGCCCGCAATCCCCGATCCCGTTCGGCAAAACTCCGGGCGGGCGTAAAACGTTGAGAACATGTACCTCGATCACGAATTCGATCCCATAACCCCCGAAGAGCAGGCTCGCCGCGAAGAGGAGGCGGAGTTCGCACGTCGCGTACGCCGTGAGGTGCGCCGCATGGAGCGCGGTGAGGCCGATGAGGAGATCCGTGCCGACGAGGAGCGCGAGGAGGCGGAAAGGGCCGAAGCCCGGGCGCGCGAGGCCCGTGAACGCCGCCGTCGCTCGAGTACCTTCTGGCAGCTCTTCTCGGGCTCGATTCTCGTGCGCAAGGGTGTCTCGAGATACTACCCCTACATGCTGACCATTGCCGGGATGTTTTTCCTGAGTATCGTGGTGATCTTCTGGTCGCTGCACCTCGACATGCGTTTCACGCGCCTGTCTCGCGACGTGCAGAAGCTGCGCGAACGCTCGATCCGACTCCAGGAGCAGCGTTACCAGCGCACGACCCATTCGGCCATCATCGAGCAGCTGCATGCCCGGGGAATCGACCTCTACGATCCGCTCGCTCCGGGTGAAATCATCGAAAATTAGACCGGCATGGAGCAGAAACATTCCAAAGTCAAGAGCGATATTCTGCTGCGGGTAAGGTTGCTGTACGTTCTCTTCTTCCTTGCCGGGGGCATTGTGCTCATCCGGCTCGTCTGGGTGCAGCTCTTCAGTGCGGAGGTGGCCTACAATGCCGACCGGCTGGCCAGCCGTATCTTTACCCGGGAGGAGATCCCGGCCCAGCGGGGCAGTATCCTCTCGCGCGACGGAGAACCGCTCGCCACGTCGATCTTCCGCTATCAGGCCGCCTTCGACTTCGCATCGCCGGGTCTCGACTCCCTGAAGACCTTCCACGAACAGGCCGATTCGCTGGCCAAGCTCCTGGCGGCCTTCTTCAAGGACAAACCCGCCGCGGCCTATGCGAAGAAGTTCCGCGACGAACATGCCCGGCGCTACCGTCTGGTCCGTCCCCGCGATACGACCTATCTGCGCTCCCGGGGAGCCATTGCCCGCTTCTTCGACCGGCTGCGGGGCGAGGAGTACATCACGCGGCGCATCTACGATACGCTCCGTGACCATACGCCCGTGAATATCTTCCCCCGCGAGGTGGATTATGCCGAGTGGGAGGTGCTGCGACGCTATCCGCTGCTGAACTGGAACATGGGGATGGTCTATAACCTTGTCGAGCGTGACGAGCGGATCTATCCGCAGGGTGAACTGGCCCGGCGTACGATCGGACTGACGGGAGACCGCGGAAATTACGGAATCGAGGAGGCCTATCGTGGGGAGTTGGCCGGGAAACCCGGCTCGGCACTCCGCCAACGCATCGCACGCGGATTCTACGGCCGGGTGGCCGGCGGAGACCATGAGGATCCGGTGGATGGCTCGGATGTGGTGACGACGCTCGATCTCGATCTGCAGGACGTGGCCGACAAGGCCCTGCGGCAACAGTTGCAGCGTCAGAACGCCCTGTGGGGTACGACGATCGTCATGGAGGTCCATACGGGAGAGATCCTGGCTCTGGCCAACCTCGGGCGCAATCCCGACGGAAGCTACTCCGAGCGTGAAAACTACGCCCTGAGCCGTACGATGGAGCCGGGGTCGACCTTCAAGCTGGCGACGATGCTCACACTGCTTGACGATGCGCACATGCCACCCTCGACGATCTACGATACCCACAACGGCGATCCGGTGACGGTGGGTCCGGCGCGCAACATCCGCGATTCGCACCGCGGGGACCACGAAATCGACTTCCGGCGTGCCGTGGCCTCGTCGTCGAATGTCTACTTCGCCAAGGCGATGTGGGACCGTTACGGCATCACGGGCAAGAAGTTCGATTACAGCCGTTACCTGCACGAAACGCTGCACCTGGGCGAGACCGTCGGGCTTGAACGCCTCGGTGAGCGGAAACCCTCGATCACGACCGACTGGAAGGTGCCCGACCCGGGGGTGATGCTGGTGAAGATGGCTTACGGATACCGCGTGCAGCTGGCCCCGATCCAGATGATCACCTTCTACAACGCCGTGGCCAATGGCGGGAAGATGATCTCTCCGGTCCTGATCCGCGAATTGCGGCGCAGCGGCCGTGTCGAAGAGCGCTTCGAGAGCCGCACGATCGCCTCGTCGATCGCCTCGCGGTCGGCGCTTCACGAGGTGCAGCGGTGCCTGCAGGCGGTCTGCACGGAGGGTACGGCGAGTGCCTTCTTCCGCGATACGACGCGCGTCAGGGTGGCGGCCAAGACCGGTACGGCGCAGATTACTTCGCCGACCGAGGGCGGACGCCCCTATCTGGGTTCGATGATCGCCTACTTCCCGGCCGATGCCCCGCGCTATACGGTGCTGACGACCATCGAGACCCGGGCCCAGGCCGGAAAGGCCTACTACGGAGGGCCGCTGGCGGGTCCCGTGGTGAAACGCATGGTCGACTACATCTACAACCGCGGACACGACTGGTATGGAAGGGTCGAATCCGACGGTCCGCGCCGCTATCCGGAGCGGATCAAGGGGGGTGACATCGCCCAGATCCGCCGTGTGGCGGGGAAGTTCTCGCCTCGTACGGAGTATGACCGCCGGACGGGATGGGGCCGGACGCGGGTGGACAGCCTCGCGCAGGTAACCGTCACGGCGCTCTCCGATGCGCCGGGGGTGATGCCCGACGTGCGCGGCATGGGGCTGAAGGATGCGCTGTTCCTGCTCGAAAGCCGCGGGCTGAAGGTCCGTTTTTCGGGGCAGGGGACCGTGACCCAGCAAACGATTTCTGCCGGAGCCCGCATTACGCCGGGTGCGACGGTAACCATAACGTTGAAATGAGATGAAAAAAATTGCGGAAATATTGTGTCACACCTCCGTCGGGGCGGTGCATGGCGATCCCGGGACCGGGATCGGAGGCCTGACCTACGATTCCCGGAGCGTGCGGCCCGGGGACTGCTTCTTTGCCATTCGCGGGACGCAGAGCGATGGCCACGACTACATCCCGATGGCCGTCGGCAAAGGGGCTGCGGCGGTAGTCTGCGAGCAGTTGCCCGCGGAGCCGGCCGAAGGGGTGGTTTACGTCGTGGTCCCGGATTCGGCCGGGGCGATGGCCGACCTGGCTGCGGCGTTCTACGGCTTTCCGAGCCGGGAACTGAAGCTTGTGGGCATTACGGGAACCAACGGCAAGACGACGACCGTGACGCTGTTGTATGATCTGGTCCGGGCGCTGGGATACCGCGCCGGGCTGATCTCGACGGTGGTCTACAAGATCGACGGGCGTGAGATCGAGGCCACGCATACGACCCCCGATCCGATCCGGTTGAATGCCATGATGCGCGAGATGGCCGATGCAGGGTGTGAATTCTGTTTCATGGAGTGTTCGTCGCACGCCATCGTGCAGGAGCGGATCCGGGGACTCGACTTTGCCGGGGGAATCTTCTCGAACATCACACACGACCACCTCGACTACCACAAGACCTTTGCCGAGTACATCCGGGCCAAGAAACGCTTCTTCGATGCTCTGCCCAAGGGGGCTTTTGCCCTGACGAATGCCGACGACCGAAACGGTCTGGTCATGGTACAGAATACCGCGGCGGCGGTGAGCACCTATTCGTTGCGCGGAATGGCCGATTTCCGTTGCCGGATTCTCGAGATGCACCTCGACGGCATGCTGCTGCGGATCGACGGACAGGAGCTCTGGACCGGGTTGCTCGGAAGGTTCAATGCCTACAACCTCATGGCCGTCTACGGCGCGGCGCGGCTCCTGGGGCTCGACTGCGGGGAGGTATTGCGCGTATTGTCGACGCTGCATCCCGTCAGCGGCCGTTTCGAGGTCGTGCGGGCGGCCAACGGTACGACGGCCGTGGTCGATTACGCCCATACGCCCGATGCGTTGGAGAACGTCCTGCGTACGATCGAGGAGATCCGCACCCCCGGGCAACAACTGATCGTGGTGTGCGGCTGCGGCGGTGACCGCGACCGCACGAAGCGTCCCGAAATGGCCCGGATCGCCGTGAAGTACGCTTCGACGGCCATCTTCACCTCGGACAATCCCCGGCATGAGTCGCCCGAGGCGATTCTCGACGAGATGATTGCCGGGTTGGATCCCGGAACCCGTTTCGTGCGCATTGCGGACCGTGCGGAGGCGATCCGTACGGCAGTGCTGCTTTCGCGTCCGGGCGATCTGTTGCTTGTGGCCGGCAAGGGGCACGAAACCTACCAGATCGTCGGCGACGTGAAACACCATTTCGATGACCGCGAGGAGGTCCGGCGTGCCTTCGAACTCCTTCCCCAAGGGGAAAAGTGCTGATTTTTTCGAGATTAACTATTTGGTTGAAAAATGCTTTACCATCTTTTCAAGTATCTGGACGAAGCCTATGACCTGCCCGGTTCGGGTATGTTCCAGTACATTTCGTTTCGGGCGGCGGTAGCCGTCATCCTCTCGCTGCTGATCGTCATTATCTTCGGTCGGAAGATCATCGACTTCCTGCGACGGAGACAGATCGGTGAGGAGATCCGTGACCTCGGACTTCAGGGACAGCTTCAGAAGAAGGGAACCCCGACGATGGGTGGAGTGATTATTCTCCTGGCCATTCTGATCCCGATGCTGCTCATCGGAAAACTCGACAACGTCTATGTCCAGCTGATGCTGGTTTCGACCGTCTGGCTGGGATTCATCGGCGGCCTGGACGACTACATCAAGGTCTTCCGTCACCGCAAGGAGGGGCTCAAGGGCCGCTTCAAGGTCGTGGGACAGGTCGGACTGGGCATCATCGTCGGTACGACCATGTGGCTCTCGTCGGACATCGTGGTCCGTGAGAAGGTGACGCAGCCCGTCGAGACGGTCTACATGAACGAGGACGGTTCGGAGATCGGCCGCGTACAGCGCAACGTGGTCCTCAGTTCCGAGAGCCGCAAGACGACCCAGACGACCATTCCCTTCGTCAAGAACAACGAATTCGACTACGGTTGGCTGACGGGCGGCAACGACCTGGCCACATGGCTGCTCTACGTGCTGGTGGCGATCTTCGTCGTGACGGCCGTCTCGAACGGCGCCAACCTCACGGACGGCCTCGATGGTCTGGTGACAGGGGTTTCGGTGCCTATCGTGGCGGTACTGGGCGTGCTGGCCTATCTCTCGGGGCACATCGTCTATGCCGACTACCTCAATATCATGTATATTCCCGACAGCGGTGAACTGGTGGTCTTTGCTGCGGCGCTCGTGGGTGCGCTGGTCGGTTTCCTCTGGTACAACTCCTTCCCGGCGCAGATATTCATGGGGGATACCGGTTCGTTGTCGATCGGAGGCGTGATCGCCGTCTTTGCCCTCTGCATCCGCAAGGAGCTGCTCCTGCCGATTCTCTGCGGCGTCTTCCTGGTCGAGAGTTTCTCGGTAATGATGCAGGTCGGCTGGTTCAAGTACACCCGGCGCAAGTATGGCGAGGGTCGCCGGATCCTGCTCATGTCGCCGATTCACCATCATTACCAGAAAAAGGGACTCTTCGAGACGAAGATCGTCACCCGCTTCTGGATCATCTCGCTGCTGCTGGCAGCCATTACGTTGGTTACGCTGAAGATTCGATAACATGAAGAAAAACATCGTCGTACTGGGTGGCGGGATCAGCGGCTACGGCTCCGCGATTCTCGCCAAAAAGAAGGGTTTCGGGGTCTTCCTCTCCGATGCCGGAAAGATTGCCGACCGGTTCAAGGCCAAACTCGACGAGTGGCAGGTCCCCTACGAAGAGGGCGGCCATACCGAGGAACGTATCCTTGCCGCTACGGAGGTCGTCAAGTCGCCGGGAATTCCCGACACGGCGCCCATCGTGCGGAAGGTCCGTGAGGCGGGGATCCCGGTGATCTCCGAGATCGAATTCGCCGGACGCTACATGGGCCGCGCCAAATGTATCTGCATCACGGGTTCGAACGGAAAGACCACCACGACGTCGCTCATCTACAAGATCCTGCGCGATGCCGGCTATAACGTGGCCCTGGGCGGCAATATCGGCGAGAGTTTCGCCTACTCCGTTGCCACGGGCAATTACGACTGGTATGTCCTGGAGCTGAGTTCCTTCCAACTGGACGGCATGTACCGGTTCCGGGCGCATGTCGGGGTGCTGACGAACATCACGCCCGACCACCTGGACCGTTACGACCACTGTTTCCAGAACTATGTCGATGCCAAGATGCGCATCACGCAGAACATGACCTCGCGCGACTGGTTCGTCTATTCGGGGGATGATCCGGTGATCGGCGGGGAACTTCCGAAATACGACCTGCGGATGCGCCAGCTCCCCTTCATGGCCCACAACGCCGTGGCAAGCGGCTCCGGGGATGCGTTCCTCTGCGACGGGAAGTTCACCGCCACGGCCGGGAAAGCCTCCGTGGAGATCGATACCGCAAAGTTGCAGATCAAGGGGTTGCACAATGCCTACAACGCCATGGCGGCTGCACTGGCCGCACTGGCCGCGGGAGTGTCTCCGCAGAGGATCCGCCGCTCGCTCTACGATTTCGCACCCGTGGAGCACCGTCTCGAACCCGTTCTGGAGCGGGAGGGCGTGCTGTGGATCAACGACTCGAAGGCTACGAACGTCGATTCGGTCTATTACGCTCTGGAGAGCATGACACGTCCTGTGGTGTGGATCGCCGGCGGTACGGACAAGGGCAACGACTACGAACCCTTGAAAGCTTTTGCGCGGGCAAAGGTTCATACGCTGGTCTGCATGGGGCTGGACAACGAAAAACTCGTGCGGGAATTTACGGGAGTGGTGCCCGAGGTCATCTCGACCGCGTCGCTTGACGCGGCACTGAAGGCCTGCAAGGCGGCGGCACGTCCGGGTGATGCCGTGCTGCTGTCGCCGGCCTGCGCGAGCTTCGACCTCTTCAAAAACTACGAAAACCGCGGCGAACTCTTCAAGGAGTG